>JBGPKH010000049.1:0-24490 GCA_041485845.1 Bryobacteraceae bacterium
CCGTTCCGCTTGTTCAGATTGGGCCACTCCAACTCGAGCATTTGCACCTCCACGCCGGTGGGAAACGGAGTGCCGGGCTTGGGGATCGGCCCGCTCCACAGGAACATGCCCGAGTTCCCTCCCGGTTCCGTGTGCATCCACTCCGCGTGCAGGATGAAATTCTCGTACTGCCGGTCGGTCCGCATTACGCCGATCGGGTGGCCCGAACAAACCAGCATGCCGTTTTCCACGCGCCACGTATCCTCTGCGGTGTTGACGTTGACCCAGCCGGTCAGGTCCTTGCCGTTGAACAGGTCCCGGAACTCCGGACCGCCCGCCCCGCGGATACCCGCGGCAAACACCAGGAGGCACGCCGACAGAATGATGACTTGGGCTCGTTTCATAGTTCCAACCCTTTCCTGTTTCAACCCTCCGGGGACTACGGTGATTTTATCTCAGTCCGGCGAGTACAATCGTCTGAGTATGAACCGACGCGCTTTTCTGACCACTGCCGGCGCGGCTTCCGCCCTGTTCGCCGTGCCGCAAAACGAAAACGAATCCGGGTTTGCCGCGCTCTTCGATGGCAAGTCGCTCGACGGCTGGTCCGTCGAGGACGGGCCGGAAGCGGCCTTCTACGTGAACGACGGCGCCATCGTGGTGCACCCGAGTGCGGGCTATCCCACCTGGCTGCGCTCCGCCCGGCAATACGAAAACTTCGATTTCCGCGGCGAATTCTTCGTCCGGGGATGGACCAACTCCGGCATCTACCTGCACGCGCCCGAGCACGGCCGGAACATGTGGTGCGGCATGAAGATCAACATCTTTCATGAAAAGGATGCGAAGCCCGCGCCGGAATCCATGGGCTCGATCTTTCCTCTCGTGGCGCCGCTGAAGGTGAACGTCAAGAACCGCGGCGAGTGGAACACCTTCCGCATCCTGATGGATTGGCCGCGCCTGCAAGTGTGGACCAACGGCGAGGCGGTCCAGGATCTCGATGTGGAAACCGTGCCCGAGTTGCGCCACCGCCTGCGTAGCGGCTATCTTGGCATCGAGTCCCTGTCGTATCCCATCCGCTTCCGCAACCTTCGCGTCCGCGAATTGCCGGCGAAGGTCGCGTGGACGCCCCTCTATGAGACCCCGCAGGATCTTGCGAAGTGGCACATCTCCGAGGGCAAGCCGGTCTTCGAGGCGCTCGGCGCGGTCCTCCACAGCGACGGCGTCGGCCACTTTGCCACGGTTGACAAGTTCCGCGATTTCGAGTTGCAGATGTACGTCCGGCACGCCTGGCACCACAACGGCGGCGTGCTCTTTCGCACCGCCGGCCAGGGATCGCGCGGCCGCCACTATGAGATCCAGCTCCACGACGTCGAGGGCGCGCACTATCCCACCGGGTCTCTGTATACGATCAAACGCGGGCTCTACCCGCGCATCGAGCCCGGCCAATGGTGGCTCTTCCAACTGCGCGTGAAAGACGCCACGTGCCTGGTGCGCATCAACGGCGAAACTGTGACGGAGTACGACCGGCTGGACAACCTGGAAGAAGGGCCGATCGAGCTTCAGGCGCACGACGCCGGCCGGTGGACGGAATACAAGCACATCCTCGTGCGGCGGATCTGACCGAATGGCGATCATTCTTGCGATCCACGCCCATCCGGACGACGTCGAGATCCTGGCCGGCGGCACGCTCGCGCTTCTGTCCAGCCACGGCCACGAAATCACGATCGCCACCATGACGCCGGGAGACTGCGGCTCGCACGAGCTGGGTCCCGAGGAAATATCCGCCGTTCGCCGGCGCGAAGCGGCGGCCTCCGCGGCGCTCATCGGTGCGCGCTACCTCTGCCTCGAGATGCGCGACCTGGCGATCTTCAACGATGACCAGTCGCGGCGCCGCGTCACGGAAGCCCTGCGCCGGACTCGTCCGGAATTAGTGCTGACCGCCGCGCCGTCCGACTACCTCTGCGACCACGAAGCGGCCAGCGCACTAGTCCGCGATGCCTGCTTCGGCGCGCCTGCCCCGAACTACCGGACGCGCGCCGAGGATCCGGAGCCGCCGCTCGACCGCATCCCGCATCTTTACTTTATGGACCCGATCGAAGGGCGCGATCGGGAAGGCAGACTCGTCAAACCGGACTTCGTTGTCGATATCGCGGAGACGTTCGCCCGCAAACGCGAAATGCTCGCCGCGCACGCCAGCCAGAGAGAATGGCTCCGCCAGCATCACGGCGCCAACGACTACCTGGACACCATGGAACGCTGGACACGTGAGCGCGGCCAACTCGTGGGCCTGACGCATGGCGAAGGATTCCGCGCCTATCACGGCCACCCCTACCCGCAGAGTCCCTTGCTGGAGGAACTGCTAGCTGCCGGCGGCGGCGGACAGGCCAGGAGGCCTGTCCCACTGGCGGTGCAAAGCGTCTAATACCGCGCTCGTCGAATTGGCCAGCGGCGCTTCGCCCGACACCACCAGGTCGGCGTACTTCATCGTCGGATGGACAAACCACTCCGCGCTGGGCCGCACGGTCCGCTCATACTGCTCGCGCACCGATTCCGGCGTGCGGCCGCGCTCCGCCACGTCGCGCGCCAGGCGGCGCTCGAAGCACACGTCCGGATCGGTCCGGACGAAGACCTTGGTATCGAGCAGCGAACGCAGCTCGGGCCAGTACAGCACGAACAGTCCTTCCACGATCACGAACTCACTGGGCTCGATACGCTTGGTGAGGTGCGTACGGTTGTGGTGCGCAAAGGAGTAGACCGGCTCGTCGAAGGCGCGGCCTTCGACCATCGCCTGGAGGTGCTGGTGGAGCAGCTCCCAGTCGAGCGAGTCCGGATGGTCGAAGTTGGTCTTGGCGCGCTCCTCGATCGGAATGTGGGTCAGATCGCGGTAGTAGGAATCGAGGGAAACGATGGAGGTCCCGGGCAACCTCTGCACGAGCTGCCTGGAGAGCTCGGTCTTCCCGGAGCTGGACGGGCCGGCAATGCCGATGATGTGAGGTCTCATATGCTTGTCGGGGGAGCCGCCTCAGTGTCGCACATTTCGAGGATGGCTTCCACCAGGCCGTCGATGGTAAAAACGCGCGCCTGGGCGGCCACTTCGATGCCCAGATTGCGCGCGGTTTGGGTGGTGACCGGGCCGATGGAAATGGCCTTGGCGGTGGGGATGCCGGCGACTGCGACGAAGTTCTGCACGGTGGAGGAACTGGTGAACGTGATGAAGTCCGCGCTCGGCACGGCGCGGGCCGCGAGTTCGTCCGGAACAACGGTGCGGTATGCCTCGACCACGTCCACGTGCGCGCCGCGGCGCGAAAGCTCGTTGGGGACTATATCGCGCGCTACGGCGGCGCGGGGCAATAGCACGCGCTTGCCGGCGAGGTCGTACGGCGCGAAGGCTGCCAGCAGGCCCTCGGCGACATACTCCTGGCCCATGAGATCTAGTTTGAGGTGCAGGGCCTCCACGGCCGCGCGCGTAGCAGGTCCGATGGCGCAGATCTTCGCCCGCAGCGATCTCAAGTCGGTGGCGGAGCGGTCCAGGCGGTCGAGGAAGAAGCGGACGCCGTTGGCGCTGGTGAAGATCAGCCAGTCGTAGGACCTCAAATTGGCGATGGCGCGGTCGAGCGGGCCGTAATCGGCGGCCGGTCGGATCTCGATCGCCGGCATATCGATGACGTGCGCGCCGAGCGCTCGCAGCCTCGCGGAGAGTGCGTCCGACGGACCTTTGGCGCGGGTCACGACGATGCGTTTGCCGAACAGCGGCAAGTGCTCATACCAGTTGAGCTTCTCGCGGAGTCTCACCACTTCGCCCACGATAATCGTGGCCGGAGGCTTCAGGCCGCGCTGGGCGATGAGGCCCGGCAGCGTCGCGAGCGTGCCTACGAGTGTCTCCTGATCCGGCCGCGTAGCCCAGCGCACGGCCATCGCGGGAGTCTCGGGAGAGCGGCCGCGCGCGATCAGCTCGCGGGCGATGCCGGCGAACGTCGTGAGTCCCATGAAGATCACGACGGTTTCAGCGTGGCCCACCTTGCCCCAATCGATGGCCGCGACCGCATGGCCGGTGACGAACGTGACGGCGGAGGTGTGCTCGCGATGTGTGAGTGGCACCCCGGTGTACGCGGCGATGCCCAGCGGAGTGGTGACGCCCGGAACGACCTCGAACGGAATGCCGGCGTCGGCGAGCGCTTCGGCCTCCTCGCCGCCGCGGCCGAAGATGAACGGGTCGCCGCCTTTGAGCCGCACCACGGTGAGGCCCCGCCGCGCGCGCTCGATGAGCATCGCGCAGATCTCTTCCTGGGTGAAGGCGTGTGCCGATTTCTTCTTGCCCACGTAGATGCGCTCCGCGTGCGGCGGGGCGAGGTCGAGCAGGGCGTCGGGCGCCAGGTGATCGAAGAGCACGGCGTCGGCCTGCTCGAGGATGCGGCGGCCTTTTACGGTGATCAGGTCGGGGTCACCCGGCCCGGCGCCGATGAGATAGACCTTCATGCGGGCGGAGTTTGGGCGGGTTGCCAACCCGCCCGCAGGTTGACAACCTGCCCCACATCCATAATCGAGCGGGCGCCGCGGTTCAGCAACTCCTCGCCCAGGGCGCGGCCGATGGATTCGGCTTCGGCCACGGGGCCTTCGGATTCGGCACGGATCAGTTGTGCGCCATCGGGAGAGGCTACGATGCCTTGGATGCTCAACACTCCGTCGCACACCACCGCGTGGGCTCCGATCGGGACCTGGCATCCGCCACCAAGGGCGGCAAGAACGGCGCGTTCGGCGGTGATGGCGGCGTGCGTGGCGGGGTGATCGAGCGCGGCACAGGCTTCGCGGCCAGGGCCGGCGGCGCGCGTTTCGATGGCTAACGCGCCTTGACCGACAGCGGAGCACATCACTTCCGGCGGCAGGATCTCGGCGATGCGATTGTCCCAGCCCAGGCGTTTCAAGCCCGCAGCGGCAAGCAGGATGGCGTCGTATTGTCCCTCGTCGAGCTTGCGCAGGCGCGTGTCCAGATTGCCGCGCACCGGTTCCACCACGAGGTCGGGCCGCAGCTTGCGCAATTGCGCGGCGCGCCGCAGCGAACTGGTCCCGACTTTGGCGCCGCGCGGCAGATCGGCGAGCCGCTTGCCCACCACGGCGTCGCGCGGATCTTCGCGTTCGGGCACCGCGGCCAGCAGCAGGCCTTCCGGCAGTTCCGTCGGCAGGTCCTTCAGGCTGTGTACCGCGACGTCGGCGCGGCCGTCGAGCAGTGCCTCTTCGATCTCCTTGGTGAACAGACCCTTGGTTCCGGCCTGGTTCATAAGGGGGGCCAGCGGCACGTCGGCGATCTTGTCGCCAGTGGTCTTGATGATCTCGATGCGGCACTCGTGGCCGAGCGCCGTGAGCTGCGCGCTGACCCATCGGGCCTGCCACAAAGCGAGCTGCGAACCGCGCGAGGCAATCGTGAGCATGGGTCAGTCCTGAAGGTGAAACGCCTTTCGGATGGCCGCCACCACGTGCGCGCCTTCGGGCTGGCCGGCTTGATTCCGCAACTCCGAGATCGGTCCGTGCGCGATCTTATTAATGATGCCGCGCGTCAGCATTTCGATGGCCTGTTCCTGCTCCGGAGTGAACGGACCGAACTTGCGGCGCACCTTGTCGATCTCCCCGGCGCGGATCTGCTCGAGCTGATCCTGCAATCCGACGATCGTCGGCGTAACCTCGGCCACTTTCAGCCGCGCCATCGTGCGCTCGACCTCTTCGGTCACCAATATCTCGGCGTGATCGGCCTCCTTCATCCGTTCCCGGAGGTTGGCGTTGACCACTTCCTGGAGGTCGTCGATGTCGTACAAGAAGACGTTGTCGACGTCGTTGACCGAGGGCTCGATGTTGCGCGGCACCGCGATATCGATGAGGAACATCGGCTTGTTGCGGCGGGCGGCGATGACCCGGTGCATCTCCTCCTTGCGCAGGATGTAGTGCGGCGCGCCCGACGAGGCGATCACGATATCCACTTCGGGCAGCATGTCCACGAAGCGGGTGTACTCCACCGGCGTGCCCTGGAAGAGCTTGGCCATTTCGACCGCGCGCTCGTGCGTGCGGTTGGTGACGAAGACGTGCGACGCGCCCGAGCGCCGCAGGTGTCGCGCGGCCAGCTCCGACATCTTGCCGGCGCCCACGATCATGACGGTGCGGCCGGAGAGCGATCCGAAGATCTTGCGCGCCAGTTCCACCGCGGCATAGCTCACCGAGACGGCATTCTGGCCGATGCCGGTCTCCGAGCGCACCCGCTTGGCGACGCTGAACGCGCGGGTGAGCAGGCCATCCAGCCATCCGCAGAGCGATCCGCAATCCTTGGCCGCGGCGTAGGCCTGCTTGAGCTGTCCCAGGATCTGCGGCTCGCCGATGACCATGGAATCCAGGCTCGCGGCCACGCGGAACAGGTGATGGATCGCGTCTTTGCCCTGGTGCCGGTAGAGGTGCGCGCCGATGGAGTTCGGGTCCACCGCTTTGTGGTCGGCGAGGAAGGAATCGACGATGGACTGCGGGTCGCACGCATCGTCCGTGGTGACCGTGATCTCCACGCGGTTGCACGTAGAAAGGATCAGGGCCTCGGCGACGCCCTCGCGCGATTTGAGATCCGCCAGCGCCGCGGGCAGCGTATTTTCGCGGAACGCAAGACACTCGCGCACCTCGACGGGCGCGGTCTTGTGGCTGACGCCGGTGACGAGCAGCTTCATGGTTTGAAGAAGATGGCGCCCAGCCGTGCGTGCGCGGCCCAGGTGATGGCGGAAAACCCGAGCACCGTGACCGTCATGATCGCCGCTTTCCTTCCGCGCAGTCCGGCGGTGGTCCGCAGGAATACCAGAGCGAGGTAGATGCCCCAGGTGAAGAACGAGATGGCGATCTTCGGCTGGCCGATCCAGGCGGTCTTTAATTCGATGAAGCCCCATGTGCTGCCGGCGATAACGGCCAGCGTCATGAGCACGAAACCTACCCCCATGGATTTGGAGATGAGGTCGTCCAGCGTGCCCAGGGCGGGCAGCCGGTAATAGAATTTGCGCGGCTTCTTGGCTTTGAGCTCGCGCTCCTGAAAGAGGTAGATGAGCGACGCCACCGCGGTGAAGAGCAGCGCTGCGATGCCCAGCAGCACAAACACGATATGCACGGTGAGCCAGGTGTCGCGGACCACCGGGCTCGACCAGGCGCTCACCGGGTTGCCGAGCGTGGCGACCAGCGCCATCACAAAGACCAGGGGGAAGAGGAACACGCTGAGGCTATCCACTTTATAGCGCCACTGCACGAACAGGTAGATCGCCACGATGAGGAAGGCGCACATGGAGAGCGTTTCGTAGATGTTGGTGATGGGGCAGCGGTTGTTGACGATGCCCTCTTCGACGATGGAGACGAAGTGGAAGACCGACCCGAGGCCGAACGCGCCCAGCGCGATGGGGAACAGGTGCTCCCGCTTGCGGACCAGGGTCAGGATGGCGTGCGCCAAACCCAGCGAATATAACGCTGCGGCCACGCGCAACCAGATCACGCTCATTTCAGCCATGGGTCAAATCCGGTACTCTGAGTCCTAAATCCCAGTTCCAGTATATCGCGACGGACCTTAGGCCACTGCCCGCACGTGGGGGGAGGCGGCCAGTATGGTGCGGGCGTGGAGGGCGGGGGCGGTGGATTAGGGGCGCTGGGGCGGTCGGATACGGGCTTCGAAAGCCCGGGCGCGGCGCACGCGCCAACTGGCGGCAGCCATTTCCTCGACCATGCCGAATTCCACGTCGTTGGCGGGTAAGCCAGGGGAGACCAGAGATGCCGAGCAAGCTTGAGGCGCGCGTTTCGGCGCACGATCGCCAGATCGCCGCCATCCGCAAACTCATCCTGCAGGGGATGAAGATGGTCTTACACAACCAGGCGCAGATCAAGGCGCTGGGGCCGCGTCGCAGCGCGAGACGGACCGCCAATTGAAGAGCCTGATTCGTTCCTTGGAACGAGGCCAGAACGGCCACGGCAAGCTCCCCCGGCTAACGTCTCTCCCTGAAATCGGCGTACACTGGTCCCTTCGATGTTGATGGAGATCAGCCATACCGAAATCGCCCCGGCGACCGCCGTGGTCACGCTGACCGGCAAACTCATGATGGGGCCGGAGAGCGCCCGGATCGTCAACCTGGTGGACGACCTCATGAATCGGGGGACGCGGATCATTATTTTCGACCTTTCGGGCGTGACCGCGACCGACAGCACGGGCATCGGGCGCTTCATCTACACGTACAACAAACTTGCCGGAGCGGGCGGCGACATGCGCATGGCGGGCGCCACCGGACACGTGTTCCACACTTTCAAAGTCAGCCTGCTGGATAAGGTCTTCCGGTTCTTTCCGAGCGTGGAAGAGGCGTTGAACGCCGTGTAGCGGCCGGTCATCCTGCCATCATTTCTTCAGCCCCGCGGTCCAATTCAGCACCACGGTGATCGGCGTTGGGGGCGCTGGAACGCCCTCCGGCGCTACAGGCGTGAAAGCCAGGAATCGCTTGCCGTCGTTGGCTACTTCCCATTCCGAACTGGGCGGATGGAACAGTAGCTTGGGACTACCGTACTTGAAAGGCCCGACGGCCGCCCCGCTGGCCGAAATCTCCACGGCCATCAGTTCAAGGCGACGCGGCCTCCCTCCCGGCCCTGCCAACTGTTGATAGAACAACTCTCGGCCGTCCCTCCGCCACCGGGGTCGGGTTCCGCCATCGGTCGAGACCATCCACTTGCCGCCCGAACCGGAGGACCCCGAGGCTGAAGGAGGCGTGAACGGCCGGACATAGATTTCGTTCCTCGATCCTGATGAGCGAGCGGTGGGCGTCGATCGATGTGGACAAGACACCGATCCCGCTGGCGCCGGACATCGCGGTGGAAGTGCTCTCTCCCAGTGAGCGGACCACCGACACCATGCGCAAGGTCTGGACCTATCTCGGGGCGGGTACCCTGGAAGTGTGGCAATTCGAGCCCGAAAGCCAAAAGGTTCTGATCTACCGGGGCGCCAAGTCGATTACCGTCCTCGAGATCGGCGAGAGCTTGAACACACCCTTGCTGCCGGACTGGGAGATTTCCGTCCGCGAGATCTTCAGCGCCCACCGACAGCCTTAGGCGCTTACAGCGCCAGCATCGACAAGAGACTGTCGAGTCAGCTAACCGCCCTCGGCCGGAGCGGCTGCGCGAGCCAGAAACTCGGGGCCACCGGTAACAAACGGCAGGGGGAGTTGTCCGAAGAGACCGGCGGCAAGACCGCCGGTGTTACCGGGACTCGCCAGATTCTGAGAGATGCGGCTGAATTGGGCGTCGTCGATCGGGAAGCCCGCAACTTCGTCACGAACAGAGCGCGTAGGCATCCCGCAGCCAGCCCAACAGCTCCGTGTCGATCTCTTCGGGGGTCGTGAGCTTCACGTCCAGGTGCCAGCGGTTTCTGGAAACCTGCTCGGCTTTCGCAATCCGCGCGCCGGCAATCGGCTTCGTCGACTTAATGGTGAGTAGCAGATGCTGTTTGCGCGGGTGTACCCCGAGGAAGGCCGAGGAACGAACCAGATGGATCGAGGTTTTCTTGATCTCTTCCTGGAACGGCCCGACCGAGGTCACGGCCGTGAGTAGTTGCCGGTAGAGCAGCCGAGCGGCCGGACCGGCAGCGGAGAGAGCGTCTTCCATCACCGTGAATCATACACCCTCCGAAACTGCGCCGTAAGTTTGCGGCTTCCCTTTCTTTGTGTCAGAATGTCTCCACTATGATGGGGAGGTTTCCGATTGCCGGGCTGGCCTTCGCCGCGACGGCTCTCTGCCAATCCCCGCTCCCGCAGCCCGGCGGAGCGCTGGAGCGGACGATTGCGCCGGGAGAAGTTCATACCTATCCGCTGGATCTGCCGCGCGACCAGGTGCGCGTGGTGTTTCGGAAGCTGCCTTTCGCGGCCACTCTGAAGCTCACCGCAGCGGATGGAAAGACCGTGGCGGAAGGCGCCAACCGCTTTGACATGATCTTCTCCACCACGGCGGCCCTGCCGGGGCACTACAGCCTGGAAATCTCGCTGAAGGACGCACATGGCCCCGCCACTTACTTCCTCAAGAACTTCGCGATGCACAGCGAGGCCCTGACGGAAGCCGATCGGATCTACTACGAAGCCACTCACGTGCAGGCCCCTGCCGGGTCCGCTAGCAAACTGGAAGCCGCAGCCGCACTCTACGGGCGCGCCAACGAACCGGAATTCCAAGGCTCCGCGCTGATGACCGCGTCGCGGGTCCCCATCGCCCAGAGCGATTGGAGCCTGGCGGCCGACCGGATCACTCGAGCCTCGGCCGTTTTCCAGGCATCCGGCAGCACCACGAACCAGGCGCGTGCGCAGAGCAATCTGGGCGCGGTGTATGGCAACCTCCGCGATTATCCCAAGTCGATCGAGGCTGCCTCCAGGTCCTTGCCCTTGGCCCGCGAACACCATCTTCAGGAGGAGGAGATTGCGGCGCTGACCTCCCTGGGAACGGCGTACTCGCGTCTGGGAGACCCGCAGCGCGGGCTGGATTTCATTCAGCAGGCTCTGGTGGTGGCACGCGGGCTCGGCAACCTGGCCTACATCGCCCAGCAGCTCAATTCCGCGGGCAGTCTCCATCGCACGCTGGGGAATTACGATCGGGCGCTCGATCTCTATCGGGAGTCTCTCCAGATCCAGCACGACAATAAGCGGCCCAGCCTCGAAGCCGTGGTACTGAACAATATGGGAACGGTCTACCGGGAAATGGGAGATACCGGCAAGGCTCTCGAATACTACCAGCAAGTGACCGCGATCGGGCGCGCCGGCCAGGCGGATCGCCTGACCCTCGCCTCGTCTCTGTTCAACAGCGGGGGGGCGCACCTGTCGAATCGCGAGCCGGCGAAAGCATTGTTACTTCTTGAAGAGGCGCTGGCGATCTTCCGCGAGACAGCCAACCGGTGGGACGAAGCATCCGCCCTCACCACGATCGGCCACGCGCGGCACGCCCTGAACGATCCGGCGGGCGCGGCGACGATTCTCGCCGATGCCTTGACCATCCGGCGCGAGGTGGGCGATCCCCACGGCGAAGCGCAAACCCGGTTCGAGATCGCCAGGCTGGAAAGAACTCGCGGGAACCTGGAAGCGGCGCGCGGGCAAGTGGCGGCGGCGATCGAGGTGCTGGAGCCAGTCCGCAATCGCGTGGCGGCGCCGGACCTGCGGTCGTCGTTCCTCGCCTCGGTGAGCGAATACTACGGACTGCACGTGGACGTCCTGATGCAGCTTTACCGGCAGACGGGCTCCGCGGCGCGCCTGCAGGAAGCGCGCGACGCCGCCGAACGCGGCCGCGCCCGCAACCTGGCGGATGTGCTGGCGGCCGCGCGGGTTGCCCCGGCCACTGCACGCGATCCCGAACTCGCGGCGCGCGAACAGAAACTGCGGCAGGACCTCAACGATCTCTCCGCGCAACGAACCAGCTTGTATCGCGCCAAGTCGGCGCCCGAACGGGTGGCCGCGATTGACAAGCGGATCGACGCCACGTGGACAGAATACCAGGCGGTGCGGTCGAAGCTCTTCGCCGGCGACCCGCAGGCCAAGTCCTTGGCCGACCCCGCAGTCGTCGACCTGGATGACGTGCGGCGCGAGGCGCTCGACCCCGGCACCTTGCTGCTGGAGTACTCGCTGGGAGATCCACGCAGCTATCTCTGGGCGATTTCGACGGACAGTATCCGCGGATTCGAGCTGCCCGCGCGCGCACAGATCGAGGAAGGGGCGCGGGTTTTTTGGGACGCCTTGAAGTCCGGTCTCGACGCGGCCTCGGTGGAGCGCGCGGCAACTGGCCTCTCGCAGATGACCCTGGCGCCGGCCCGCGATCTGCTGGCCAACAAGCGGCTCTTGATCGTCGCGGATGGTGCCCTGCAATACGTGCCCTTTGCCGCGCTGGCCGATCCCGCGCAGACGCGCGCTTATCGGCCCTTGATCGCTGCTCACGAGGTGGTCCATGAACCTTCGGCCACGACGCTCGCCCTGCTGCGCCGCGGAGAGGCGGGACGCAAGCCGGCGGCACGTTCGCTGGCGATTTTTGCCGATCCGGTATTCGAGCCGGAGGACCCGCGCGTGCGCCGGCCGGGACCGGCGCCCCATGCGCAGGCGGCAACGGAGCCGGCATTTCTGACGCGCGCCGCCGGGCTGCGATTGGCGCGTCTGGCCGCGACCAGGCAGGAGGCGCGGTCGATCGCGGCTCTGCTGCCGGAATCGGAACGGTGGCTGGCGCTCGATTTCGACGCCAGCCGGGACGCCGCCACCAGCGCGCGGCTGAGCGACTATCGCATCCTGCACTTCGCCACTCACGGCGTGCTCGAGAGCGCACATCCCGAGCTCTCCGCTCTGGCTCTCTCGCTGTTCGATGCGCAAGGCCAGCCGCGGGACGGCTTTCTGCGGCTCTACGAAATCTACAACCTCAAAATCCAGGCGGACCTGGTAGTGCTGAGCGCCTGCCAGACGGCGCTTGGCAAGAACGTTCGCGGAGAAGGACTGGTGGGCCTGGCGCGGGGATTCATGCATGCCGGCGCGCCACGTGTGGTCGCCAGCCTTTGGAAGGTGGATGACCGGGCCACCAGCGAGCTCATGCGCCTCTTCTATGCGGCGATGCTGGGACCGCAAAAGAAAACTCCGGCCGCCGCGCTGCGCGCCGCCCAGATCGCCATCTCGCGGCAGGAGCCGTGGCGCTCCCCGTATTATTGGGCCGCGTTTGTGTTGCAGGGGGAGTGGAAATAGTTGGGCCCGGGGAAACAGCCATGGGATCTCACGGAGCAATCGCTCCATCGCCTTCTGGCGTTTCTCGATTCCGACCCGCACCGTGCCGCCGAGCGGTATGAAAAGGTGCGCGAAAAGCTCACCCGGTTCTTCGAGTGGAAGGGCTGCCTGCCGGGCGATGAGTATGCGGACGAGACCATCGATCGCGTCGCCAGAAGATTGGAAGAGGGGATCGAGACGGCTCCCGAAAACCCGTATCTCTATTTTCACGGGGTGGCGCTGAACGTCATCCGCGAGCGCTGGCGGAAGGCCGAGCGGGACGCGCGGCCGCTCGAAACATTGCCCGCTTCGCAGGCCCCGGCCATCGATCCATTCGAAGCACAGCGGCTGGAAGCCGTGGAAGGAGAAACGCACCGCCGGTTGGGGTGCCTGCAAGATTGCCTGGGATGTCTTCCGCCACCGAGCCGCGAGCTTTTGACCGTGTATCATCTGGGCGGAGCGGGGGTCCACATCGGGAGGCGGAAGGACTTGGCGGAACGATTGAATCTCCCGGCCGGGGCTCTGCGGTTGCGGATTTACCGGATTCGCCGGCAGGTTGAACAGTGCCTGGGGCGGTGCCTGGCACGGCGTGGGGAATGATAGGCCGGAACGTCTTGTCAAAAGGAGTCATTAGCAGATTGGGAGATACCATCAACCAACAAGAGCAACTGGCGGCATACCTATTGGGCGAGTTGCCTGAGGAAGATCAGCTCCGGCTGGAGCGGGAGTATTTCATTGACGACGCCGCGTACGAGCAACTCGTGGCGCTGGAGGACGAGTTGGCCTACGATTATCTGGAAGGCCGGCTGTCGCCGCAACGCCGCCTGCGCTTCGAGACGACCATCGGCGCCACCGGGCGAGGGCGCAAGAACCTGGAATTCGCGCGATCGCTCCTCGACGTGTTGAAGACTTCACGAAAGGTGACGGCGATGCCGGCGCGCTACTGGGCTGCGGGCATCGCGGCGGCGCTGGCGCTCGCGGTGTTACCGGCGTGGCTGGCCTTCCGCGTGGCTGGGCTCACCACCCAGTTGGAAAAGCTCCGTGGTGAAAGCACAACCTGGCAAGCGCGGCTGGAACGCGAGTTGGCCGCAAGAAGCGTGCCCCCGCCGGCCCCGGCGCCGGTGGAGGCCACCTTCCTGCTCGCGCCCGGCCTGGCGCGAAGCGAGGGCGGCCCCGAGCGGCTGCAACTTTCCGCACAGGCCGATACGATACGGTTTGAGCTGGTTCTGCCGCCGGGCGCCTCGTCCGGCGACTTGGTGATCACCATCCGTGCCGCGGCGGGCGGCGAGATCTGGAGCCGGAGCTCCGCCGTCCCCGGCCACACCGCGATCGCGACCGTGCCCGCCAGGTTGTTTGCCGCAGGCGAGTACACCATCGCCGTGCGGCGGCTTGCGGCGGGCGAGCAGCCTCCCGATCTGGCTACGTATTCCTTCCGTTTGGTCCGCAAATAGACCCCGAAACGTTTTTCCAAAGCTGTCATTAGCTGTTTGAATGGGCTCCGGCGTACGGCCGGAGAGGGACTGCGACCCGCGGAGGAGACTTGTATGAAGAACGGGTTGGCGTTGGCCGCCGTTATCGGTGCGCTTGCCGGAGGGGAAAGATCTCAAGAAGTCCTGGTGACCGCAGATGACGGCGTGGAGCGCTTCGCCCGCGATGTCGCCAGCGGCAAACTCACCAAGGGCGCCATCGACCGGCGGAATCCGAACAGTCCAACTCTCCAAAATCCTGGCGAACGCGATTTTGCCGCGCGGCACGGCCGCCGGGAAAGCGTCGCCGGTAGTCACTTGCTCAAGCGGTTTTCCCGGTTTACTCGTGAGCGGCGACGTTTGGACCTCTCCCGCGAAAGTCTTTTGTTCTTCCTGAGCCAGTTTTGCCGCCGTCTGCCCATTTACATCTGAAAGGGAGGAATCTTGAAATGTCACTTAAGCGGTGGGCCGGTCTTTTTGCTTTGACGCTGACTGCGCCTGGCCAGGCGTTCGCCGCCACGCCGTACATCCAAAGGCACGGGATCGTGAATGCGGCGAGCCTGGTTCCTCGCGGACTGCCTAACGGAGACATCGCCCAAGGATCGCTGTTCCGTATCCTCGGCTCCTCTCTTGGACCGCCTACCGCAGTCTTCGCCAGGGGTTATCCCCTGGCGTTTTCTCTGGCCGGTGTGACGGTGACCGCGGCGCCGCCCGGAGGCGCGAGCTACTCCTGCCTCCCCGTCTTCGTCTCCGACAGCAAGGTGGAAGCCGTTCTTCCCTCCAACGTGCCGCCCGGTGACGTTCTCATCCGCGTCTTCTTTAACCAGGTCGCGAGCAACCCGGCGCCGGCTTCCGTAGTGGGCCACAGTCCCGGGCTGTTTTCCGTACGGGACACCGGCTACGGCCCAGCCGTGACTTCCCACTCCCCACATTTTTTGGAGGGGCAGGCCCCCAATCCGAATTCCATCCAGGCCGCAGTCGCGCAAGGAGACAAGACGACCGTGTGGGCCACGGGACTGGGCGGCATTTCGACGCCAGACAACCAGGCGGCGCCAGCCGCCGCCCTCTGGCAATCGGTCGAGGCGTACATCGGAAACCGGCCCGCGAAGGTCGTTTCCATCAGCCGGCCGGTCGACGATGCTGCCGCCGATGCCCTATTGCTCGAGGTGCCCGCCGACTCGCCTACCGGCTGCTATGTCCCGGTGCAAATCAAGGCTGGATCGGTGGCGAGCAACGTCGTGACGATTCCCATCACCGCGGGCAAGGGGGGCTGCGCGGACACTTTCAATCCGTTTACCGCGGCCCTTCGCGCGGGGGGAAACCTGGCCACGCTCGGCATTGCGCATACCTCCGTCACGCGGTCGTCCAGTCCCGGGGATGGCGTGTTCGACCAGGCCTTTGCCACCTTCGGCGCGCAGCCGGGAGGCGATCGGGCTTTCGACCGTCTCTACTCTTTCCCTCCGCCCGCATCGTGCACGCTCTACAGCGGGCAAGGCAATCTTCTAATTGGCGAAGGTGTCGGCATCCCGATTCATGGCCTCGACGCCGGCGCACTCAGTCTGCAGGGCCCGGTCACCTCGCAAGCTCTGAAGCACTTCTTCGGGCCCGATTTCTATTTCAAGCTGCTGTTCCAAAGCGGCTTTGGATCTCCCCCATTCGGCTCGATGCCGTTGAGCCCCGGTAACTACACGATGCGCTCCGATGGGACCGGCCAGATCGGAGCGTTTCAGGCGACGGCCGTTTTGCCTGGTCCTCCTGTATGGTTGAGTCCGGCGGAGCTGGCCGGCATTTCGCGGACCCAGCCTCTGAACATTTCCTGGTCGGCGCCCGGCGGCGGGCAAGTGATCGTGACCGGCGGCAATTACGATATTGCGCGCGACGCCTCGGCGGCGTTTGTCTGCGTGGCGAACGCGGGAGCCGGCTCGCTATCGGTTCCCATCGAGATTCTGTCGGCGATCCCGACTTACCGGGCCAGCACGGTGATCAATTACGGGCGGATGCATCTTAGTCTATTCCCGGCTCCAACGTCGTTCGGTGCGCCTGGGCTGAGTTTCGGCGGATTCATTTCGCCTTCCGATCTGACGCGCGAGGTAATTTTCCAATGAGACGCCTCTTTGTTGGGGTCGTGGCGATCTGTGCCGCAACCGCGACCATCTTCCTTTTGGGGTCGTGTGCCCCTTCCCCAAATGGGTCAAGTTGCGAGGCCGATTCCCAATGTCTTGGTACTTCCATATGCGTCAACAACGTCTGTGTACCGGGGCAGCGCGAGGAGGTTACCGGCCACGATGACCCCACGAGCCCCACACCGGCTTTGGGAGACGTCCAGGGCTCCACCGAGTCACCTCTGAATACTCCTGCGGTGACCCGCACGGACGCCCTGGAAGCCGCCAAGTTCCTGGACGACGGCTCCCCTGGGGCTTCCTCCGACACCTTTGCCTTTGCTGTTGATACCCAGGGGAATGAGGTCGACGTCGTCGACGTCGATAAACAGACCAAGGTCGCTTCCCTGCCGGTTAATCACCCGAACGAGATCGCGTTGGTTCCGGACGGGATTGCCGTGACCGGGCCAAATGTTCTCACTTTCCTTCCCTACGACAGTTTCACCCCCCAAACGATTTTGACTCCGAACTGCGATCCTCGAGGCATCGCATTCAGCGATCAGACTGGCATGATCATCGTTATCTGCAGACAAAACACGATTGATCTCGTCAGTCTGAAGACAGGCGCCGTCAGTAGCGTGCCCACCTCATCATCGCCGACCCAGGTGAACGCCACGGGCGATGGGGTCCGAGTTTTGTTTCCAGACGTCGTTACCGAGTACATACTAACCGGGAATTCGCTTGTGACAGCAGGGTCGTTCCTCGTCCCAGGCGTCGTCGGAATCGCCGACAGCCAGGATGGCAGGATCCACGCAGCGATCACTCAATCCGGCGACGTCTACAACCTCAGCGGAGCATTTGGCAGTCCTGCAAAATCTTTCGCTTCGGGAATACAGAATCCCATTGCCCTTCTGGCAAGGGGAGACTCTTTGGACGTCCTCAGCCAGGACACGCTTACAAGCTACGACGGGGTTGGCCGAACGGTCAGGAACGTGATTCTCGCCCCCCACGCCACCAGCGTGGCATTGCCGCGCTCGGAACCCACGCCCAAAACCGTCCGGGTGACTGTCACCTCAAACCAGCCGACAACCGCAACCGTGGGCGCCAAATCGGCCCAGACCCCGGCAACGTTTTTCGTGACGCCGGCCTCCACAATCAGCGTCTCCGTCGGTTCGGTCGCAGGGTTTACCCTCGCCGGCTTGACCTGCGCGGGTATCACGAGCTCGAGCCCAACGGCTACGTTGACGGCGCCACCCATCGCGTTCGGTTGTTCAGCACGGTTCAATAACGCGTGCGCTTCGCCCAACTTGGCCTGCGGCAATGTGTGCGTCGATCCAGGCAATGACGTGAACGCCTGCGGCGGCTGCGGACTGGCCTGCTCCAACAACCACATCACCACCACCATGTGCACGGGCGGCACGTGCAACGGCACCTGTGATGCGGGGTTCGCCGATTGCGATGCCAACAAACAAACCAACGGGTGCGAAACCAATACCGGTTCCGACACCAGCAACTGCGGCGGCTGTGGATTGACCTGCTCCACCAATCACATGGCCACCGACGTCTGCACCGGCGGCACATGCAACGGTACCTGCGCGGCCGGGTTCGCCGATTGTAATAACAACAAGCAGACCGACGGGTGCGAAGTCAATCTCAACGCCGACACCGGCAACTGCGGCGCCTGCGGGCACGCCTGCACGGCGGGCCAGGCCTGTACCAACGGAACGTGCACGTCACAGGCGTTCATGTTCACCTGTGCGCTGCCCCCTGGCACAAGAAACGCCTCCTACACCGGGGCGGTGACGCCGAGCGGGGGCACTCCGCCCTACAACAACATACAGGCAAACGGTCTGCCGGCCGGATTGAGCATCAATTCGACTACGGGAGCCGTTACAGGGGTACCCACAGTCTCTGGGTTCTTTAACGTTTTCGTACAGGGAGCCGATTCGCATGGCACATTCGCAAACACCACTTGTCCCATGCAGGTGAATCCGTGACGATCAGCGGGAGCAGAGTGAGAGACCGGTCCAACAGCCGGTAAAAGGACAAATCACATGATACGGAAATACAGCTTACTTACGACAGCCCTCGCGGCCTTCACCGCGTTCGCCGCTTCACCCGCCACGGATGAAAACGCGCCCGCCAAACTCGAAACCGCCGAAACCGGCATTACCCGCCAGCAGGGCGACGCCATTCTGACTGAATTGCGGGAGATGCGGCTCCTGTTGGACAAACTGGTCAAGCTTCCGGGCGCCGCCCCGTCCGCCCCGGCGGCCCCGCCCGTCAACGTGACCGTGAAGATCGCACCGGGGGCCGAGATGCTGGGCGACAAGAACGCGCCGCTCACCATGGTCGAGTACATCGATTTGCAGTGTCCTTTCTGCAAGAAGTACGACGAAACCACATTCGCGGAGATTCGCAAGAACCTGATCGACACCGGCAAACTTCGCTATTACAGCCGCGACTTTCCGCTCGACATGCACCAGTACGCAACCAAGGCCGCTGTGGCCGCGCACTGCGCCGCCGAGCAGGGGCAGTTCTGGCGCATGCGGGAAGTGCTGGTGACCAACGCCGCGAACCTCGCCCCGGATGCCATCCTGGGATATGCAAAAACCGCGGGGCTGGATGCGGGCCGCTTCGCCTCGTGCTTCGCCAGCACGAAGTACGACGCAGCGATCCGTGGCGGCATCAGCGAGGGCTCGTCGGTCGGAGTGCAGGGGACGCCCAGCTTCGTTGTGGGAAAGTCGACACCGGATGGCGTGACCGGGACCGTCGTGGTGGGGGCGGTGCCGTTTGCATCGATCGAAGCGGAACTGAAAAAACTCGAAGCAAAGTGAAGCCGGCGGCCCGCGTAGAGCGTCATGCTACCTTACCTGCACGCCCCGGAACTGAAGATCGGGCCTTTCACGCCGCATGTGTTTGGCGCGCTGGTCGTCATCGCCGTCGTGACCGGCAAGGTCATGGTCGAACGCCGCGCGCAGAAACGGGGCTTCCCCCGGAACGTTGCGTCGGGGCTCTTGATTTGGATGATGGCCTCGGGCTTTCTCTGCGCTCACCTCACCAAAGCTCTCCTCGATGGTACCCCCCTGGCGAACCCTCTGCTTCTCTTCAGGGTGTGGGATGGCCTCTACTCGTTTGGTGGAATCGCGGGCGGTATTTTGGGCATCCTGTGCTTTGCCGCCAGATATCGCCTGTCCCGCCGCCTCGTGTGGCGGTTCCTCGACGTGGTGGCTTACGCGTTTCCCTTTGCCTGGATTTTTGGCCGAATGGGTTGCAGCCTGGTCCATGACCATCCGGGGATTCCGACTACCAGTTGGTTAGGTGTTCGGTATCCCGTGGGACCGCGCTTCGATCTTGGACTGCTGGAGTTGCTATTCACCGTCCTCGTAGCGGGGGCATTCCATGCGCTCGACCGCCGGAAACGGCCGGACGGGTTCTATCTGGGTCTGCTCCTTCTCCTCTATGGTCCCTTCCGTCTGCTGCTGGATGGGCTGCACGTCGAAAAGCAAAGCGGCTTGCCCTTCTCGCCGGATGGATGCTTTTCTCTGGCGGCCGCGCTGTTCGGTATGGCGGTGATTCGGTACGCTGCGAGGGAGCCGGCGCAGTGGCAAACCAGCGATAGGCTGCCCTTTACTTCGCCGCCCTGATCGCGAAATCGAACACCTGGATATTCAACTTGCCCTCGGTGAACTCGACTACTGCGTATTCGCCGGGTTCCAGCGGCTCCTTGGGCCAGACCTTGTAGAGCCCGCCATCGGCAAGCTGCTTCTGAAAGCTGGGCACCATCTCGAGCTCTTCCACGGTCTCTTTGGTGATGGGCACGAAGGTCAGGTTCTCGACGATCCGCACCGCGCCCTTGGGCGTGAGCCTGGCGATGCCGAACCGCTCGGTGGCCGAAAGCTGGAAGTAGAACTCCTGCTCCGGGTTAGTGAAGACGTTCGGCGAATGCGCCCCTTGCAGCTCGAGCGTGCCCTTGCCGGCAACCATGGGAATGGGCGACAGCTTCGCCAGGATCGATCGGCCTTTATTGGTTTTCACGCTGGCTTCGGCCGCCTTGACGATTTTGGTTTGCTTGCCGTCCAGCCAATAAACGCCGGGGTCCTGGGGGATGCGCGATACTTCCTTCCGCATGTCCCGCTGCGCCTGGTCCTCGTCGGACAGCATTTTGGCGTCTTTTTCGAGCTCGGCGTTGCGTTCGGCGGCTTCCGACTCGGTGCGCTTGAGATCCACCAGGTCGAGCGGCATTTCTTCCCAATCGCCCCGCTCCACGCTGTAGAAGCGGACGCGGTCCGTTTCTACTTTGTATTCGCGGACAATGTGATAGCCGCCATCCTTCAAGTAAAGCTTGAGGTTTGCCGCCCAAGCGATTGCGGCCCACGCCGCGAGCGCCAGAAACGCAACCAGGTACTTGCGCATATCCTTACTGACTACTGTACCGCCGTACCGGTTTCGTGGCGTTGCCATCGGCTAATTCCCACCGTTCTCTTTCGTCTTCAGTATTCCCGAACTTCATCTCCGGTTCGGACGTATATCGGAGAGAAGCATTTGCCGCCATAATAGGATTTTGAGGTTCTCACCGCCTATGTCTTTCGCCAGATCCCTTGTCGCGATCCTGCTTTGCTACACCATCGCCCTTCCGGGCTTCGCCCAAACGCCGGAGTCTGCCGGCGAACATCACGGCTTCTTCACTTGGCTGACCGGCAATTACACGCCGCACGCGATCTCCAACGTGGCCTTCGAAGATTCGCCGCGACTGGAAAAGTTGATGCGCGCGGGAACGATTTATATCTCGTTGCGCGACGCCATCTCGCTGGCGCTCGAGAACAACCTGGACCTCGAATACGCCCGCTACAATCCGAAGCTGTCGGAGGCCAACCTGAAGCGCGTGAGCGCGGGCGCTTTGCTGCGCAACGTGTCGAACAGCATTTCGAGTGGCCCGTCGTCGGCTTCGCTGGGTGTGCTCGGCGGCGCTCAGACGGGTTCCGGCGGCCTGGGCGGTGGCGGGGGCACGGGCAGCGGCCAGGGAGGCGTACTGAGCGGGCTGCAGGTGCAGTTGCAGGGTACCGCGGTCCCCAACCTGGACCCGGTATTCTTCGTCAACGGGCAGTTCGTACACCAGACGCAGATTCAGTCGGCAACCAATATCAGCGGCGTCAACGGCCTGGTGTCGCAATACGGGTCGTCCAACTTCGGCATCCAGCAGGGCCTGCTCACCGGCACCAGCATCACGCTGGGCATGGGCAACACTCTGCACTACACGCAGAACTCCCCGTTTAACGGCTTCAACCCCTTCACCCAGGCCTCGCTGTCACTCGGGATTCAGCAGAATCTGTTGTCGGGGTTCCGGCGGTCGATCAACAACCGCTACATCCGGATCGCCAGGAACAGCTTGCACATTTCGGACCTGACCTTCAAGAACCAGGTGATGGCCTCGGTGGTCAGCGTGGTCAACCTCTACTGGGACCTGGTGACCGACGTGGAAGCCCTCAAAGTAAAACAGCAAACGCTCGATCTGAACACCCGGCAGTACAACGACAACAAGCGCAAGGCCGACCTTGGAGCCATCGCTCCCATCGACATTATCCAGGCCGAAGCCGAAATGAAGGCCAGCCAGCAGGAGGTCACCACCGCCCAGGCGCAGGTCTTGAACCAGGAGACCATCCTCAAGAATTACCTGACGCGCGGCGGGATGGACAATCTGGCGATCGTGCAGGCGCGCATTATCCCCACGGACCATTTCGACGTTCCCGAGCAGGAGACCGTGCGGCCGATTCAGGACCTGATCGCGGAAGCCATGGCCAACCGGCCCGACGTGGAGCAGAGCCAGATCGGTCTGGAGAACACGCGCGTCACCACGCTCGGCGTCAAGGACGCCATGCTGCCGCAACTCACCGCGTTCGCCAACACGTCGAACACCGGCCTGGCAGGCCAGGTCAATTCCCTGCCTCTCCCCGTTCAGGGGCCGAACGGCGCCGTGACCTACGTCAACCGCACTTCCACGGATGTCAACCAGTATTTTCTGGGCGGCTACGGCACGGTTCTCTCGCAGCTTTTCGGCCGGAACTTCCCCAACTACAGCGCCGGCATAAGCCTCAACATCACGCTGCGCAACCGCTCCACGCAGGCGGATTACATCACCGACCAGTTGAACTATCGGCAGCAGCAGATCCAGGACCGGCAGCTCCACAACAATATCAAGCAGAACATCATCAACGCGCGGACCTCGCTGGCGCAGGTGCGCGCGGCGTACGAGACCGCCGTGGTCGCGCGGAAACTGCAGGAGCAGGTGCTCCAGGGCACGCGCCGCAAGTATGAGCTGGGAACCGCGACTATTCTCGACGTGGTGATCTCACAGCGCGACACCACTACCCGCGAACTGTCCGAGGTGGATGCGCGCAGCCAGTACATTCACGCGCGAACGAACCTGGAGAACGTTCTCGGCACGGTGCTCAAGACGTACGACGTGAACATCGACGAGGCCAAGACCGGCGTGGTGTCGCGCCCGCCGGACATGATTCCCGCGGTGCAGGGGGCAGGGCAGACTCCCGAAGCCCGGCGGTAGCTGAGGCACTCAAGCGCCAATCTCCAGCCGGCAGCGCTGGCGCAGCCGGAAGTGGGGAGGCGGGACTCGCCAGTGGGGCTTGGCAAGCTGCGCGCCGGTGGTTTACCGGCGCAACTGGCGGGTTCGCTAATGCCTGGGCCGCCAGTTGGCCGGCATGGTTCTTGTCGCGATCGAAAACAATCGAGACCTGGCGGTCGTTTCGATCGCAGAGTTGCGAGAACCGGGCCGGTCCTGACCGTGCCAGTTGGTTCCCTCCACGCGCGTGCCTGTGTCATCGAAGGGCTGCCAGGGGCTACTGTTTTCCGTAAGGCCTCTTCCACCTGTGGCGTGATATTCACGAACTCGCGATGTTTCTTTGTCTTAAATGTGAGATATTCCGTATAGAAGCGCATAGGGCGATCATACAACCGAAGAATTATGGACCGCGTTGCCGGACGAATTCTGCTCGTCGATGACGAGCCCGCATTGCTGAAAATGATGAGCGTCTACCTGGGCCGCAGGGGATACGGCGTAACTACAGCGGACACCACCGAGGCCGCGTGGGCGGAGGTGGAATCGGCGCCGGGCGCCTTCGCCGCCGCGGTTTTGGACGCCACCATGGCCGGACTGAGCATGGAACGGCTCGCCTTGCGATTGTTGGACGCCAACCGGTCGCTGTGCGTAATCGCCGCAAGCGGTTATCCTGTGGACATGACCGCTATGGAATCGGCCGCTCCGGGACGGGTGATGTTCCTGCACAAGCCGTTCGCTCCCGAAATGCTGGCGGAGGCGGTGCGGAGGATGATTGCCTCGCAAGAAGAAAAGCTTTGATCTCGACAAAGAAATAAAGGCGATTGCCCGGGAACGCGTTGGCACGGTGCCGGCCGCAAGGCTCATTGAGCCGAAGTCCGCGCGCAAGAAGCCCAAGCACAAGAAGCCCATCGCGGAGGAACTCCAGTGAGAGATCGCTCGAGCGGGGTCCCGGCTGGGCGGGGCAGGCCGGGGACGCGGCCCACGGTTTCCCGGCGCGAGTTTCTGGCTTACGGGTCGGTGTTCGGCTGGCTGCCGTTCTTCCGCCCTAAACACATCAACATGGCCGGCGCGCGTTTCCGCATCATCCGGAACGGGCGTTCGAAGCACCGCTACCTGTTCATCCATGGCAACGAGGAGACCGCGCGACAGGTGCTCACGCGCCACATGGAAGCGCACGAGGGCATCGCCTACGTCATCGACAGCCATACGCGCAACGTGCCCGCCGGGGTACCCTCTGGGTCGGGCCAGATCGACCCCAATCGCATGTTCTCGCGCGTGGGGGCCGAAGCCAGCCTGACGCGTCTCAATCCCGACTGGAAGCCCGAGCGCATGCAGCCGGCGCTGGCCGCACTCGATCGCGATCGCGAAAAGTTGGTGCGCGCCCTGCTTCCGCCGCCGGGCGGCGTGCTGATCGCCCTGCACAACAACTCGCCGGGATATTCGGTGACCGACGAGCGGCCGATCAGCGACGCCGAGTCCATTCGGGAGCCCGCGAACCCGCACGCATTCTATCTGTGCACCAGCCCGGACGACTTCAAGGTCATCGCCACGTCGCCCTACAACGCGGTGTTGCAGCACCAGGCGCCAAAGCAGGACGACGGCTCGCTTTCGCGCCTGGCCGCCGCGCGC
>JBGPKH010000050.1:0-24447 GCA_041485845.1 Bryobacteraceae bacterium
ATCGCGGACTCTACAAATCCAGCGACGGCGGCAAGACCTGGAAGAAAGCCAAGTTCATCGATAACAATACCGGCTTCACCGACGTGGCCATCGATCCGCAGAATCCCCGCACCGTGTACGCGGCGTCCTACTCGCGCCAGCGCACGTGGTGGGGCTTCAACGGCGGCAGCGTCAACAGCGCGCTGTGGAAATCGACCGACGGCGGCGACAACTGGACCAAGCTCGATGGCCCCGGCTGGCCCAAAGCGAAGGACGGCATCTACGGCCGCATCGCGATTTCGGTTTTCAAAGCGAAGCCGACGACCATCTACGCGCAGGTGGAAGTGGGCGCGGGCCCGGGCACGGGCGGCGGAACCACGGCTGAAGGCGGCCCGGCTCGCGGCGGACGCGGCGGTGCGGCGGGAGAATCGGCGGCGGCAACGCCGGGTGGCGCGGCGCCTCCGGGTGATGCGCCGGCGGGTGGCGGTGGCGGCGGTTTTGGCGGTGGTGGCCGCGGCGCGCCCGCAGGTCCGCCCGATCCCAACAAGAGCGGCGTCTTCCGCTCCGACGACGGCGGCAAGACCTGGACCTTCATGAGCAACCAGAACAACCGGCCCATGTACTTCAGCCAGATTCGCGTGGACCCGGTCAACGATCAGAAGCTCTTCGTGGGCGGCAACCCAGGCCAGATATCGCTCGATGGCGGCAAGACGTGGCAGGGCATCACCGGCTCGCACACCGACTACCACTCCATCTGGATCAATCCCAAGGACACGCGCACCGTCTTCGTAGGTCACGATGGCGGTGTCGACGTCAGCAACGACGGCGGCGTCACGTGGGACTTCCACAACGACATCGCGGTGGGACAGTTCTACCAGGTGTCGGCCGATATGCGGCGGCCCTACTACGTGTGCGGTGGGCTGCAGGACAACAACGCCTGGTGCGGGCCGAGCGCGCTGCGCTCCAACAACGGGCCGGTGAACACCGATTGGTTCACCGTGGCGGGAGGCGACGGTTTCTATACGCGGCAGGATCCCACGGATTGGGCCATCGTGTACGCCGAGTCGCAGGATGGCAACATGAGCCGTCACGATCTGCGCGCCGGAACGCAAAAGAGCATCCGCCCGAACTATGGCGGGGGACGTGGCGGACCTGCGACGCCTGGGGCTATTGAGGCGCCGCCCGCGCCGGCAGCGGGTGCGGCGGAAGCGGCGGGGGGCGCCGGCGGCCGTGGCGGCGCTGGTGGACGTGGCGGTTTCGGCGGCGGCCGCGGCGGACCGCCCAACGTGGTCAACGCGCCTCCCAATGCCGACCCGGTCCGTTTCTATTGGAACGCGCCGTTCGAGATCTCACCGCACAATCCGGCCGTGATCTACATGGCGGGCCAGTACTTCTTCAAGTCCACCAATCGCGGCGACACCTGGTGGATGAATCCCACCGATCTCAGCAAGAACGTGAACCGCTGGGCGCCGGAAATGTCCATCATGGGTATTTCCGGGGAAAAGCCGATGGCGTCCAAGCATGACGGCTACTCGGCGAGCTCGCTGGTGACCCAGGTGCGCGAGTCGCCATCGCGGCCGGGCGTCATTTGGATCGGCACCGACGATGGCAATCTGCACGTCAGCCAGAACGGCGGCGAAAGCTTCACCAACGTCTACAACAATATCAACGGCGCGCCCAAGGGCTACGCGCAGATTTCGCGCATCGAGCCCTCGCATTTCGATCCGGGCACAGCCTACGTGGCGGTGGACAATCATCGCAACGACGATTGGAAGCCCTACCTGTTCAAGACCACCGACTACGGCAAGACATGGATCAACATGACGGGGAACCTGCCGGCGAAGGGCAACATCAACGCGCTGCGCGAAGACTATGACAATCCCAACCTGCTGTTCCTGGGCACCGAGTTCGGGCTATACGTCAGCGTGAAGGGCGGCGAGGAGTGGAAGAAGTTCATGACCAACATGCCCAGCGTGCGCGTGGACGATATCCTGATCCACCCGCGCGACCGGGACCTCATCGTCGCGACGCACGGTCGATCATTTTACATCGCCGACGACATCACACCGCTCGAACAGCTCAAGTCCTCCGGTAGCCAGGACGTGGTGCTTTACGAGCCTCGCCCCGCGGTTCTGTGGAAGAACGATCCGCAGGCGCAGCGCCGCGCCACTAATCGCGATTTCATCGGCAGGAATCCGCAGGGCGGCACCGCCATCAGCATTTGGGCGAAGGCCGATATGGGCGCGGGCAAGATCGAGTTCCTGCAGAACACCCAGGTGGCCAGCACCATGGACGTGGACATCAAAGCCGGCATGAATCGCTTCCAGTGGAACATGCGCGGTCCGGCGCCTGCCGGCGGTGGTGGAGGCGGCCGGGGAGGACGCGGCGCGGCGGGCGGGCAGGGCGCGGGTAATGCAGGCGCGGCTGCCGGGGGAGCGCAGGGCGGTGCTCCAGGAGCTGCCGGAGCGGCCGCCGCAGCGGGTGCGGCCGAGGCGTCTGGCGGTCAAGGCGGCGGCCGCGGCGGCCGCGGGGGCGGCAACCAAGGCGTGCCGTTCGTCGCCGCCGGCGGCCGCGGCGGTGGTGGTGGCGGGGGAGGCGGTGGCGGGGGAGGCGGGTTCGGTGGTTTCGCGCCTGTTGGCAACCTCGTCGAGCCCGGCACGTACATGGTGCGGCTGACGGTCGGAGGCCAAACGCTGAACTCCGCGGTGAATGTGCTCGAAGACACCTGGATGCGGCCGCAGTAAAAGTGGGGCAGGCGCTTTCGCCTGCCCAACCTACACTTAATCGGTTCCCTGTAAACAATGCGCAGACTGTTTATCTTCCTCCTTGCCGTCGCGGCGATCGCCGCCGCCCAGAAAATCGTCGGCGGGCCCATGGCCCTAAATGTGACCCCAAGATCGGCGACGGTGGTATGGGTCGTGCTGAGCGATCAAGCGAACCTGCAGCCCGCCGCGGGCGGGGTGCCGAAAACAGCCCCGTCGCTGCGCGTCGAGAAGGCGACCTTCACGGGGTTGCAGCCGGGCACGCGGTACGACTACTACGTGGGCGGGCAGGAGGCTGGCAGAGGCTCCTTCCTAACGGCCCCCGCGGCTCCAACAGGCGCGACCTCGCAAACCACCGCGGCGGCCTCGACGGCTCCCCCCGCCCAACCGGCCCCACCCGCCCCTTACCATTTCACGGTCTACGGCGACACGCGCTCGCGTCACGACGTTCATCGCCGGGTGATGGCGGCTGTGGTCAAGCACGGAATTCCGGACTTCGTGCTGCATACCGGCGACCTCGTGGCGGACGGCAATGACAGCGCCATGTGGCCGATCTTTTTCGATATCGAGAGGGAGCTGTTGCGGCACACCGCGTTCTTTCCTTCATTGGGCAATCACGAACGCAACAGCCGCGAGTATTACGAGTTCTTTCGAGTGGATACGCCCTACTATTCGTTCAACTGGGGCAACGGGCACTTTATCATCCTCAACAGCGACATCGGCAACGCAGCTTCCAGCGCGCATGCGCGGGAGACATTCTGGGCGGAGCAGACGCGCTGGTTCGCGGAGGATCTCGCGGCCAACCAGAAGGCGGATTTCCGCTTCGTGATCGCCCATCATCCGCCATTCAGCGCGGTCGCCCGCCGCCAGGACGGCAATCCGTGGATGACCGCGCTCGTCCCGTTGTTCGAGAAGTATCGCGTCTCCGCGGGCTTCTTCGGGCACGACCACAATTACCAGCACTACCTGAAGAACGGCGTACACTACATCGTCACGGGCGGCGGCGGGGCGCCACTGTATGACGTGGACAAGCCGGCGGAAGGAATCACGGTGAAAGTGGTGAGCACGGAACACTTCGTGACGGTGGCCGTGGATGGCAAGGTGGCGCACATCGAGGCGATCGCGGTGGACGGCAAGAAGCTGGACGAGATCGAGATACGGAGTGGCCGGTAGGACAGACGATCGCCTTTAGTCGTCTGTCATCCAGCCCGCGCTTGACAGACCACAAGAAACGATGGTCTGTCCTACCACGCGATTCGCAGTAGAATAGAAATATTCAGCGCCTCCCCCCGCGCTCGCCAAACTGCGAGCCCTGAGGAGCCGGCTTAACGATGTCCTTCGTCCACCTGCACTGCCACACGGATTACTCCCTGCTGGACGGCGCCTGCGATATCGACCAGTTGATGAAGATCACGGTCGAGCAAAAGATGCCGGCGGTCGCCATGACCGATCACGGCAACCTGTTCGGGGCGGTCAAGTTCTACAATGCCGCGAAGGCCGCCGGGGTGCATCCGGTCATCGGGTGCGAGGTGTACGTTTCGCAGAAGGGGCACAAGACGCGGTCGGATTCGGACCGCTACAACCACCTAGTGCTGCTGTGCGAAGACCAGGACGGCTATCGCAATCTCATCCGCCTGGTCTCCACGGCCTTCCTGGATGGCTTCTATTACAAGCCGCGCATCGATCTGGACCTGCTGTCGCGGCATTCCAAGGGGCTGATCGGCATGTCGGCCTGCCTGCGCGGGCACATCGCGGAAACCATTCTCTCCGACAAGTACGAGGACGCGCGGCGGCTGGCCCACACGTATGCGGACATCTTCGGCCGGAACAACTTTTTCCTCGAGGTGCAGGACCATCACCTGGAGCAGGACAAACGCCTCACGCCGCAGTTGAACCGGCTCTCGCAGGAGACCGGGCTGCAGCTTGTGGCCACCAACGATTCGCACTACCTGCGCAAAGAGGACGCGCGAGCGCACGAGATCCTCATGTGCATCCAGACAGGCAAGGGGATGAACGACCCCACCCGCATGCGCTGGAACACGCCCGACTTCTATTTGAAATCGCGCGACGAAATGATGGAGCTGTTCGGCGAGCTGGAGGACGCGGTGGACCGCACCTGGGAAATCGCGCAGCGGTGCAAGGTCAGCCTGGAGAAAGTCAAGGAGCCGTTCCCGCGGTTCGACGTTCCGGAAGGGCACTCGGCCGACACCTATTTCGAGTATGTCGCGCGGCAGGGTTTCGAAAAGCGGCGGCCGCGCCTCGAGGCCATGCGCGCCAAGGGGATGCTGAAGCACGACCTCCCGGAGTACGGCGAGCGGCTGGACCTGGAAATCCGGATGATCCAGAAGATGAAGTTCTCGGGCTATTTTCTGATCGTCTGGGACTTCATCCGCTACGCCAAGAGTCTGGACATTCCGGTGGGGCCCGGTAGGGGATCGGCGGCGGGCAGCCTGGTGGGATACGCCATGGCGATCACCGATATCGATCCGCTGCAGTACGGCCTGCTCTTCGAGCGCTTCCTCAATCCGGAACGCGTGAGCATGCCGGATATCGACGTGGATTTCTGCATGCACCGCCGCGGCGAGGTGATTCAATACGTCACCGAAAAATACGGGCGCGAGCAGGTGGCGCAGATCATCACGTTCAACACGCTGGGCGCGCGGGCCGCCATCAAGGACGTGGGGCGCGTGCTGGAGATTCCGTACGCCGACGTGGAGCGCATTACCAAGATGGTGCCCAACGTCCTGAATATTTCGCTCACCGAAGCGATGCAGCAGGAGCCCGGCTTCGCCGAGGCGGCGAAAAAGGACCCGCGCGTGGACGATGTGCTGAAAGTGGCGCTGCGGCTCGAGGGACTGGCGCGCAACTGCTCGGTCCACGCGGCGGGCGTGGTGATTTCGCCGCAGCCGCTGAGGGAACTGGTGCCGTTGTACAAGACGAACCGCGACGAAATTGTGACGCAGTTCGACATGAGCGGCCTGGACAAGCTGGCGCTGCTCAAGATGGATTTCCTGGGGCTGACCACGCTGACGCTGATCCAGGACGCTCTGCGGCTCATCCAGAAACGCCACGGCGTGGAACTGGTGCCGGAGGATCTGCCGCTCGACGACAAGGCCACCTACGAGATCTTTTCCAAGGGCTTCACCAGCGGCGTGTTCCAGTTCGAATCGCCGGGCATGCGCGACATTCTGCGGCGCTACCAGCCGAGCCGGCTGGAGGACCTTACGGCGTTGAACGCCTTGTACCGGCCGGGCCCGATTCAGGGCGGAATGGTGGACGATTTCATCGAGCGCAAGTGGGGCCGGCGCGCGGTGCAGTACGATTTTCCGGAGTTGAAGGAACTGCTCGAAGAGACCTACGGCGTCATCGTGTACCAGGAGCAGGTGATGCAAATCTCCAACCGTATCGCCGGCTACTCGCTGGGCGACGCCGACCTGCTGCGCCGCGCCATGGGAAAGAAGAACGCCGAGGAGATGGCCAAGCAGCGCGAGCGGTTTGTCAAGGGCGCGTTGGACAAGGGGTTCCAGCAGAAGAAGGTCGAAAAGATTTTCGACCTGATGGAGCAGTTCGCCGGCTACGGGTTCAACAAGTCGCACTCCGCGGCGTATGCCTACCTGGCGTTCGTGACCGCGTACCTGAAGGCGCACTACCCGATCGACTACATGGCGGCGCTGCTCACCTCGGAAACCGGCAACACGGCGAAGGTGGTGAAGTACATCAACGAGTGCCGCGAAATGGGCATCACGATCCTGCCGGCGGATGTGAACCACTCGGACTGGAGCTTCACGCCGGATGGCCAGGCGATCCGCTTCGGCCTGGGCGCCGTGAAGAACCTGGGGCAATCGGCGGTGGAGGCGGTCGGGAAGGCGCGCGAGGCGGAGGGGCGCTTCCGTTCGCTGCACCAATTCTGCGAGAAGGTCGATCTGGGCTCGGTCAACAAACGGATGATCGAGAGCCTGGTTCGCGCGGGCGCCATGGATTCGCTGGAGGGCTCGCGCTCGCAGAAGATGGCGGCGCTCGAAGGGGCCATGGAAGCGGGGCAGCGGGCGGGGCGTGATCGCGAATGCGGGCAGGTGGGCCTTTTCGGGGAACTGCTGGGCGCGGAGGAGGCGCACGAGGTGCCGCTCCCCAACGTGCCGGACTGGACCGACAAGGAGAAGCTGGCTGGCGAAAAGGAGATGCTGGGATTCTGGGTCACCGGACATCCGCTGGACCGCTACGCGGACAAGATTTCGGAGCTGGCGACGCACGACACATCGAATCTGGAAGGATTGGGCAAGGGCATCGAAGTGGTGCTGTGCGGCGTGCTGAGCGGCATCACGCGCAAGCGCAACAAGGAAGGCAAGCCGTGGGCGGCGATGACCATCGAGGACCGCATCGGGTCGGTGGAAGGCATGGTCTTCGCAGCCAGCTACGAGCGCCTGGCGCCGCAGGTGATGGAAGACCAGGCGGTGATGGTGCGCGGTCTGGTGCTGCCGGAAGAGAACACGCAGCCCAAGCTCTCGATTCAGGACATCGTGCTGCTGGACAATGCGCGCGTGGATCTGCCGTCGGTGATCTCGATTCGCGTGTGGCTCGGCAAGAACGGCAGCGTGGATCGCGCGCGGGCGCTCGAAGAGCTGTTCCGGCGCAAGCCGGGCGATACGGCGGTGCGGCTCCGGCTGGAAGCCCCGCGGGATTTCTCGGTGTTGCTGGACGTGCCGGCGAAGGTGCGGCCCGATCGCGAGTTCCGCGTGGCGGTGGAGGCCATCTGCGGGGCGGAGTGCCTGGAGCGTGTCGCGGGGTAGGGCCGCCGGTGCTGTTCGCAAATCAGCAAAACGGGCGAATCAGGTTGACGTGTCACGGTACTCTCTTCGTTGAAAGACGAGGTGTTTGGTTCATACGAGGCAATCTACCAAGGGGGGATGGTCGCATGATTATCGAGCAGGACAAGGATCAACTGCGGAACGCAATAGGCCTCCACACCAAAGCCGAAATTCGATTGATCCGGCTGGTTGAATCGCGCGTCTACAGCCGATCGCGAATTGAGTCCATTACACCCGTAGGGCTCAACTTCAAAATCGACTTCAAGCCCGGATCATCCAGCGTTGAAGGGGACGCGCTGACAGTGGAAACGGAGTTTACATTCCTCATCACGCAGGAGGACGACACTGAGCATCCGGTTATTCGGATCAATTGCCGTTTCGAAGGACTATACCACCTGATTCCGGACTATGTACCCTCCAAAGAGCAAGTTGAGGCCTTTCGGGCAGGCAATGCCATTTTCAATTGTTGGCCGTTCTTCAGGGAGTACGTTCAAAACACCACTGTGCGTATGGGTGTTCCGCCTCCCCCGATTCCGTTCCTGAGAATCGCGGAGAAACAAAGTTCTGAAGAACCGCCAAAGGTTCCCCGGGGTCCGTCAGAGGCCGCCTCCGCAACACGGCAAGGCTGCCTCCCGACACAAGAAATACTGAGTTCATAACTCCATTTGCAACGGATGGCTCGAAATCTGCCCTATGGCTGGCGCGCGGTTGACAGGCGAGATGCGTTGCCTGGCCTGCCGCCCGGATTCCGGCTGCCCGTCGATTCGATCTTTTCGTAGCGTCACATCCAAATTCTCCCGCCGCTCGTAGTAACATACTCGCGAGAACGATGTGCGGCGGAAGTTCCTCCTCTGCCTGATTCCGATGACGCTGGCGATGGTGCAGCACCAAATGGCGCCGCCGCCGGAAAAACCTGTCACATTAGCTGAAGCTGGGGGAAATGTAACGCCGCGCTCCGGCGACACCCCCAATAACCGTTAACTTTAGCTTTGTCTGCGCGAGTGCAGTGTGGCCGTCGGCAAGTGCGTCGTCTCAAGCCAGGACTTCTTCGCAGCGGCCCGCGAGGCGGCATTACGTCCGCGGTGGGAAGACAACAAGCGGCGCCGAGGTTGCGTTGGCACGCGCAAGACCGGCATTCGCCCGCGCATATTTCGGATCGCTGGCGATGACGATCGCGGCAATTACCTGCAGTCTTACCCAGCGCGAAGCAGGTGCTATAATCGCGGTCAATCCGCACCCCAATGAACCCGGACCAGTGGCAGACAATCGAGGAGCTGTATCAAGCGGCTCGAAAACGGAAGCCCGCGGAGCGCGCCGCACTCTTGGAGCAGGCGGCCCCGGAACTCCGACTGCAAGTGGAGGCGCAGCTTGCGCGGGATAGCGCCGCGCCCGGCATGCCGGATCGGCCTGCGCAGACTCCTTTCGGGCCGGGTGCGCAGCTAGGGCCATACATGATCGAGGCGCTTATCGGCTCCGGCGGCATGGGTGAGGTTTTCCGCGCCCGGGACACTCGCCTGCATCGCACCGTCGCCATCAAGATGCTGCCCCAGGATCGGTTGGCCGATGCCGATCGCCAGCACCGCTTCCTGCAAGAGGCCCGCGCAGCGTCGGCCCTGAATCATCCGAATATCGTCACGCTGCACGACATGGCCAGCGACCGCGGCGTCGACTTTCTGGTGTTGGAGCACGTGCCCGGCAAGACGTTCAAGCAGATGATTCCGCCCGGCGGGCTTTCCATCGAGGACTTGTGGCACTACGGTTCGCAGATCGGCAGCGCACTCGGGGCGGCCCACGCCGCTGGCATCGTCCACCGCGATATCAAGCCGGCCAACATCATGATCACGCCCGGGAAGCAGGTCAAGGTGCTGGACTTCGGACTCGCCAAGCTGACGGAAGCGGTGGGACCCGAGGACGAGACGCGGACCAGGGTGGAGCACACCCTTCCCGGAATGATCGTGGGCACTGTCGCTTACATGTCTCCGGAACAGACCCGCGGCGAGCCGCTGGATGGGCGCTCGGACCTCTTTTCGCTGGGCAGCGTCCTGTACGAGGCGGCCACCGGACGGCCTCCCTTCCAGGGACCTAGCACGCTTGCCATCATGCATGAGATTGCAGCCGGCAAGCCGCCGGCTCCGAGTAGCTTCCGAGCCGATCTGCCGCCGGAGTTGGATCGCATCATCGAACGCGCACTGGCGAAAGACAAACAGGATCGCTATGCTTCCGCCGCGGAACTGCTGGAGGCGCTTCAGGTGTTGGATCCTAGATCCACCACGGCCGTTTCGACCGCGAAAGATCGGGCGTCTGCCGCCGGGACCGCCGTCGGGAGACCCCGGAGCGGCGTGGTGGCTGGTCTGGCTGTGCTCTTGTTGCTGTCGGCCGGCACGCTCGCCTATTACCTGATGCGGCCTGGCAGTCAGATCGACTCGATTGCCGTTCTGCCCTTCGCCAACGTGGCTCACGATCCGAGCCTGGATTATCAGGCCGATGGTCTCACGGAAGAGCTGATCAACGGCTTTACCCAGGTGCCGGACCTCAAGGTGAAGGGCCGCACCACAGTGTTCCGCTACAAGGGAAAGGATCTGGATCCGGAGGCGATCGGCAAGCAATTGGAAGTTCGCGTGGTCCTGATGGGCAAGGTGGTTCGCAACGGCGACCAAGTTTCGGTGCAGGCGGACCTGGTGGATACCCGCGACGGCTCACAGTTATGGGGGAAGCAATACAACGGCACACTTGCCGAATTGCAGACGATCCCAGGCGCGATCGTGCAACAGGTGGCCGGCAAGATCCGGGTCAATGGAAGCGATCAGAAGCGGCTGGCCAAGCGGCGCACGGTGAATCCGCAGGCCTACGATTTGTATCTCCAGGGACGCCGGGCCCTGAGCGAGGTGACCCCGGATCGGATCCGGCAAAGCATGGTGTACTTCCAGCAGGCCATCGCACGCGATCCCAACTATGCGGCGGCATATGCCGGCCTGGCCGATTCCTATAATTACCTCGGGATCTTGGAAATGGCAGCTCCGCGCGACGTGATGCCCAAGGCCAAAGAAGCCGCATTGAAGGCGCTCGAGCTGGACAGCGAAACCGCCGAAGCGTATACCTCCTTGGGAATCGTTCAATCGGTCTATGAATGGGACTGGGCCGGCTCCGGGAAGCGGTTCCAGCGGGCCATGGAATTGAATCCCGGCGGCTCCTACGACCAGCACTGGTATGGACACTGCCTGGAAACGATGGGGCAATGGCAGGACGCCCAGAAGCAGATGCAGAAAGCAGTAGCGCTGGACCCGCTCAATCCCATCCCCAACCAAGACCTCGGTTATGACTTCATTATCAACCACCGTTATGACGCCGCCGTCCAGCAACTGCGAAGGGTAGTGGATTTGGATCCGGAGGACGCGGCCGCACACGCGTACCTGGCACTGGCGCTGGAAGCCAAGGGGCTGCGCAGTGAAAGCCTCGCCGAGAACCAACGCGCCAGACAAAGCCCCGGCGGCACGACATTCGTGACCGGAACCGTCGCGGGCCTCTATTGCCGCCTCGGCAAGCCAGAGGAGGCACGGAAGATGTTGGCCGAGCTCCAGGTTCTCGCGAAGCAGCGGTACGTCGCGCCGCTGGAGCTGGCAGCGATCCATTTCGCGCTCGGAGAACGCGAAGAGGGTTTCCGGATGGTGAACGCCGCTGTTGAAGACCGGTCCGTTAACCTTCAGTACAACGTAACGGATCCGGTATTCGATTCCGTTCGCCGCGATCCGCGCTTGATCGCCGTGAGGAACAAGCTCGGACTGCCGGAAGCTGCCTGGGCCGTTGTTCCATTTGGGAAATGAAGCAGGAAGTGGCGAATCAAAAGCGGCTCGGGTAGTGGTGATGCAAGATGCGCTACCATGCGATGAGCCCCCGGCCTGGTATCATCCGGTCCGCGAGTCGCTCGGAGCGGCGTTGTTGCGTGCGTAGGGCTCATGAAGATGAAGTCGCCGCGCAACGGCCGGATGGTCTTCGGGCTGGCCGAGAGCCTGCGGGCGCCGGGGAAGAAAAGAAGACGCCGAGCGGGTGCGGAAGGAATTCGAGGCCGCGTGGTCCAAGGCAGACGTGAAGTTGAAGTTGGACGAGATGTAACGCCCGCTATTCGTACCGCAGCGCCGATATCGGATTCACCCGCGTGGCGCGTTCGGCGGGAATGTAACCGGCCAGTAATGCCACCGCGATCAGCACGGCGGCCGCGGCCACGATGCTCAACGCGTCGCCGGGTTGTACGCCGAAGAGTTGCGCGCGCACCAGCCGTGTGAGAGCCAGGGCGATCGGAATCGCGATCGCCACTCCAGCGCAGGTGAGCAGCACCACCTCACGCATCACCAGGCCCAGCAGGCTGCGGCGTCCGGCGCCCAGGGCGACGCGGATCCCGAGCTCGCGCGTGCGGCGCGAGACCGTATAGGCCATCACCCCGTACAAGCCGATAGCGGCCAGGAGTGTCGCCAGGATGCCGAAAAAGGCGGAAAGCGTGGCGATCAGGCGCTCGGTGGAAAGAGATTCGTCGACCTGATCGTCCATGGTGCGCATGCCGATGATGGGCAGGGCCGAATCGAGCGAGGTCACCTCGCGGCGGATGGGCGTGAAGAGCGTCTTCGGGTCGGCCGACGTGCGCGCGTAAACCATCAGCGAGCCCGGGTTGGTTTCCTGAAGAAAAGGAGTATAGAGCACACGCGTCTCTTTCTCATTGACCGATTCGTACTTGGAACTGCGGACCACGCCGACAATGGTAATCCCGGCGTCTTTATCCCGACCGAAACCAAAGCGCTTGCCCAACGGGCTTTCATTCTTGAAGAAGTACTTCGCAAACACGTCGTTGACGATGGCGACTCTGGGCCCGCCCACGCGGTCCGCGTCGCTGAATTCGCGTCCCAGCAACTGCGGAATTCCCATGGTGGCAAAGTATCCGGGACTCACCGAGTCCACATACGGGTTCATGTTCTCGTCTTCCTTCGGCTGATACCCTTCCACCCTGATCGTCGACATGTTGACGTTGCCCGCGATCACCGGGTTGACGCCGATGGCCGCCGACCGCACGCCCGGAACGGCGGCCAGGCGCTGTTGCACACTCCCGGCGAACTGGCGGATCCGCTCGGCCGGGTAGCCGTTCAGGGAAGGATCCAAGGCAAAACGCAGGAGGCCGTCGCGCCGGAACCCGAGATCCACGTTTTTCAGGTTGTGGAGGGAGCGCGCGAACAACGTCGCGGCGATCAGCATCAGGAGCGAGAGAGCGACTTGCGAAATCACCAGGGCCTTGCGCAGGCGCACATGTCCGGACCCGGCGGAAACGCCGCCGCCCTGGTCCTTGAGCGTGCGCGCGAGCGTTGGGGAAGTGGTCTGCCACGCGGGCACGAGCCCGAAAACGAGGCCCGTCAGCAGCGCGAGCGTGAAAGTGAACGCGAAAACGCGCAGGTCGAGAGTGGCGCTTAGAGCGAGGTCTGAGGAGTTGGCCAGTAGGCCCAGCAGAGTGCCGCTGGTCCATGCCGCGAAGATCAGCCCGAGCGCGCCGCCGCCGAGCGAGAGCACTACGCTCTCCACTACGAATTGGCGGACCAGGCGAACACGGCCCGCACCCACGGCCAGCCGTATAGCGATCTCGCGCTGCCGGCCCATGGAACGCGCAAGCAGCAGATTGGCCACGTTGGCGCAGGCGATCAGGAGCAGCAAGCCGACGATCGCCAGAAGGATCATCAGCGGCGCCGAAAGCTGATCGCGAAAATCGGACACGCCTTTCGCGGCGGGCACGAAGAGGATCGGCTTGGCCGCGAAGCGCTGCCGGCTGGCGGGCCGCAGCGTCATCGACTGAAGCTCCATTTCGAGCAGCGACCGGTAGTATGGCTGCATGCTGGCCTGCGCCTGCTGCGCGCTCACGCCGGGCTTCGGGCGGCCGAAGAGCTGGAGCCAGATCACGCGTCGATTGTCCAGGCCGTTCCACGTCGGGGTCATCTGGGCCTTCATCATGGTGGGGACCAGGACGTCGGTGCGGGCGCCCACGTCGAAGCCGCGATAGCCCGGTGCGGCGACGCCGATCACGGTCATCGGGTGACCGTTCAGCAGGAGGATCTTGTTCAGGACCGAGGGGTCCCCGCCGAAGCGCGACTTCCAGAAGTCGTTAGTGAGGACCGCGACCGAGTGGCCCCCCGGGACGAGGTCGTCGTACGGCGCGATACCGCGGCCGATCGCGGTGTCGAGACCCAGGGTGTCGAAGTATGTGCCCGAAACCAGCTCGGCCTGGATCTGCTCGCTGCGGTTGTTGTAGGTGAGGTTGAGCGGCGTGCCAAAGCGCGCGGCGATTCCCGCAAAGGCGGAGTTGTGATCGCGGAAGTCCCTGTACATCGGGTAGGAGAACCGGTTCTCGCCCCACACCATCCCGCTTTGCGGTCCCGGACTGGTGAAGAACACCAGGTCGCGGGCGTGCCTGACGGGCATCATGCGCAGCAGCACCTGGTCGGCGATGGTAAAGACCGCGCTATTCGCGCCGATGCCGAGGGCGAGCGAAAGCAGCGCTACCAGAGTGAAAAGAGGCGTGCGGCCGAGGTTACGGAGAGCGTACCGGAAATCCTGAAGCATCCCTGGTTTCATTGTGGCACAGACTACTCGTACCGTAACGCAATCAACGGATCCACTCGGCTCGCCCGTCGCGCCGGAATATAGCACGCCAGCAGAGTGACCGCGAACAGCGTAGCCGCCATCGCCGCGAAGGTCGCTCGGTCCATCGAGCTCACTCCGAACAGCAGGCCGCTGAGCGTTCGCGTCAGCGCGAAGGCCCCGATCGCTCCGGCGGCGATGCCCGCCAACGCCAGGCGCAAACCAAAGGACCCCACCAGACGCACCACGTCGCCCGACTGCGCTCCGAGGGCCATGCGAATGCCGATTTCGTTGGTGCGCTGCGCCACCGAGTAGGAAATCACGCCGTAGATACCGAGCGCTGCTAGCAGCAATGAGATCGACGAGAACAGTGTCAGCAGCAGCGTGAGGAACCGCGGACGCGAACGCGCCGAAGACATGACTTCCTCCATGGAGCGGAGCTGCGAAATGGGCAGCGCCCGATCGAGCGATCGGATTTCGCTTCGCACGGCGCCGGCGATGGACATCGGGTCGCCCTTCGTTCGCACCAGCAGATACGCCGTTCGGACGGGTGCCTGCGAGGACGGTATGTAGAGCTCGGTGCCGGCGGTGCGGTCCAGGCCGGCGTTCTTGATGTCGCCGATCACTCCGACGATAGTCTGCCAGGAGCTGTTCCGTCCGGAGCGCACGCGATGTCCCAGGGCGCTTTCGCGCGGCCAGTAGATCTTGGCCATGGTCTGATTCACCGCCACCACGGGATTCGCCGACGCACCGTCGCTTTCGTTGAAGAAACGGCCCTCGATCAATCGCGCACCCATGGTGTCGAAGTATCGGGTGCCCACGAAATTCCAATAGTCGATATTCTGGATTGGCCCGCCTTGCACCGGAACGAAATTCTCGATCATGGTGTCGTTTGCGTTGATGGGCCGGCCGGGCGGAAGGCCGCTGCCAATTGAAGCCGAGACCACGCCTGGCAGCGCGCTGACGCGGTTTTGCAGCGACTCGTAGAAGCTGCCGAATGCGGCGGCATCGCGATACGCGGTGGTGGGGAGGGAGAGACGCAAGGTGAGCAGGCGGTCCGGATTGAATCCTGCGTTCACCTCCTGGAGCTTCCAAAAGGCCTTCACCATCAGGCCGGAGCCGATCAGCAGGATCAGAGCCAGCGACAGCTCGGCGGTGACCAGCACGGCGCGGAATTGACGGGCTGCAACCGCTCCAGTGGTTCGGCCCGCCGTGGTCTTGAGCGTGTCGTGCAGGGCGGACGGCTTCATGTGCAATATCGGCGCGAGGCCGAACGCGATTCCGGTGACTACCGAGACGGCGATGGTGAACAGCAGCACTTGCCAATCGATACCGACCTCCGCGGCGCGCGGGATGCTGCCGGCGGTCGTCGCCACCAGAAGGCGCAGGCCGGCAAAGGCGAAGAGCAGGCCGAAGGCCGCGCCAGAAAGCGAAAGCAGAATGCCTTCTACCACAAACTGCTGGAGCAGCCTTCCCAGGCCCGCGCCAATCGCAGCCCGCACCGCGATCTCCCGGCGGCGCGCCTCGGAGCGTGCCAGCAGCAGGTTGGCGACGTTGACGCAGGCGATCAGCAGCACGAACACCACCGCGCCGAGCAGCACGAGCATGGCGCGGCGCACCGCGCGAACCACCTCGTCCTGGAACCCCGCGAGAACGATCGGGTGGAAGCCGGGATCGAACGGATGTTGCGAGCGCGCCATCGTCTCGCCGGTGTGCTTGACGTAGCGATCCATTTCGCCCTGTGCCTGCACGAAGGAGACGCCGGAACGAAGGCGTCCCAGCACACTGAAGTTATGGCCGCCGCGGTTTCCGGGCCGGGCGGGATCGATCTGGATCGGAACCCAGAGTTCCGGCGGGTCCAATTCACCGGGAGGGAAGGCGAAGCTGGGCGGCATCACGCCGATCACGTGGCACGGATTGCCGTTGAGGAGGATATCGCGTCCTACGGCGTTGCGGTCTCCTCCGTAGGCGCGCTGCCAGAGGGAATAGGAGAGAACCGCAGTTAAGGGAATGCCGGGGCGGTCGTCTTCGGGTGAAAGGGAGCGGCCGAGAATGGGAGCCACTCCCAGCATGGGGAGCATGCCCCCGCTGACGTAGGAGGCGGTGGCGCGCACGGGTTCACTGGCTCCCGCAAGATTGACCCCGGTATTGATCCAGGTTTCGATCATGTCGAAGGACGTGGTGTCGCGCTTGATGTCCAGGAACTCGGGCGCGGAGACCCAGAAGTGCCGCAGTCCGCCATTGGGGAACTGGGGGAACTCGGTGAAGATGCGAACCAGGCGCGCCGGCTGCGAGTAAGGCAGGGGCCGCAGCAGCACCGCGTAGACCACGCTGAATATCGCCGTAGTGGCGCCGATGCCGAGGGCCAGACAGGCCACCGCGGCGGCGGTGAAGCCAGGGTTCTTGATCAGCATCCGAAACGCGTAGCGGATATCCATGCGCCTTAGACGTGCCAACGCAACATTAGTCGCGATAAGCTATATCCACAATGTTCCGAAAATGCTTTGCCGTTCCCTTCCTGGCAGCCATCGCGATGGCCCAGCCCGTCATCATCAAGACCACTACTCTGATCGATGGTAAGGGTCGCGTCCTGCGGAATCAGGAACTCACCATCGATGGCGGCCGCATCACGCGCATCGGCGATGCGAAACAGAAGCCCACCATCGACCTGAGCGGCCTCACCGTAATGCCGGGCTGGATTGACACGCACGTCCACCTCGGCTGGTACTTCAACAAAGAGGGCCGCTACGACCCCGCAGGGCGTAACAGCAAGAGCACTCCGCAGCAGAGCGCGCTTTACTCCGCAGCCAATGCCTACGCCACGCTGATGGGCGGCTTCACGACCGTCCAGTGTCTGGGCCAGGCGATTGAAGGCGAGATCCGCGACCTCGTCGAGACCGGCGCGCTCCCCGGGCCGCGCATCCTCACTTCGCTGCGCTCGGTCAACGAGAACACTGGCGATCCCGAGCAGATCAGGGCGTATGTCGACAAGATGAAGGCCGACGGGGCCGACGTGATCAAGCTGTTTGCCACCGCCAGCATCCGCGACGGCGGCAAAATGACCATGACCAAAGACCAGATCAACGCGACCTGCGGCGAAGCCAAGAAACTCGGCCTTCGCGCCGCGGTTCACGCGCATTCTTCCGACGGCGCCCGGGCCGCCATCGAAGCCGGATGCACGTCGATTGAGCATGGCACCTTTCTGGATGACGCGACGCTCGAGTTGATGGCATCGCGCGGCGTGTTCTTCGATCCGAATTTCCTGGTGCTACACAACTACCTCGAGAACAAGCCCAAGTTCCTCGGCATTGGCAATTACAACGAAGAGGGTTTCGCATACATGGAGAAGGGACTGCCGCTCGTGGCGGATGTTCTCAAGCGCGCGCGGAAACAGCACGTGAAAATCGTGCTGGGCACCGACGCCGTAGCCGGTTCGCACGGACGCAACGCAGAGGAGTTCATTTACCGCGTGAAGGACGGCGGCGACAAGCCTATGGACGTCCTGATGAGCGGGACTTCCGTTGCCGCCGAGTCGCTCGGGATGGCCGGTAAGATCGGAGCGCTCGCCGAGGGCGTGGAAGCCGACCTGGTGGCCGTTCAGGGCAATCCTCTCGACGACATCACCGCGGTCCGTCACGTTGTCTTCGTCATGAAGCACGGCAAGATCTACAAGAATACGTGGTAAGACTTGACGAGCATTAACAAATTTTCAGCAAATTTTCCTTGACCACCACGTTTTTGTGGTTTATCCTAATCAAGCTGGAGGTAAACAACCGATGATCGCCTATAGCCGAGGTTCCAAGTGCCTCGCTGGTGCGGCTTCTCTGAAGAACCGTATGCCGGCGGTGATCGGGACCTTCCGCTCCCACCTGGATATAGCTCATTTGGGTAGAGCAACAGCTTGATAAGCTGTCGGCAGCGGGTTCGATTCCCGCTATCCAACTCTCAATAACAACCAGCGGTCAGGCTTCGCTCCCGCCGCCATTCGCTTGCGAGTGAGCGGCAGCGTCTCCCAAGCTATGCGCTTCCCCTGAAACTGCAGTTGGCCAGTTGTGCCGTCTGCTTTAGCCGGAGCCCGCCGCGGAGCCGTGGCGCGGAGCCTGGCGGCTGGTGATTTCCAAACGACGAAGGAGGTAGACACATGTTCCGTCGCATTCTGGTTGGCGACAACGAGCGCGTTTTGCTCATTCGAAAGAAGCGCTTCGCGGATGTGCTGGCTCCCGGCGAGTACTGGATCTTCACGCTGGGACGGCATGTCGAGCTGGAGCGGTACAACATTAAGTCACTCGTCTTCACCAGCGAGTGGGCCGATTACCTGGTGAAGGAGCAGCCCGAGGTTGTGTCGCGGCACTTCACGGTAGTCGAGACGCCCGATTCGCAATTGGCCGTGGTGTACCTCGACGGCAGGCTGGCTCGCGTGGTCGCGCCCGGCAACCGCGTTCTGTACTGGCGCGGCGCCGTCTCGGTGACGTTCGACCTGATCGACGTCCGCGGGGAACCCGCGGTGCCCGAGCGGCTGTTGCCCGCGCTCGCGCGGCTGGGCCGCGAGTCGGGAGTGACCTTCGCCGCGATCGACGAAGGCAAGCGCGGCCTGGTGTTCATCGACGGCCGCTTCGATCGTGAACTGGTCGCCGGAACGTACGGCTTCTGGACCGCGATCGCGACGCCGCGAATCGAAGTGCTCGAGATGCGCCGCCAGACGGTGGACGTGCCCGGTCAGGAGATCCTGACGAAGGATAAGGTCACCGTTCGTGTGAACGTCTCGGCCGTGTACGAGATCGTGGACGCCGTCACCGCCCGTTCGGGTCTGAAGGACGTCAACGATCACCTGTACCGCACGCTGCAAATCGCTGTCCGGCAGACGCTGGGCAAGCGCACCCTGGAAGAGGTTCTCGCGGAGAAGGCGGACATCGACGAAACGGTGTCGGCCGAGGTGCGCCGCGAGATGGAAGCGTATGGTGTTCGTATGGGAGCGATCGCGCTCAAGGATATCATCCTTCCCGGAGACATCCGCGAAATCCTCAACCAGGTGGTGACAGCGGAGAAGCAGGCGCAAGCCAACCTGATCCGCCGGCGCGAGGAGACGGCCGCCACGCGGTCGCTCCTGAACACGGCCAAGCTGATGGAGGGTAACCCTCTGTTGGTGCGGATGAAGGAACTCGAGACGCTCGAGAAGATCGCCGACAAGGTGGAGAAGTTCACCGTCGTGGGCGGATTCGAGGCGCTGCTCGAACGCACCGTAAACCTGAAGTAAACATGGCCGGCGGTCATCCCGCCGGCCAATCTTTCCTGGTAGGCACGGGCAGATTCGAACTGCCGACCTGTCGCTTAGGAGGCGGCCGCTCTATCCATCTGAGCTACGTGCCCACTGTCTTTCCATTGTACCGTTGCAGCCCCTTCTTTCCAATATCGCGCCGATAGTGCATGCCGTCGAAATGGATCTTCTGCGCGGCGGCGTAGGCTCCGTCAATTGCGCCGGAGAGAGTCACAGCCCGCGCCGTCACGCCAAGCACTCGTCCGCCCGCAGTCTCGATCCCGTGCGGTCCCATGCGGGTTCCCGCCTGGAACACGGTCGCGCCGCTATCTTCCGCGGCTTCGATTCCGCGGATCGGCTTGCCGGCTTCAAACGCACCAGGGTAGCCGGCGGATGACATCACCACGCACACGCTCGGCTCCGGCCGCCATTCCAACTTGACGCCGCGCAACTCGCCGTGTGCCGCCGCCAAGAGCGCCGGCACGAAGTCGGATGCCATGCGATGCATCAGCGGCTGGGTCTCGGGATCGCCCAACCGGACATTGAACTCCAGCACCTTCGGACCTTCCGCGGTCATCATCAATCCCGCGTACAGAAAACCGGTGAAGCCGGTGGCCTCCACGGTCGGATAGATGATGCGGTCGAGGATCTCTCGCGTCTGCGCTTCGTTGAGAATCGCCGAGTCGCAATATGCGCCCATGCCGCCGGTATTGGGACCCGTGTCGCCATCGAAGACCGTCTTATGGTCCTGCGTGGGCGCGAGCGGCACCGCGTCGCGTCCGTCGCACAGCGCGATGAAGCTCACCTCCTCACCCCGCATGAACTCTTCAATCACTAGGCGGCCCTTGAGCGTGCCGAGCGCGGCCTCAGCCTCATCATGGTCGTGAGCAATGATGACCCCCTTCCCCGCCGCCAGCCCATCGGCCTTCAGGACCACGGGAAATCCAAACTGGTCGAGCGCCTTTCCGGCTTCTTCGGCATTCTCAACCGTGACGAACGCGGCAGTGGGTATATTACTTTGTGACAAAAAGTTCTTTGCAAAAATCTTGCTGCCTTCGAGCCGCGCCGCCTCCCGGTTCGGTCCGACGATCGGCAACCCGCTTCCACGATAGGCATCCACGATTCCATCCACCAGGGGAGCTTCAGGTCCCACCACCGTGAGATCGGCACGCAAGCTCACTACTTGATCGGCTGGCAGGCACGTCCCTACCTGAGCGATCCCGGGGTTTCCCGGAACGGCAAACACCTCCACCCCCGGCGATTGCGCCAACTTCCACGCCAGTGCATGCTCCCGTCCGCCACCGCCAATGATCAAGATCCTCATTCCGCCTCGGTCTCCTGTCTGGTCCCGCTACAATGGTAGCAATGCCCGAAAGCTACGACATCGTTGTTATCGGCGCCGGTCACGCCGGATGCGAAGCCGCCCGGGCCTGCGCGCGCATGGGTCTCCGGACCGCCATGGTCACCATGAACCTGGACCTCATCGCGCAAATGTCGTGCAACCCCGCGATCGGAGGGATCGCCAAGGGCCACCTCGTCCGCGAGATCGACGCCCTTGGTGGCGTCATGGGCGAGGTTGCCGACGCCGCCGGCATCCAGTTCCGCCTGCTGAATACCAGCCGCGGTCCGGCCGTCTGGTCCCCGCGCGCGCAAATGGACAAGCGACTCTACCGCGTCCGCATGCGCGAGGTCCTCGAGAGCGAGCCCAACCTCCGCATCAAGCAGGCCGAGGTCGCCTCTCTGGCGATAGCGGACCGGCGGGTCACGGGAGTGCTACTGCGCGATGGCCGCACTATCGAGGCTGACGCGGTCGTGATCACGACCGGAACCTTCCTGAATGGCCTCGCGCACGTCGGCGAGATGAAGTATAGTTGCGGCCGCAACGGCGAAGCGCCCTCGCAGCTTCTGGGGGATCAACTGCGTACGCTCGGGCTCGGCTGGACGCGCCTCAAGACCGGTACGCCGCCGCGTCTGGACGGCCGCACCATCGACTGGAGCCAGTTCGAGCCGCAACCCGGAGATATCGAGCCGACACCATTTTCCTTTCTGACCGGGCGGATCGACCGGCCTCAGATCCAGTGCCACATCGGCTACACCACAGAGGAAACTCGGCGTGTCCTCCAGGAAGCGATCCCTCGCTCCCCGCTCTACAGCGGCCAGATCGAGGGGGTCGGTCCGCGCTACTGCCCTTCGATCGAAGACAAGATCGTCAAGTTCCCCGACAAACCGCGTCATCAGATTTTTCTCGAACCCGAGGGGCTCGACACCAACGAGGTATACGTCAATGGCATGTCGACGAGCATGCCGATCGACGTACAGGTAGCCATGCTGGCTTCCATCCCCGGCCTGGAGCAGGCCGAGATGATCCGCCCAGGCTACGCCATAGAATATGATGCAATCGACCCCCGTGAGCTGGATCACACCCTCGAGGTGAAGTCGATTCGTGGCCTCTACCTGGCGGGCCAGATTAACGGAACTTCGGGGTATGAGGAGGCCGGTTGCCAGGGACTGATCGCCGGCATGAACGCTGCAAGCCGCTTAAGCGGGAAGGAACCCGTGATCATCGGCCGGACCGAAGGCTACACAGGGATTCTGATAGACGACCTGGTCACCAAGGGCGCGGACGAGCCCTACCGGATGTTCACCTCACGCGCCGAATTCCGGCTGCACCTGCGAATCGACAACGCAGATGCGCGGTTGACGCCGGTTGGCCGCCGCGCCGGTCTGGTCACCGAAAAGCGGTGGGAGGTTTGTACCCGCAAACAGGACCAAAAAGCGCGGCTGGTTCGGGCGCTGGAACACCATCGAAACGGCCAGTGGCTGAAACGGCCCGAAGCCTCGGTGTCGGAGATCTCGAGTTGGATTCGCGAAGTTCTGGGAGAGGAGCCAGCCGCTGGCGTTCTCTCAACAGTCGAAACGGAGACCAAGTACAGCGGCTATATCTCGCAGCAGGAACGTCAGATGGCGCGGCTGAAGGATGCCGAGCGGCGTCCGATTCCGGCGGAATTCGGGTTTGGGGGGATCCCCGGGCTCTCCCGGGAGGTTCGTGACAAGCTGGAGCGAGTGCGGCCAGCCACGCTCGGGCAAGCCGCGCGCATACCCGGCGTCACCCCGGCCGCCATCGCGGTCCTGGACGTCTACCTGAGCTTGGGCCGTGTTTGCTGAGTTAATTGCCCGGGCATGCGCGCCCGGGCTGTCGCCGGGCCAGGTCGAAGTCCTCCAAGCCCACTACGAGTTACTCGTACGCTGGAACCGTTCCCTGAACTTGACGTCGGTCACGAACCTGGAAGGGGCCGTCGAACGTCACTACTGCGAGTCTCTTTTTGTGGGGCAGGTCCTCGAGCCGTCCCCTCTGACGATTGTCGACATCGGATCCGGGGCGGGCTTTCCTGGATTTCCCCTTGCGGTCTTACGCCCTGACTGCTCCGTTACGTTGATCGAATCGCACCAGCGCAAGGCGGTTTTCCTCAAAGAAGCGAGCCGAAAGCTTCCGAATATACGGGTGATCGCGAGTCGCGCCGAGCAGGTAAGCGAAACCTTCGATTTGGCCGTCTCTCGTGCGGTCAGCTATGAGGATCTTTTTGGGAGCCTCCGGCGTTTGGCCACGAAAGTTGCCCTTCTGACCGGCATCGAGCCGCCGCCGGTTGAACTCGGATTTGTCTGGCACCCTGCGATTGCCCTCCCCACCGGCAAGCAGCGCGTCCTACGGTGTGGGACTCGGCTCGGTTTCACGTGAAACGGCGGGCGTCACCTAGCGGCCTGTCGCTAGGTTTCACGTGAAACGGCGTCTTGTGAAACCGCACTTCCACCGCTCCATTGGAGCGGCGGCGGCGCGGCTCGCGCTGAAAACACGGCAGGTTTCGCAGTCTCCACCGCTCCATTTGGAGCGGTGGACCCTGATCGTCCCGTCAAAATCGGGTTTCAAGTGAAAACACATCCGTGTTAGTATGTCCGCTTGAACAGAGTTTTTGCCATCGCAAACCAGAAAGGCGGGGTTGGAAAAACCACGACCGCTATCAATCTGGCCGCCTCCCTGGCCGCCAACGACTTCAAAGTCTTGGTAATCGACTCCGATCCGCAAGGCAACGCCACTACCGGCCTCGGCGTGGCGAAGGATCCCGTACGGCCGAGCCTCTACCACGTCATTCTCGGCGATGCTCACCCCAAAGATGCCATCGTGGCTACCGAATTCGAAGGCCTCCACCTCATCTCCGCCGATAAAAACCTGATTGGCGCGAATTTCGAACTCATCGACATCCCCAACCGCGAGTTCCGCCTTCGCGAGCGCATCGCCGAGATTCGAAACGACTATCAGTTCATCCTCATCGATTGCCCCCCCGCCCTGGACCTCCTCACCCTGAATGCCCTCATCGCAGCCGACTCGATCCTGGTACCGATCCAGTGCGAATTCTTCGCCCTGGAGGGAGTTTCGGAATTGATGGACACCATCGACCGCATCCGCGACTCCTTCCGCCACCCGCTCCAGATCGAGGGCATCCTCCTCACCATGTTCGACGACCGCACCAACCTCACCCGCCAAGTCGCCGCAGACCTCAAGGAGTTCTTTCAAGACGAGGTCTTCCGCACTGTCATTCCGCGCAGCGTCCGACTGGCCGAAGCGCCCAGCTTCGGCCAGCCCATTCTGACCTACGACCCGCGCTCCCGTGGCGCGGAGAGCTACATCCAGCTCGCCAAAGAGATTCTCGACCATGAACAGAACCGACAATCCACGCAAAGCGCTCGGTAGGGGAATGAACACGCTGCTCGGCAACCGGACTCAGGCCCCTCCTGCGGAGCCGGAGACTGTCGAAGCCGAGCTCACCATCCCAATCGATGCCATCGACCCGAATCCCTTCCAACCGCGGCGGGTCTTCCAGAACGAGCGCTTAGAGGAACTGGCGCAGTCGATCCGGACCAACGGCATTATCCAGCCTCTGGTCGTGCGGAAACTCGGAGATCGCTACCAACTGGTTGCTGGAGAGCGTAGGTGGCGGGCTGGAAAGCTCGCCGAGCTCACTCAGGTGCCGGTAGTGGTGCG
>JBGPKH010000051.1:0-24382 GCA_041485845.1 Bryobacteraceae bacterium
GAATCCGCATTATAGAAGCATTGCATCGGGAAAGGAAACGCCCGAGCGAACCGGCTGTGAAGGCTGTCACGGCCCGGCCCAAGCGCACGTGGAGGCGCGCGGCGGCAAAACCTCCATCCCGCATGCGTTTTCGCTGATGGAGCCGAAGCAGGTTCTGGACGATTGCCTGGGCTGCCACGCGCGCGATTTCTCCCGCGCCAATATCCGCCGTTCGGAGCACACGCTGAACGACGTCGCCTGCACCAGTTGCCATTCCATCCACCACTCTCCCACGCCCAAGTACCTGCTCGCCAAGACCCAGAAGGACCTCTGCTACTCGTGCCACGCTACTGTCCGCGCACAGTTCGATATGCCCTCGAAGCATCGCGTCAACGAGGGCTTCATGCAGTGTACCGACTGCCACAATCCGCACGGCGCGTTCGCCCCCACATGGGGCATGGCGCAGCGCCCGCGCATGGTGGACCAGGCGGTGACCAACGAGGAGCCGTGCCTCAAGTGCCACGTCGATAAGCGCGGCCCATTCGCCTACGAGCATCCGCCGGTGCGGGTCGAAGGCTGTGAAGCCTGCCACAATCCGCACGGCTCCATGAACGCCAAGCTGCTGCGGCGGCCGGTGGTCTTCACCGTCTGCCTGGAGTGCCACAACGGAAGCGCTTCCGGCACGCGCGCCCAGGGCGTCGATCTGCAATCGGCGCGCCACAACCTGCTCGACCCCAAGTTTCAGAAATGCGTCACCTGCCACGTTCGCTTGCACGGGTCGAATGCCGACCAGTATTTCCTGAGATAACCGCCATGCTGAAGCCATTCTTCTACACACTGGCCCTCATCGGCACTCTGCAGGCACAGCAGGTGGTGGCCCCCACGACGGAGCAGGTCGGCTCCGCGCGCGGCACGAACAAGGGGGACTACAACGTCATGCAATCCTTCGAGCTGGGATACCGCTTCAAGTCGGTGCACGGCAATGAGGGCATGTACCGCAGCGTGGACAACTACGGCAACGGCATCCGCCTGCTGGGGAGCAACCTCTCGGTGAATTCGAAGGACGGCCACGGCCGCTATTTCGACGAGATTCTGCTCAACACGCTGGGGCTGGGCAACGACAACTATCAGGCCGCCGTGCTGCGCATGCAGAAGAACGGGCTCTACCGCTACGACATCACCTGGAGGTTGAATGCCTACTACAATCCGGGTTTGACCGTGGCCGGTGGCCTCCACCTGAAGGACAACATCCGCCGCTTGCAGGATCACGACATCACGCTGCTGCCCCAGTCGAAGATCCGGTTCCGCCTGGGCTACAGCCGCAACACCGAGGACGGTCCCGCGCTCTCCACCGCGCAGGAGTTCGACCCCAACGGCGCCGGTCTGCCGGTCTTCACCGACGTGCGCCGCCAGTGGAACGAGTACCGGCTGGGCTCGGACCTCGATCTCGGCGGCTTCAAGCTCACCGTGATGCGGCGTTGGGATTTTTTCAAGGACGACACGCCGGCCACCTCGGCCGGAGTGATTCCCGTCTCAACCATCACCGGAACGGCGACCGATCAGACCGTGCTCAGCCAGTTCCGGCGCTCGGAGCCGGTCCATGGCGCGAATCCCGGCTGGCTGGGCAATCTGTTCATCAGGCGCAAGCTCTGGGGCGTGAACGCGCGCCTCACTTATGTGAGCGGGCGCCGCGACTTTGCTTTGACGGAATCGGCTGTGGGGACGGGGCAGTTCGGCGGCACGGCCAATCGTCAGATCGTAGTGGGCGGCAATGCCAAACGTCCGGACCTGGCCGGCGATTTCAACCTCAGCCTGTTTCCATCCGAGCGACTGACTGTCGTCAATAACACGTCCATTGTCAGTAACCGCATCGACGGTAACTCCACTTACTCCGAGGTTGTCACCGGGCTCAATTTCGGCGCCACTGTGTATTTCCGATATCTGGGAATCCGCACAGTCGGCAACTCTACCGATGTGAACTATCGTGTGCGGAACTGGATCGGCTTGTACGCCGGATACCATTATTCCGACAGGCTGATTCGCACCATCGACGGCTTCGACATCCCGGCGTTTGCCGGCTCGACGGAGAACGATGTTTACCGGGTGAGCAACCACCTGCACACCGCCAGGGCGGGTGTGCGGGTTCGTCCCTGGAAGCCGCTGACCTTCAACCTCGAAGGTGAATTGGGCCGCGCCAACTTCCCGCTGACTCCGGTCAGCGACAAGCGTTATCACTCGGTCAACGGGCGCGCTCAATACCGCGCGAGGAAGCTCCAACTCTCGACCTCATATCGCCAGGTATACAATCTGAACGCGCCGTTTGTCTTTTCGACTTTCAACTCGCATTCGCGCCAATCGAGCGCGAACGCATCCTGGGCGCCCAAGGACTGGGTCAGCGTGGACGCGAGCTATACCAAGCTGCATCTCGATACGCGCGCGGGAATCGCCTTCTTTGCCGGCGCCGGGATCCGCCCCACTTTGCAGTCCGCGTTCCCCTCGTATTACACCAGCAACATTCACGCCGCCAACCTGTCGGCTCGCTTCGCCATCCGCAAGCGCGCGGATCTGTACGTGGGTTACAGCATCACGAAGGATACCGGTGACGGGCGTAGTACGTCGGTGCCCGCCGGCGTGACCAGCCCGGTTGCCGCGCTGCTCGACTCGGTCCAGACCTTCCCGCTGACCTACCAGTCGCCGCTGGCGCGGCTTTCGATTCGCATTTCGCCCAAGGTGCGCTGGAACCTCGGCTGGCAGTTCTACAGTTACGGCGAAGACTTCCACATGTTCGGGTACAAGCAGAACTACGACGCGCATACCGGTTATACGAGCGTGCTGTGGTCGTTTTGAGCGGGGGCCGGGGGCCAGGGGCCGGGGGGACCTTCGGCCGGCTCGCCTGGACTCCTGGCCGCAAGTGAGATAATGGCAAGGATGGCGATGAAACTGACTGCTGTTTACGCCGTATCGATTCCGCTCTGCGGTAATCCCTCAGGCGTCACGGAAAAATAACTTGGTCCGATGGCGCGATTTTGACGCGGAGACGCGGGCCCCGCAGGGGCCACTCGTTCGGGGCACAGTCCCCGAAAAAGCCTAGACCGATATGAACGGAACAGGCCGATCCCACCAATCGCCCAGTCCTTCCCGATTTTCAAAAAGGAGATCTGTAACTTTCCCGAATCCAACAGCTTACAGAGATCGACGACTTTTTCGCCCTGATCGATTTTCCGGGTCACTCCCATTCCGCCTTTTTTTTCGCGCCACCTTTTGCTGATTCCAAAGCCACTTACCCTTACGAACCGGCTGCCGTGCGCCCGGCGGCGGCATGTCGTCCTGCTACATATGAATCAGGAGGAGAATTAGTGCCCACCCGCTCCCCGCGTCGGCACTCTCCAAGGTCCCCCAAAAGGAGTTCATAATGAACCGAACCGACCTCGCTCGAAAAAGGGCCACTGCTCGCTCCCGGCAAACTCGTCTCGCAACCGGCAAAACCAGTCCCGGCTCTACCCGTATCCGACCAGAAACCCATCACTTACACGAGCGCACCCGCATCCGCAACCATCGGGAGGCGCATCTTCGCCAAAAACCCCTCCAGATGCGCCTCCCAATTTCGAGCCGTCCCTGCAACCTAAAGAAACAAAGTAGCTTACAGCACCAAGAATAATAACTCGACACACGCTCCGTCGATGCGCCCCCCTCATGGCAGGATCGCTGCTAAAACCGCTCAACTTTGAGCGGTCGTCGGTCGTTAAACCATTGATTCCCTGGGATCGCCTTTCGAAAACCGCTCATCCGTGAGCAGTTTTGTCCCGAGGATGCAGTTTCCGTAACCCCTGAAGAGCATCCCGCGCCTTGTGAGAGAATCTTATGAATTTTCGATCCTTGTCCGCCGCACCCGCGATCCTGTTGATGCTGGGAACCTGCGGTCTCGCCCAGACCTTGCCGCCGGGCGTCCAGAAGAAGGCCTCGGTGGGAGGCATCACCGAGTATCAGTACTCCAACGGATTGCGCGTCCTGCTGTATCCCGATCAGGCCAATCCCAAGGTCACCATCAACGTCACCTACCTGGTCGGATCCCGGCACGAAGGCTACGGCGAAACCGGCATGGCGCACCTGCTCGAGCACATGGACTTCATCGAGACCACCAACGGCCGGCAGATCAAGAACGAAATCGTCTCCAAGGGCGCGGCCTGGAACGGCACCACCTCCTACGACCGCACCAACTACTATGAAACCGTACCGGCCACCGACGAGAACCTCACTTGGGCCCTCGGCCTCGAAGCCGATCGCATGGTCAACGTCAAGTTCACCAAGCAGTTGCTCGACACCGAAATGACCGTGGTCCGCAACGAATTCGAGCGCGGCGAGAACAGCCCGCAGAGCATTCTCCGCGAGCGCGTCGAGGCCACGGCCTTCCTGTGGCACAACTACGGCAAGTCCACCATCGGCTCGAAGGACGACCTCGAAAAGGTTCCCGTCGAGCGCCTCGCCGCGTTCTATCGGAAGTATTACCAGCCGGACAACGCCGTGGTGGTGATCACCGGCCGTCTCGACGAGTCCAGGACTTTGCAGATCGTGGCCGCCACCATGGGCGGGATTCCGCGGCCCACGCGCCCGCTCGATCAGACTTACACGGTCGAACCGGCCCAGGACGGCGAGCGCTTCGTCGAGCTGCGCCGTGTCGGCCAGGGACAGCAGGTCATCGTGGCGTTCCACGGCCCCGCGGCCGGGCACCCCGACGCGGCGACCCTGCAAGTCCTGGCCGGCGTCATGAATGGTGGCGGTGGCGGCGGTCGCGGCGGTCGCGGCGGCCGAGGCGGTGGCGGTGGCAGCGAGGGCCGTCTCTACAAGGCCCTGGTCGAGACCAAAAAGGCCGAATCGGCCAACATGGGAGCTTCGCAATTGCACGATCCCGGCCTGATCACTGCGTCCGCTTCATTGAATAAGGATCAGTCTCTGGATGAGGTCCGCAAAATCCTCATTCAGACCCTCGACGAAATCGTCAACAATCCGCCCACTAAGGCGGAGGTCGATCGCGTCACCGCCGGGATGCTCCGCAACCTGGAAAACAGTCTCTCCGATCCGCAATCCATCGCCACCGGCGCGCTCAATACCGCCATCGCCCAGGGTGACTGGCGTCTCATGTTTCTCCAGCACGACCGGCTCAAGGATGTCAGTCCCACTGACTTGGTTCGTGTCGCGAAGGCGTACTTCAAGCCCTCCAACCGCACCGTCGGCTACTACATTCCGGACGCCGCCCCCGACCGCACCGTGGTTCCCGCGACGCCGGATCTCTCGGCCTTGTTGAAAGACTATAAGAGCACCGTCAGCATCTCGCACGGCGAAGCCTTCGACCCCACCCCGGCCAATATCGAAAGCCGCGTGCTGCGCAGCAAGCTGGCCAACGGCATGAAGGTCGTGATGCTGCCGAAGAAGACCGGGAACGATATCGTCTCGGCCGTGATCGAGCTGCGCTTCGGCGACCGCACCACACTTGCCGGCAAGAACCCCGCGGCGCAGTTTGCCGGCAGTCTCATGGGCGCCGGCACGAAAAACAAGACCCGCCAGCAGCTCGCCGACGAGATGCAGAAGCTGAACGCCCGCATCACCGTGAGCGGCGGTGGCGGCGGCGGACTCGGTGGACGCGGTGGTGGCGGTGGACGCGGCGGATTTGGCGGCGGCGGCGGTATCTCCGGCGCCAGCGCCAACATCCTGGTCCCCGCCGCGAATTTCCCGGCCGCCATGCGCCTGGCCGTCGAAATGTTGAAGGAGCCGGCCTACCCGGCGCCCGATTTCGACCGTGTGCTCGCGCAACGCATCAAGGTCCTCGAGGTCGCTCCCACCGAACCCACGCAACTCGCTACCGAGACGTTGCAGCGCCATCTCAGTCCGTGGGTGAAGGGCGACGTTCTCTACAATGCCCCGCGCGAAGAGCAGCTCGCCGAGTTGAAGAAGGTCACGCTCGACGACGTCCGGAAGTTCCACGACCAGTTCTACGGCGCCAACTACGGCGTGTTCGCAGTCGTCGGGCCGGTGGACCAGGCCGCGGTGCGGAAGGTCGCCGCGGAGTTGCTGGGCAACTGGAGCACGTCGATGGCGTACAAGCCCATCGCCGCCGCCTACAAGAAACCGCCCGCGCCCATTAACCGGAAGATCGAGACTCCCGACAAGGCCAACGCCCAGTTCGAAGCGGGCGTGCGCTTCCAACTGTCGGAAGAGGATCCCGGCTATCCCGCGATGCTCCTGGCCGGGTACATGTTCGGCGGCCCCATCACCTCTCACGTCTCGGACCGCATCCGCAACCGCGAAGGACTCAGCTACGGCGCCAACGCGCGCGTGGCCATTCCCGCGGAAGGCGATTCCGCCATGCTCTCCGGCACCGTCAGCCTGAATCCGATGAACGGTCCCAAGGTGGAATTCAGCTTCAAAGACGAGCTGGCGAAGACGCTGAAGGAAGGTTTCAGCGCCGCGGAAGTCGCCGCCGCCAAAAAGGCGTACCTCGATTCGCGCATGGTCTCGCGCTCCACCGATGCCGCCCTTCTGAACGCGCTGGCCTCGCACGAGCAGGAGAACCGCACCATGAAGTGGGACGAGCAACTGGAGCAGAAGATCCAGGCGCTCACTCCCGAACAGATCGGCGCGGCCTTCCGCAAACACATCGATCCGGCAGCTCTCTCGATCGTCAAAGCCGGCGACTTCAAAACCGCCGGAGTGTATCGGTAGGGTAGGACAGACGATCGGTTTTCGTCGTCTGTCACTTACGATATGTTTCTCGCCATCGATATCGGAGGCACCAAGTTCACCGTAGCCGTTTTCGATCGGGATCGCATCGTCCGGCGGGAATCGCGAGCCACCGATGCCGCGGGAGGCCGCGACTGGATGCTCGCGCAGCTCCGCGAAATCCTCACGGCCTGGCGCCGCGACTTCACCTTCGAACGCTGCGGCATTGGCTTCGGCGGCCCCGTAGACTTCGCCGCCCAGCGCGTCGTGCTCTCCACCCACGTGGGCGGCTGGCAAGACTTCGATCTCTGCGGTTTCGTACGCGACCTGACGGGCACCCCTGCCGTCATGGACAACGATGCCAACGTGGGCGCCATCGGTGAGGCTGAGTTCGGAGCGGGTAAGGGTTACTCCCCGCTTTTCTACATGACTCTCTCGACCGGCATCGGCGGCGGGATTTACGAGGACGGCCGCGTGTGGCGAGGTGCCGATTCCTATGGCGGCGAAATCGGTCATCTGACCATTCGGCCCGAGGGTCCCGAGTGCCTGTGTGGCGCCCGCGGCTGCTTCGAACGGATGTGCTGCGGCCTGTGGCTCGAACGCGATTATGGCAGGCCCGCCCGGGAGTTGATGCAGGACCCCGCGTTCGTGGAACGTTATGTCGTGGACTTGGCGCTCGGTCTGAAGGCCGCGATTATGCTGTTGAATCCTCGCCGCATCGTCGTCGGAGGCGGCATCAGCAAGGCCGGCGACCGCCTGTTCGGTCCATTACGTACGGAGCTGCGGCGTCAGGTTACAACGTGGTCGTCCGCACGAATCGACGTGGCGCCAGCGGCTTTGGGCGATGACAGCGTACTCTACGGAGCCCTCGCGCTGTGCGCAATCGAACAGGAGTCACCCGGTATTTATTGAGTGAGGGGTTAGCAATCGCTATGCTTGAGATGGTTCATGCCGGCAAAACAACTGTTGAAGGATCGGGACAAGAAGTTTCGGCTGCTGTTCGAAGACAACCCGCAGCCCATGTGGGTCTTCGATCCCGCAAGCCGGCAATTCCTCGAAGCCAACGCCGCCGCGTCCGCGCTCTACGGTTACACCGCGGACGAATTTCGAAGCATGACTCTTTCCGACGTGCAAACTCCGGAACATCCTGGCGGCGCTGCGCCCCTCATCTGGCGTCACCGCACGAAACTCAACCGGCTGATCGAAGTCGAAATCGCCGTTCACGAGATTCAATATGGAGGCCGCCCGGCCCAACTGGCCGTCCTCCTGGATGTCACCGGCCGTCGCCAGTTGGAAGACCAGCTTCGCCAGGCACAAAAGATGGAAGCGGTGGGGATGCTGGCCGGCGGTGTGGCGCACGACTTCAACAACCTGCTCACCATCATCTCCGGCTATAGCCAGATGATCCTCAACAATCTCGGCCCGCGCGATCCCAACCGCCATTCGGCCGAGCAGATCATGAAGGCCGGGGAGTGTGCCGCGGCCCTCACCAGGCAACTGCTGGCCTTCAGCCGGCGCCAGGTCCTGCAGCCCAAAGTCTTCGAGCTGAACAAACTGGTCGTCAGCCTGAGCACCATGCTGCAACGCCTCATCGGCGAAGACGTGGAACTACGGCTGGTGCTGCCGCCCGGCGCCGGCCGCGTCAGCGCCGACCCCGGCCAGATCGAACAGGTGCTCATGAACCTGGCGGTGAATGCCCGCGATGCCATGCCGAAGGGCGGGATCCTCACCATTGAGACGGCCAACCGGCAGCTCGACCAAAGTTACGCCGGCCGGCATATCGCCGTGAAGCCCGGGCCGTACATCCAGCTCTCGGTCAGCGATACCGGCACGGGCATGGACCAGGCCACGCAGGCTCACCTGTTCGAGCCGTTCTTCACCACCAAGCGCCCGGGCAGGGGCACGGGTCTCGGGCTCTCGATCGTGTTCGGAATCGTCAAGCAGAGCGGTGGCAGCGTGGAAGTCTACAGCGAGCCGGGATGCGGAACTTCCGTGAAGGTCTACCTGCCAAGCATCGGCCAGCAGGCTTTCACCGAGGCGGCGAATCCCCGCAAGAAGACGGCGCGAGGCAGCGAGACGATCCTGCTGGCGGAGGACGACGAGATGGTCCGTACGCTGGTGCGGCAGGCGCTCGAGCGGGAAGGCTACAACGTGCTGGACTCGGCCGACCCCGTCGAGGCGCGCCGCATCGCCGACCATCACAAGGGTGCAATCCAGTTGCTGATCGCCGACGTGGTGATGCCCAAGCTGAGCGGCCGCGAACTGGCGGAGCAAATCACGCACCGCCGCCCCGATCTGAAAGTGCTTTACATGTCCGGCTATACCGAAAACGCCGTTCTCAACAGCGGGATTCTGCACCAGGACGTGGCCTTTTTGCAAAAGCCCTTCACGCCCGAGGCCCTGACCGGGAAGGTGCGGGAAGTTCTGGAACCCAACGGCAAGATCCGGCATGCCGCCGAGTGACGCGCCCCGCGTGAAAGCGCCGCAGCCGCGCGACCCAACCGCGGCAACAGCCCTCAGCCACGCGCGCCGGGCGCCCCCGAGCCCCCCAAGGCCGCGGCCGGTCGCCGCTAAAAGGCGGCCCCACGGCCCGCAACGGCGATCGCCAGCGCGGCGGCTCCCAGGAATGTTCCGAAGGGCAGTTGGTACGTGGCGGCGTCCTTCTTCGTGGCCCAGATATAGAGCAGGCTGATGACGGTGCCGGCGATCGATCCGAGAAACATGGCGGTGAGCGTATACTGCAGGCCCAGAAAACTGCCCACCATCATCATGAGCTTGACGTCGCCGAAGCCCAGTCCATCGCGGTGGCGGACCTTGGCATACAACCAGCCGCCGCCCCACAGGAACAACGCCGGGATCAGCGCGCCCGCGGCCGATTGGGCCAGCCATTCCACGCGCCCCGCCGGTTCCAGCCGGAAGAGCCAGAAGAGCATTTGCGACGTGGCGTCCGCCACCGGCACGAACGCCGCGAAGGCAAAACCGATGAGCGCACCGCCCAGCGTGAGCTCGTCCGGCAGCAGGCGCTTTTCCAGGTCGCAGAATACCAGCGCCACCAGCATGGCCGAAAAGACACACATCTTGACGGCTGCGAGCGTCGGTCCGAGCGTCCACACAAAGTAGAAGAACAGCAGGCCGGCGATCAGCTCCACCGCCGGATAGCGAATCGAAATGTGCTTGCCGCAATGGCGGCACCGGCCGCCGAGAACGAGGTAACTGATCAGAGGAATGTTGTCGTACCAGGCGAGGATCTTGCGGCAGCGCACGCAATGCGAGCGCGGCTTCACCACCGACCGCCCTCGCGGCCAGCGATGAATGCACACGTTCAGAAAGCTGCCGATCAACAGGCCGAACAACAACGCGAGAGTGGCTTCAATCAATGCAGCACCTGCCGGTAAACCTCCATGGTACGGCGGACCATGTGGTCCACGGTGAACCGCTCGATCACCGTGCGCCGGCCGGCCAGGCCGATACGCCGGGCGTGCGCGGGGTCGTCGAGCAGCTCGCGGATGGCGGCGGCGATTTCTTCGGCCACGTTGTTCACCAGCATGCCGTTCTCGCGATGGCGGATGATTTCGGGCAGGCCGCCCACCTTACTCGCCACCACCGGCACGCCTGCCGACATGGCGAGCAGCACGCCCGAGCCGAGACCTTCACTGTGGGTGACGTACACCATCGCCGCGGCGTGGAGCAGATCGCGCTCGAGATCGGCGGAGAGCTCCAGCGTCACTCCCGCGAGACGCGCGGCTTCCATGGCGAGTGGTGCGCCCTTTTGCGGGTCGCCGGCGTTGGCGGGAGCCATCACGGCCTTTCCGGGGTTCGCTTCCAGGACGGGCACACCGTCATAGACCACGCTGATTTTCTCCTCCGGAACGCCACCCGCAATCAGCACCGATTTCACGAACTCCGACACCGCGAGATACCGGCTGGCCCGGCCGTACTTCCAGCGGGACCCCACCGGGAACGTGACGCGCCGCGACACCAGCAGGGGAGCGCCGCGCACGATGGCTCCCAGCGTGTGGCTGCGCGCGTCGTGCGCATGCAGCAGGTCGTGCCTGCGGGCCAGCATCACCGCACGGGTGAGGCCCAGCGGCTCCACGCGCCAACCGCCCTTGCGGGCGGCGATGAAGAGCGGCGCCTTCTCCCGCGCCAGCAGGGTGGATTCGACGCCCGCCGCGGAGAGCCCCTCGATGAGCCGCAGCACCTGCCACTGGCCCCCGCGCATCTCCCTGCCGGCATCGAGGTGCAGGATGCGCATCAGCGGAGATCCCAGTGGGGCAGCCAATCCTGGCTGCCGCCGGCTTTCAGCCGGCGAGTGCCTGCCGCCTGAAAGGCGGCTGCGGGCAAGATTGCCCGCCCCACAATCGTCGGTCGCATCAGCTCATGATTCTCGCTTTGGAATATTTCAGGAACGTGTAGAAGGCCGCCATGTAGGCGATGATCAGGCCTTCCACGCCGTCCAGGAAGCCGCGCTGGATGAAGTAGGACTTCACGAAGGTCCAAGGGGGATCCAGGATCATCCGCGAGAGCGGCACCCTGAGCTTGCGCGCCGCCAGTTCCTGGGCGGCCAGCGTGGTGTAGCGATCCATGGTCTTCACGTGCTCGGAGATGGACTCACAGGTGAAGTGCAGAAGGTTGCTGTCGAGGTGCCCTACGCGGCCATCCACTTGCACGCTCTCGTGCACGAAGTCGCCGACCCACTTGGCCTTCCGGCGGTGGTAGAGCCGCACCTTGCGGTCGGGGTACCAGCCCGAGTGCAGGATCCAGCGCCCCAGGTAGCGGGCCAGGCGCGGCATGGTGTAGGCGTCGTACCGCGGGCCGGTCTTTTTGAGGTTCCAGATTTCGGCTTCCAGCGCCTCGCTGAGCGCCTCGTCGGCGTCGAGCGAGAGAATCCAATCGTGGGTGGCCTGGCCGGCAGCCCAGTTCTTCTGTCCGGCGTAGCCGCGCCATCCAGCCTCCACCGCGCGCGCCCCCAGCTTTTCGGCAAGCTCCACGGTGCGATCCACCGAACCGCTGTCGACGATCAGGATCTCATCCGAACAGCGCAGGCTTTCGATGGCGCGCGCGATGTTCCGTTCCTCGTTGAGGGTGATGATCGTCGCGGTGATCTTCATGGCGGGTTATAATCCGCCGGCGGTGATCGGCGCGTAGATGAAACACAGGATGAAAATGGCCAGAGCAATCCAGCCCAGGGTGCGGCGGCCGGGCGTGAGCTCCGTAGGATCGTCGATCACCGGATGACGGCGTCCGACGATCAGCAGCAGCACAGCCCACAGGATCCAGCCGTACCAAAATTTACCGAGGGGTAGAAGCAGGACGCACAAAATCTTCGAGACCGTTTTGTGAGCCTTGGGAAAAAACGAATAGAAGATGTGGCCGCCATCCAACTGGCCGATGGGCAGCAGGTTGAGGGCGGTGCAGAAGATCCCCACCCAGGCGGCGCGCGCCACCGGGTGCAGATAGATGTCGGCCGCCGGCACTCCGGGGAAGATCGCCCTGCCCATCAGCCACTGCAGCAAAGGCGCGCCGAACTGGAGGCTGCCCTGACTGGCGATGCCGGGGATCACCTTGGAAAAAGCCAGACCCACGGAGAGCGCCGGCAGCAGAAACACGAAGCCCGCGAGAGGGCCGGAAATGCCGATGTCGAAGAGCACCCGCTTGGAGTAGATGGGCGACCGCACGCGGATGAAAGCGCCGAAGGTGCCCAGCAGGGGGGAAGGCATGAAGTACGGCAGGCTGGCTTCCACGCGGTGGTACATGGCGGCGAGGTAGTGCCCGAACTCGTGCGCCAGCAGGATGGCCAACAGGGTGAGGGAGAAGGGCAGACCGTGGAGCAACGCGGCGGGATGACGCCAGAAGGAGAGGTACAGCGCGAAACTGTTTTCGACGTCGAACGGCAGGTTGCGGTCGAAATCCGACTGCATGGCCGTGCCTACGATGGTGGTGGTCAGCAGGGTGAGCGCAAACAACAGGCCGTAGAGCCAATAGCGTTCATGGCTCCGCATCCGCGGCACGGCATAGAAGTCCCTGGCGCCGTTTTCGGCGTACAACGGGTACGGCGCAGGAGAGAAATCCTGAGAGGACACAATGAACTGCCGCTGCTACCGTTTCGGGTCTATTGCAGCGTCTGCAACTCCTTGCCGGGCTTGAACCGTACGGCCTTCCCCGGCGGGATGGAGACCTCCGCGCCGGTACGCGGATTCCGCCCGATCCCCGTCTTGCGCGGCTTCACGTTGAACACGCCAAAGCCTCGCAGTTCAATCCGGTCGCCCTGTTCGAGCGCCTTCTTCATCGATTCAAAAACGGTCTCGACTGCCATTTCGGCTTTGGTCTTCGTGATGCCGGTCCGGTTTACAACCTCGTTGATGATATCCAGCTTGATCAAAACAGCCTCCTACGTCCGGGGACGGGGCGAGTTTGGTTCCCGCATCAGTCAACCACATGATAGGATTGAATTTATACTCATGTCAAGCGAGGGGCCTTCGGGGCGCAAGGCGCCGGTCACAAGCGAGGAATTCCGGCGTGCCTGCGGGCGATTCTCGACCGGAGTGACCATCGCCAGCGTCATGGATGCCCAGGGAACGCCGTACGGGCTCACGGTGAGCTCCTTCACTTCGGTTTCGCTCGACCCGCCGCTGATTCTGATCTGCCTGGGCCACGACGTGAGCGTGATCGATATCTTCCGCGCCTCGCCGTACTTCGGGATCAACGTGCTGGCCGAGAACCAACGAGACCTTTCGGAGCGTTTTGCCCGAAAAGGATACGACCGGTTCAACGGCCTGGCGTGGCACCGTGGAGAAACCGGAGTGCCGCTGCTTCCGGGAACGCTGGCGGCCATCGAGTGTGCTGTCGAGCGGCGCATCACCGCGGGCGATCACGATATTTTCGTGGCGGAGATGGTGGGCGCGCGGGTCAACGACGGCGAGCCGCTGATCCATTTCGCGAGCCGGTACCGGCGGCTGGCGTGGGAGTGACAGCTTGACCCTGTTTCAGGTTGTTGCCCAGGGGCGCCACGGTTACCCGCAGCCCGAGGACGGCTTCGACAAAGCCACTTATACAGACTGCTGTCTGCGGTGCGGTATCCACGGTTCACAGATTGTACCGTTTCGCCTGAAGCGCTCCCTTCGCGTGGAACATTCCGGATTTCTGCAACTGAATTGGGTGTTCGACGCCTTCTTCATCCAGCAGGACGTCGCATCGGATCTCGCCGCCGCGGGCTTCAGCGGGATTTCCTTCGGTCCGGTGCTCGACCATCGCAGCGGCGTTGAGCTTGGCAACCGCGTGCAACTCGTCATCTCCACGATCATTGCCTGCGCGGAGACTTCGCAGTTGCCTGCTGTGACGTGCCGGCCCGGCAACGAGGAGGCGCGTTTCGCTCTCCTCGCGGGACGAAAGCGGTATACGCCCGAAACTCCCTACTGCGGGACGGTCAATCATCACCAGCCAAAATCGCCGGCTGTTGACCGGGGTGCGCTGGAGAAAACGCCGGCTGCGCCCGATCTGTTCCAAACCGCAGAATGGTTCGGAAGCGGCGGCGAGGCACATCGTCTCACGCTGTGCCGCGAACGCTTCGCCGAACTCGTGCGGCAGCGCGGGTGGAGGGGGATCGAGTTCCGTACGGTGAAGGGATAATCACAATATGGATGCGCACGGAATCATCCACTCGATGTTTGGTGCGCCGCGGGCGCTGATCGGCGTGATTCACGCCGGCGCGCTTCCGGGAACGCCTTGGAACCGCCAGAGCGTCGCTGAGATTGCCGAAGCCGCCGTGGCCGAAGCTCGCGTGTATGCGGCGGCCGGATTCCACGGGCTCGCGATTGAGAATACGCACGACCGTCCCTACCTCAAGGGCTCGGTTGGTCCGGAAATCGGGGCGGCGATGGCGGTGATCGGCGCCGAGATCCGCCGCGCCGTTTCGCTGCCGTTGGGAATTCAGGTTCTGGCGGGTGCGAATTCGTGGGCGCTCGCGATCGCCCATGCGTGCGGCGCGAGCTTCGTTCGCGTGGAAGGCTTCGTGTTTGCGCACGTGGCCGATGAGGGCCTGATCGAGTCCAGCGCCGGGGCTCTGCTGCGATATCGGCGGACGATCGGCGCCGAGAACGTACGGGTCTTCGCGGATATCAAGAAGAAACATTCGGCCCACGCCATCACCGCGGATGTGGACATCGTGGAGACCGCCAAGGCTGCCGAGTTCTTCCGTGCCGACGGCGTGATCGTCTCGGGTGTGGCTACCGGCCAACCCACGGATGCAGACGAAGTGCGTGCCGTCAGCGGGGTGGTCGGAATTCCGGCGCTCATCGGTTCCGGGGTCTCCCCGGAGAACATCGCAAACTATGCGGCGGCGGACGCGTTCATCGTCGGCTCGTCGGTGAAGCGGGATGGGCTGTGGAGCAATCCGCTGGACCGCGGGCGGGTGGATGCGGTGGTGCGCGCATTCGGCAGCCAGACGCTAGACTGATGGTTGATGAGCAATCCTCTCTCCTATCTCCACGAGCAACTGGAACAGTGGCGCGCAGAGGGCACGTACCAGCGCCTGCGCATCCTGGAATCGGAAAGCGCCGCGGAGTCGCGATTCGACGGCAAAGAGGTGATCAACCTCGCGTCCAATAACTATCTCGGTCTGACCACGCATCCCAAGCTGCGGGAGGCGGCGATCGAGGCCGTCAAAAAGTACGGCGTCGGTTCGGGCGCGGTGCGCACGATCTCGGGCACGATGAGCCTGCACATGCAGCTCGAAGAGCGCATCGCGGCGTTCAAAAATGTGGAAGCCTGCGTGGTGTTTCAGTCGGGCTTCGCGGCCAACGCGGGCACGGTGGCGGCGATCCTCACGCCGGAGGACCACATCATCTCCGACGAGTTGAACCACGCGAGCATCATCGACGGCTGCCGGCTCTCGAAGGCTAAGATTCACGTGTTCGCGCATAAGGACGTCGCCGCGGCGGAGAAGATCCTGGCCGAGCTCGATAGCGCGGCGGGGCGCAAGCTGCTGATCTCGGACGGCGTGTTTTCGATGGACGGCGACATCGGCCCGCTGCCCGGCCTGGTGGAGGCGGCGGAGAAGCACGGCGCCATCATGATGGTAGACGACGCGCATGCTTCGGGCGTGCTGGGGCGCAACGGACGCGGCACCATCGATCATTTCGGGCTCGACGGGCGCGTGCAAGTGCAGGTGGGGACACTGTCGAAGGCCGTCGGGGTGCTCGGCGGGTACGTATGCGGGAGCCGCGACCTGATCGAGTTTCTGTACCACCGCGCGCGGCCGTTTCTGTTTTCGACTTCGCATCCACCGGCGGTGGCGGCGGCGTGTCTGGCGGCGTTCGATGTCCTGGAGCAGGAGCCCGAGCGGATTGAAATGCTGTGGGACAACACGCGGTACTTCAAGAAGGGTCTCAGCTCGGCGGGATTCAACACGGGGATCAGCGAGACGCCCATCACGCCGGTGATCGTGGGCGAAGCGAAGACGGCGCACGAACTTTCGCGCGAGCTGTTCAACGGAGGCGTGCTGGCGACGGGGATCGGGTTCCCCACGGTGCCGAAGGGCAAGGCGCGAGTGCGGACCATCGTGAGCGCGACGCACACGAAGGCGGAACTGGATCGCGCGCTGGAGGTGTTTGGGAAGGTGGGGAAGAAGCTGGGGCTGGTGTAGGTTCTATGGCGACATACTTCGATCGGCTTCGGCTGAAGAACGTGCGGTGTTTTCGTGGCGCCGAAATTCCGTTCGACAAGCGCGTGACTGTGGTCGTAGGAGAGAACGCATCGGGTAAGACGACGCTGATGGAGGCCCTCGCGTCGTTGACGCATGGCGAAAACGAGGGGCTCAAGGATTTTCCTCTTCGTCATGGCGCGGTGCGAGGTGAGATCGCGCTCTATGAGAACGGAAGAAGATCCGCCTCTGCCAGATGGGATTCGAAGCTGCCGTCGCGCAGGCGGCTTCCGGCCGAGCGGCATGTCTTTCTGTACGGACGGTACCGGCGGGTGCTGTTACCCGACTCGCCCGACGGGCCTCGCAACCTGACGGATGCCGAGTACCTGGACGAACTGGCTTCTCACGCGGCGCAGTCGCGTACCCTGACGTTAACCCGGCCGGACAACCGTCTGCTGCAGGACCTGCCCGGGTACCTGCGGGGACTTCACTTCGGGCGCGCTTCCGACCCGCGGCTCGACACGATGTGGGCGCGGTTGAACGCCGCGCTGACGCAAATAGACAGCAGCCTTTCCGGCGTTCGAATGGACCAGGGGACCGACGCTCCCATCCCACGAATGATCCGCAACGGCGTCGCGCTCGATATCGCCGAGTTGTCGGACGGTTACCAGGCGATGCTGGCGAAGCCCTCGAAAAGGTCGAACCTGCGGGCCAAGGCTTCCGCCGCTTCACCCCATCCGACGATTTGCTGGCCTTCCTTTCGGCCCTCTGATAATGCCGAGTCTCGACGGGGTGCGTCCCTGCTGGGCCGACGCACCCTCATTCTACTCGGCATAATCCGGAACTCGGCACAAAGCCGGTTAATATGCACCCGGACGGCATGGGTGCTTCAACGTCGTCGGGATTTCCCCGGCCGGCCGCGAAATCCCGCTCCGTTGAAAATCACCTCCTGTCCCTGAACAAACACCCACAAACACTCAGCGAGGAAGTGGTAGAACGCGCGACGGAATCTGTAATATACGCACCGTTACGTGCTTATCGCCCTTCTTTGACGGAAGGGCGAACGTCATAATGATTGGTTCAAAACGCGCGATCCGGATCAGACTCGGTTACGGACTCAACTGCTCCAGAGCGGTAACGATCTCTTCCATTCCCCGCTGTGGAACATATTACCGCCACTCGACACCATTTTCATCACCTTTGGTGGGCCGCCGCGCGCGGCCCATGGGGCACTCGGTTGAAGACGCGGCGAAGAACCGGCGAAAATACCCGACCCGCACCGGCCGCGTCTTCATGCCCTTTGGTGGGCCGCCGCGGCCCATCGGGACCTCCCTACGGCGGCCCTGATGTCGCGGCTCTGATCGCCCGTAAGGGAGTGATTGCCGCAGGACGGCAGTTTCGCGACAGAAACTGAATAGCTAAACTAGCATTGCGGTTGGTGCGCCCTTGCAGTACTCTTAAATCAGGCGGTGGAGTTCGCCCAACCGCCGCTTCCAAGCGGCCAATGACTCCTATAGCAGGTTTGCTGTAGGGGTTCCAGGCCGAATCCCAGTACAGCATAGTTTGAGCATCGGAGACTGACATGGAACAGGTCTGGTTTTCCGCAGCGCTGTGGCTGGTACTTGCTTTGGCCGCCACGATGCTGTCAATTTGGTTCAGGATTTCGACGGCTCTTTCGGAGATCGTCGTAGGCACGGTCGCACAACTCGTTATCGGCGCCCTCATCGGCACCGAAGTGTTGGGAGCGAAGTCCGGATGGGTCAGCTTCCTGGCCGGCGCCGGCGCTATCGTGCTCACGTTTCTGGCTGGCGCGGAGCTCGATCCGGGGATATTCCGAACGAAATGGAAAGAGGCCATGGGTGTGGGTCTGGTCGGCTTCTTCGGACCGTTCCTGGGGGCGGCGGCCGTCGCACACTATTTGCTGAAGTGGCCGATTCCCTCAAGCTGGCTCGCCGGAGTTGCCCTGTCCACCACCTCAGTCGCTGTGGTGTACGCCGTAATGCTGGAACTCGGCCTCAATCGCACGGATTTTGGCAAAGGCATTCTCGCCGCCTGCTTCGTGAACGATCTCGGAACCGTGATCGCGCTGGGGCTCATCTTTGCGCCCTTTACGATGCGGACGCTGATCTTCGTTGGGGCGAGCGTCGTCGTTTTTGCAGCGCTGCCGTTCGTCACCCCATGGTTCTTTCAGAAGTACGGCGGGCGCGTTTCGGAGCTCGAAGCAAAATACATCCTCTTCCTGTTGTTCGGGATGGGCGGCCTGGCGGCCTGGGCTGGCAGCGAAGCCGTACTGCCGGCGTACATCATCGGGATGGTGTTGGCCGGAACGGTGGGAAAGGATCACGTCCTGATCAGGCGCCTGCGTACCCTGACTTTTGGACTGCTGACGCCCTTCTATTTCATTCGTGCGGGATCACTGGTATCCGTCCCCGCGCTCATCGCCACGCCGCTCGCCTTTCTCGCGCTACTCGCGGCCAAGATGGTGGGCAAAATGATCCCGTTGGTTCCCACTGTGCGAGCGTTCAATCATGCCGGACACCAAGGACTGTATTACTCTCTCATGATGTCCACCGGATTAACGTTTGGTACGATCTCGGCCCTGTTCGGTCTCAATCACCAGATCATCGGTGACGCGCAGTATTCTTACCTGGTCGCGACCGTGATCGCCAGCGCCGTGGTGCCTACGGCAATCGCTAACGCCTATTTCATGCCCAAGCACCTCCTGCCCAAGACTGAGCCGGCGGTCCGTTCCACCCCTACCTTGCTTGAGGGTGCCGATCCGGGGGCCAAGGATTGATATGTTTGATCGGATTCTAATTGCGCACGACGGCTCCGACATCGCGCGTAAGGCTTTCGACGTTGCGGTCGAGATTACGGCCATGCTGGGCGCGCATCTGCGCATGATTTGCGTCGAGGAGGACATCCCGCGTCATGCGGAGGTGATCGACGAGTTTCGCGAGGAGAAGGACCGGGCCGACAGTTACTTTGCGCAGCTTGCCGGGCATTGTCGCGCGCGCGCCGCCTTGCATTCCGTGGATCTCGAAACCGTGATTCTACCTGGACATGCCGTGAGGGTGATCGGCGATTTCGTCCAGGAAAATGCCATCGACCTGCTGGTCATTGGCTTCACCGGGCATTCGCGGATCTATGAGCATATTTGGGGTGGAACGGCCCACAACCTGTCCAGCACCGTACGCTGCAATGTCCTGGTTGTGAAGTAGCGGGGCAGCTTGAAATGGAACCGCAGCTTCCTCTGGTGGGCATGGCCAAGGAAAGGCGACGCCTGAGCCTTGCGTTGAGCAGTTGCCAGCCGCTGTTACTGCTGGGGCCGCAGGGGAGCGGCAAGACCAGGCTCATCCAGGAAGCGCTTCACAGTAATCGCAAGGTTCTGTACGTTGCTTGGGATCCGACTCTCCACTCATTGCTGGTGGCAATGGCCCGGGTTCTGATCGCCGCGCACCACCCGGATTTTCTCCGCCCCGCCAAACCTCGCGCCGGCACGCAAGACTGGCTCGCGGCACAAACCAGCATTCACTTGAAAGCGCTCCTGTGGAGCGCGATCGAAAGCTCGCCCATCCCCATGATCCTCGATGGAATCTCCGGCGCAGGGTTTCCCACCTATCGTTTCCTACAGAGAATCTACCACACGGCCGGCATGGCGCTTTTCGCCGCGTCGCGCGACACGTTGAGCTTGGGAGCGTTGGGCAGATTATTCTGGAATCCCGCGCAGGTGCTGAATCTTTCGCCTCTGAATGAGCGGGACGCCGAGCAACTGTTCGAAACCGCGGCCGACCATTTCAAGCTGCGCAACCTGCACCTGGATGAGTTCCGGGAGAAGGCGCTGGAGAGCGCACACGGGAACCCGGGGCAGATTATCGAGATGTGCCGACTGGCCACGCAGCCGCGATATATTTCGGGGCGTTACGTAAAGTTTTCTCCGCTGCACATCGATACCATCATGAAGTTCGCGGGATAGAGCTTACCGTCGCATCGTCCACGGTCGCGCAATGGTTTGTTCGCCGGAGACCAGGGCCAGCCCTCGATGATACGCGGTTCTGTGTCAAAACCCGCTAGGGAGAAACTGGAAATCAAAACCAGGCGGGCAATCGTCTGTCGAGCGAAGCTCGAAAGCCACGATGTAGTCTCGGGAATCAATTGCCGGCCACTCTTCCATAACTCCGATGCCAATCACGCAGCCGTACCCGGCGCACTCTCCTGCGCCGCGTTTTCCGGAGCGGCACCGGCGAGAGCCGCGAGATCGTCGTGTACAGCCTGCTCGTCCTCAACGCCGGTCTCATTTGCCGCCAGGCGATCCAAGTGCGCCCGGTACGCATCGGCGTAGCTATCAAACTGCTCCTGCAATTCGGTGAAGGTCTTGCGCACCCAGGCCTGAAGCACGCGTGCATAGATCCCAACCGCGTCCGTAATCTGGTTCCCGGCTTGAGATCCGATCCGCCGCTCCACCCGTGCGGCCGCCCGCCGGTGGCCGAACAGTGAGGCCACCCCACTCGGACCGACCTCAATTTCGAGGTTGCCCAAATCAAAGCGCGGCATATTCTTCAGCACCCCCAGTAACTCGTCCTGCTCCGGCCTGTTCTCGAGCTCGAGCGCCATGGCCGCTTTCGCAAGCACGCTCCCGGCGTTACGGGCCACCTCCTGGATGGCGGATGCAATCTGCGCCGCTCTTTCCGCGGCAGCCTGCTCCAGCTTGTTTTTGATGAGGCTTTCGCCTGTTGCGCTTGCACCCGATGCCCACGCATCAATCAGGTTGTTTGCGGCTGCCCGGATAAGGCCATCCGCGCATTCGCGGAGCGCGTCGGTCATATCGAGGCACTCCGTTCGCGCCTCCGCAATTTTCCCGGCGGCCGTTCTGAGATCCGTCTCCAAATCCCGCAACTTGCTGATGTCGATCCTGGCCCCGGAGTACCCACTGTGCCCCGAGTTCTTCAGGCGCGTCTTGAGCGCCGCCTCCACTCCGAGCCGAAGCGCGCCGATCTTCCGGTTCAGCGACTGGTGCGCGAGTTCCGCGTGACGATCGTAAAGTGGAAGGATCTCAGTGTCGAGCCATTTTTCGAGGAGGTCGCTGTACTCGGCCTTGATGCTGATCGCGTGCACCGGAAGTTCAAGTCCTAAATCCGAACGGATATGGCCGGTTACGTATTGAAGCGCGCGATCCCGATCCGCTGGTGCCAACAAATCCGCCTTGCTCAACAGCACCGACGCGGGGATTCCGGCATCGTAGAGCGTCTGAACCGTCGCCAGATCGTCCAGCGTTAGCGTTGACCCGGCATCGATCAGCACGACTCCCAAATCGCACCGAGGAAGATAGGCCTTGGTTTCCGCGGCGCCGGAAGTGGCTAGCGACCCAAGACCCGGCGTGTCCACATAGACAACGCCTTCTCGAAGCCGTTGCGCCGGCAGTTCCACGACGATTCGGGTTACGTGCTGGACGTTCGCGGGATTGTGCTGCTCCGTGACGAACTCCGCCAGCCGCTCAATGCCGAATTGCTCCGGCTTCCGGTCGGCGAACCAGGCGGTGGCGCGCGGCACGGAGCCGTAAGCCAGGCGCGTCGGCACCGCCGTGATCGGGTTCACCCCCACAGGCAGCAGATTCTGCCCGACAATACGGTTCAGAAGGGACGATTTTCCAGAACTGACCCTGCCAAAAACGGCGATTTCGAACGCATCCGTTTCCAAGCGGTCGATGATGGTCGCTAATGCAGGCCGATACTCGACCAGGCCGTGTTGGTCGATGGCTCGTTCGAGCGCTTTGACCAGCGCTATGTCGCCGCCTGCCTCCTCCAAGCGCCTCAACCGCTTCTCCACGTCGGCGGAATGCCCCTGCGCCAGGTACGAATCCAGCCTGGAAATGATGCCCTGCATTTCATCGACAAGCCCGGCGATCTCGATCGCGGCGGTGTCCGCCAGTTCTCCGTATCCAGCCATGCGCTTCGGACGGCACTCATCGAAGGCGATGTCCACAAATCCGAGCGTGACTCGAATGGAGTGGACCGACCCGATATGCGGCGCGGGAATCGGGACACGCTGACCATCCAGTATGCGAACCAACTGAGCCCGCATCCTTGCGATGTAGTCATGGACGACCTTGGCTTGCGCCGGCGCGATGTCCGGCTTGAATTTAGGGAATGGCGACTTCGACTGCGATGCGGCGAGAGTTGCCTCTATTTCCGAAAGCAGCTTGTCGGCGTACTGGCAACTCGTCAGGAGATGCCGCCGCTGCGACGGATTCAGGTGACCGAGTCCCCGCGCGTCGTCCATCGTGCTCACAACCAGGAAGTCCTCTCTGTAGGAGTCATCTTCCCCGAGGGGCGGTTGCGGCGAACTCCAACGCCTAGGTTCATTATGGCCGAAGCCCGATGGGCCGGTCAATGCGATCGCTCCGATTCCGACGCCCCGAAAGGACGCTATAATCTGGTTTAGACCGTTGGTGATGGAGCCCACCATCAACCGTCTCGAGCCTGCCTCGGGAATGATAGCTCCTACTCGTGAAGAGCGATGATTCTTGGGACGCAAGGCATCCACCCCGAAACAAACGGTACGGAGCACTCCCCCCGTTCCAGCCAGCGATCCGACCGCATGCTCGCCAACTCTCCGCTACAGCCGGCGCTGGACCAGGCAGCGGATGTGGCGGCGCGGTACGAGATTTCGGCTCTTTCCGGCTTGCTCGCAAGCGCACGGGCTTCGGTAGGACAGGACGAGATCAGCATCGCCGTGCTGGGACGATTCAAGGCCGGCAAGAGTAGTTTCCTGAACCATTTCATTGGGCGCAGTATTCTTCCAGTAGGTGTCGTGCCGGTTACGGCCGTGGTCACGGAAATCCGCTACGGCGCCTGCGAAGAGGCACGGGTTCATCACCGGGATGGCCACGACCCCGAGGTTCCGCTCGACCAGATCGGCGGCTACATCTCCGAGAAGGAAAATCCGGAGAACACCAAGCACGTCGACCTGATTACCGTGGAACTGCCGGAATTGCGGCGATTTCGCGGTCTGAAGTTCGTCGATACGCCCGGTCTGGAGAGCGCACTTTCTCACAACACGCAAACATCGTTGGACTGGCTGCCGAATGTGGGACTAGCGTTGGTGGCAGTTAGCGTCGACCCGCCCCTTTCCCAGCGTGACATCGACCTGCTGAACAGCCTTTACCAGTACACGCCGAAAGTCGGCGTACTGCTCACCAAAGTCGACCTCCTGAGTGAACATGAGCTTGAGGAAGTCGTCGAGTTCGTACGCGCCCAGCTTGCCAAAAACTTTCCCGGAATGCCTCAGGTCTTCCCTTATTCCACGAAGCCCGGCTTTGAGCGATTCCGTCAAACGCTGGAATCCGAGCTTGTTACGGGAACATTGGAGCGCTTCGCCGAAGAGCGCGAATCCATCCTCTACCGAAAAATGGATACCCTCCTGCGGGAATGCGGGGACTACCTGGCCCTGAGTCTCAAGTCGGCTGAACTGGTTCAGTCGGAGCGCCAGGCTCTGAAGCAGCAGGTCGTCGGCGAGAAGGAAATCGTCGACGAACTGAAGTCGGCAGTCCGGCTGGTAGTGCAGAATGCTGCGGCTGGAATGCGGTCCATGGTTGGCAATCGGCTCGAGACGCACCAGAACGATCTGGAGCGCGTGCTGCTCGAAGCCTTCGAAAGCGAATTTCCGAGATGGACCAAGAGCCTTGCCACGATGCTTTCCTCGTTCGAAGACTGGCTCGCGAGTGCCTTGCGCGACGAGCTTACCGTGCTTTCGATCCGGGAACGCTGTTCGTTCCTGGCGCCCCTGCACAAAGTACAGAAGCAGGCATTCCGCGCGCTTAAACAATTTCGCGATCGCTTGTCGGATCGCACCGTGCGGGCGTTCGGCGTGCCGCTGCGTACCACAGAAACCGAAATCAATGTCGTGGAGCCCACTACACCCGATATCAGAGTCGGACGAGTGTTCGACCGGAACTGGGAACTGCTGTCGCCCGTTCTGCCGGTATGGATGATCAAGGCGGCCGTTCACCGCCATTTTGCGCGCACCATCTCCTATTTGCTTTGTCAGAAC
>JBGPKH010000052.1:0-24348 GCA_041485845.1 Bryobacteraceae bacterium
GTGGATGACGTCCTTGATGTCGTACGGCTGATTCGCCTCGGCGGGCACGAGCGTGTCGAGCCGCGGATCCATGCGGTCGGCCGGGTCGGCGCAGGCGCGCCGCGGCGGATCGTCGCGGTTGTTCTGCGGCAGGTAGCTGAGCAACTCGCGGATCATGCGCAGGCATTCGGCATCGCCGGCCGCGAGGAAATGGCCCACGCCGCTCACCGAGTTGTGGGTCATCGAGCCGCCGAGCGTTTCCTTGGTGACGTCTTCGTGGGTGACGGTCTTGATGACGTCGGGGCCGGTGACGAACATGTAGCTGGTCCGATCCACCATGAACACGAAGTCGGTGATGGCGGGCGAATAGACGGCGCCGCCCGCGCACGGTCCCATGATGGCGGAGATCTGCGGCACCACGCCGCTGGCGAGAGTATTGCGCAGGAAGATGTCGGCGTAGCCGGCCAGCGAAACGACGCCCTCCTGAATGCGCGCGCCTCCCGAGTCGTTGAGCCCAATCAGAGGCGCCCCGGTCTTGAGCGCGAGATCCATGATCTTGCAGATTTTCTGCGCGTTGGTCTCGGAGAGCGAACCGCCGAAGACCGTGAAATCCTGGGCGAAGACGTAGGCCAGGCGGCCCTCGATGCTGCCGTAGCCGGTGATGAAGCCGTCGCCGGGGATCACCTGCTCGTCCATGCCGAAATCGCGGCAGCGGTGTGTGACGAGCTTGTCGAGCTCTTCGAAGGAGTTCTCGTCGAGCAGCAGCTCGATGCGCTCACGCGCCGAGAGTTTGCCTTCTTTGTGCTGGCGCGCGCGGCGTTCCGGTCCTCCGCCCTCTTCGGCAGCCTGGTGGCGTCGGCGCAGTTCTTCGAGGCGATTCATCGGGACTATTGTAACGGTGTCTCGCAGACTAGTGCACGGCGTGAACGTTAGCGAAAGGGGTCAACGATTTTGACGCCGAACAATGACCTCGCCGTGGTAGACCGTGTCGATCATGCAGGGACTCCCGGTTCGTTACCCGCTCACCACCCAGCCGGAACGGGGAACTCAACTGCGCCAACGCTTTCACTTTCGCCTGCTCGTACGAGGCCCCCTCTTCGACTATTCTCCGTAGTTCGTCTGCAAGCATGGCGCTGACGCTGGTTCCGCGTTGAACGGCCAAGGCCCGTGCCTTTCTCACGACCTGCTTGTCGATCGCAAGAGTGATGTTCTGTTTCATGAAGATCTCTTTAGAGTACACGTAAAATACGTGAAGCACCCGCCGGATCACTGGCGGGTTGGGAGTTCAATGCCGGTCAGCGTACCAGGGGCGACGCGCGAAGGAGGAGGTAGCCTGGAGGAGAACATGAAAACACACGTCGTGACCGCCACTGAGTTTAGAGCCAGGTGCCTGGCTATTCTCGGCGAGGTCGAGCAGCAGGGCGGCCCCGTCACCATCACCAGGCGGGGCGTTCCAGTCGCGGTTCTGGGGCCCGTGAAGAAGAAAGCCTTCAGGTCGTCTAAGAATGCCTTGGCGGGCAAGGGCCAGATCGTGGGCGACATCGTGAACTTCGACACGTCCCACCTTTGGGAAGCCCTGCGGAAGGAATAGCGTCCCACAGTGACAACAGAGCTCCTGTTGGACACCCACGCCGTGGTGCGCTGGCTGTTCGAGGTAGATCGACTTTCTCGCGAACAGGTCCGGGTGATCGAGGCGGCGTCTCGCCGGGGGGACCGGGTTGCTTTGAGTGCGATCACTCTGGTGGAACTTGCGGTTCTGACGAGCGACGATAAGCCCAGGCTGCGAGCGTCATTGTCGGACATCTTCGAAGAGCTTGCGGCCAATCCGTTCTTTCAGGTTCTCCCCCTGACTTACGAAATCGCTTCGGAAGTCGCCTCTCTGGCCAGCCTGCGAGATCCCGTGGATCGTACGATAGTGGCCACGGCCCGCGTCCATCGGCTTAGGCTGGTAACCTCGGACCAGCGCATCATCGAATCCAGGCTGGTACCAGTTGTCGAGTAGTTACCGCACCAGCTCAAAGCGCCCATCCGGCAGAAGATAGTACCGCTGCCCGCGCCACAGAATGGTGTTGCCGAAAAAGCCGGCGATCCAGACCAGAAAACTCGCGGCATCCTGGAGCGGCACGAGCCACCAAAGACGGCGCGCCAGAGGATCGCGCAGTGCGTGGCCGGCGGTGGCCCAACCGGCGGCCGCGCGGAAGATCGCAGCGACGACCACAAGAGGCCACCACGCCGGAGTCACCGCCCACAAGAGCAGCGCCAACGGCAACGGATTCGTGAATACCTGCCCGATGTATCCCCACGGCCGCGAACGCCGGGTGCTCCGATTCCAGCGCCGGCGATGCCTCAGGTTGGCCGCGAACTGCTGCGCGCCGTCACCAGCAGAGTTGCCCGCGCGTTCGCATCAACCCGAGGCCGTTACAGGAAAGGGAGCAAGGCCGGAGGAGGCCTGACGCGACGCCCCGCGCCTACCTGGCAGTTATCGCCAAGAAACGAGAAACAGTGTTCGAGGCTTTGGCCTCCTGAATGGCCGAAGAGCGAATCCGCGGACGCACTGGTTCGGTTTGGTGTTACGGCCGGTGGCGCAACTTTCGTAAACGGCGTTTCTTTCGGATGATGTTTGAAAGCGCTCCAAACAAAAGTGTGAAGCGCCGTTTTTGAAATTTCGGCCGGGCTACTGCCCCTTACAGTGCAAAAATGCTTTGCAGGCGGAGCGCTGCGAAACGCCTATCTAACGCGCCATCGAGGTAATTCTGTGCCGTTTCACAAGGCTCATTACGTCGAAGTCCGTGTTCACGATTCGAAGGTCCATCACAGCCCGGCGCAGTCGAAAATGGCCGGAAAAGGCGAGGAGAAATCGCGCCGAAGAACGGAGACGGCCAATCCTGTACTGCTCATAACGTATTCATTTGAGCAGAAGTGTAAGGGAGATTGAAGAAAGCGTCAAGTCTGGGATCCCAAGCCAACAACACCTTCATCAAAGTCCTGCACGATCCAGTCATTTAGGCGGGCTATGATGACACCATGTTTCCAATTAATGTATTCGTCTCCATCGATCTGAATCGATTGATCACCGGATGAACTACTCTCTCGCAGTGTCCTGCCTATACTGGGGTTCGCATTGCTTGGGCCGCGAGCAGGCTGTCCTCTGCGACTCTTCACCCATATAGCAGTGAGTAGTACCACTGCGACGAGCACGCCCATAAGAATCGGAGACGGCCAGCTTCCTACATCCACAGAGTCGGACCTCGGTTCTGGACTTGTATGTTCACCCAGGGCATGCGATTTGTCAAGGGCTGTTTTGTTTTGTTTTGTTTTGTGGCTCAGCAGTTTGGGTCTCACGTGGGAATGAGTCGCCCCTTGGCACTGCTCCGTACAGAACGTTCCCCAGTCGCTTCCGGTTCACCCGGAAAGAAGACAATACCTCGTGCAGGCCCCAACGGCGTCGCCGCCCGGCAGCCACTTCCGGCGCATCGCCCCGCTTGTCTTGTCCAAGGCTTTGGCCAGAATCCTGCCACTGGGCCCGGGACGTTGAAACAATACCGTGCGGAAAGGCGAGATGCGGAAACGCTTGAAACCCCGACGCTTTGCCTGTTGACGATGTCATGCCAGATAATGCTAGCGCACCAGCTCAAACCGCCCGTCCGGCAGAAGATAGTACTTTCGCCCGCGCCACAGAATCGTGTTGCCGAAGAACCCCGCGATCCACACGATGAAACTCGCCACGTCCTGGAGCGGCACCAGCCACCACAGGCGGCGCGCCAGCGGATCGCGCAGAGCGTGAGCGGCGGTGGCCCATCCGGCCGCGGCGCGGAGGATCGCGGTGGCCACCAGCAGCGGCCACCACGCCGGACTCGCGGTCCACAAGAGCAGCGCCAGGGGCAGCGGATTGGTGAACACCTGGCCGATGTAGCCCCACGGCCGCGAACGTCGCGTGCTGCGGTTCCAGCGCAGGCGATGCTTCAGGTTGGCGGCGAACGCCTGCGCGCCGATGCGATGCTCGATCACGTACGACGAGAGGATCACGCCGTATCCGCGCTCGGCTGCGAGCTTGCCCATCACGAAGTCTTCGGCGAGGTAGTCCTTGACGGCGTCGAAGCCGCCGATCCGCGACAGGGTTTCACGCCGCGCCGCGATGGTCGGCCCGAGCGCGAATTTCATGCCATCGAGCATGCGCGCCACCAGCACCCCGCCGATAAACTCGGTGTTGATCCCGACGGCTTCGAGCGTCGACCAGAAGCTGCGGCCGGGCACCGCGCGGTATGGACACGTGGCGAGGCCGAGTTGGGCATCGGCGAACTCGGCAGCGATCGTAGACAGCATGTCCGGCGTCACCCGTATATCGCTGTCGGACATTACCAGCAGGTCGTGGCTGGCCGCGGCGAGCATGCGGTCGAGGCTGAACACCTTGGCGTTCGGGTACGGCGGCTCGCCGGTGACGATCAGGCGCGACGGTATCGCGGGATACGCCGCGCGCAGACGCTCGGCCACGGCGACCGCGGGATCTTCCAGGCTGCGCACGGCGAACAGGATTTCGAAATGCGGATACTCCTGCGCGAAGAAAGTGCGGAGATTCTCTTCGAGGCCCTCGTCCACACCGGCCAACGGTTTCAGGATACTGATAGGCGGGAACACGCGCGGGCCGGGCGGCCGCACGGCGCGATACCGCACGGCCGCGGCGATCGTCAGCACACAATAGACGAGCGACCCCAAAAGAAGGGCCAGCAGAGGCAGGGCGAGCACTTTTACACTGTAACAAGCGACATGAAGCACATCATCGCCGGCACCGCCGGCCACATCGACCATGGCAAGACCGCGCTCGTCAAGGCTCTCACTGGCATCGATGCCGACCGCCTGGAGGAAGAGAAGCGCCGCGGCATCACCATCGATCTCGGCTTCGCGCACCTGCAACTGACGCCCGCGCTGCGCCTGGGCTTCGTCGACGTGCCGGGCCACGAGCGCTTCGTGAAGAACATGCTGGCGGGCGTGGGCGGAATCGACCTCGTGCTGTTGGTCATCGCGGCCGACGAATCGATCAAGCCGCAGACACGCGAGCATTTCGATATCTGCCGCCTCCTGGGCATTCCGCGGGGCATCGTGGCGCTCACCAAGGCCGACCTCGTGGATGAAGACATCCTTGGCCTGGTGCGGCTCGAAGTGGAGGAACTGGTCGCGGGTTCGTTCCTCGAAGGTGCGCCGGCCGTGGCGGTCAGTTCCACCACGGGCGCCGGACTCGACGACCTGCGCAAGGAATTGGTCCGCGTGGCCGCCGCGGTTCCGGAGAAGAATGCGGCGGGACACTGCCGCCTGCCCATCGACCGAGTCTTTTCGATCAGGGGGTTCGGAACGGTCGCCACAGGAACGTTGATTTCGGGATCGATCCAGAAGGAGCAGGAAGTGGAGGTCTATCCCGCCGGGCGGAAGCTGCGCGTCCGCGGCGTGGAGGTCCACGGCTCGAAGTCCGACCGCGCCGTCGCCGGCCAGCGCACCGCCGTCAACCTGGCCGACATCGAGCCCGCGGAGCTGAAGCGCGGCGATGTGCTCTCCGAGCCCGGCCGTTTCCGCGCGGTGCAGAAAGTGGACTGCCGTCTCGATCTGCTGGGTTCGGCGAAGCCCTTGAAGCACCGCGCGCCGGTCCATTTTCATTCCGGCACGGCCGAGATCGAAGCGGAGGTCCGGCTGCTTGGGGGCGCGACGATCCTGAAGCCGGGCGGCACGGCGTATGCCCGCCTGGTTCTGCGCGACGCCGCGCTGCTGCTACCGGGCGACCGCTTCATCATTCGCATGTTCTCGCCGGTGGTGACGATCGGCGGGGGCGTAGTCGTAGATCCGGGAGAGCACCGCTACCGCAAAGGTGAGGACGTGCAGGCGCGCCTCGATGTGCTCGCCTCGCCGGACGCCGCCGCACGCATCGCGCTTCTGGTGCGAGAGACGGAGTGCGGCATGGGCCTGTTGGACTTGATCGCGCACACCGGGATGCAGGAGCGCGAGATCGCGCCCGCCGCCGCCCGCGCACCGCTGGTCGCCATTCCACAGCCGCAGCCCTGGTACGTGGACCGCGGCTGGTTCCAGGCGACGCGCGACCGGCTCGTCAAGACCGTCCGCCAGTTCCACGCGCAACAGCCGCTGCTGCCGGGAATCCCCAAACAGGACCTGCGCAGCCGCGAGTTGCCCGGCGCGCCGCCATTCGTGCTGGATGCCCTCCTCGCGGATGCCAAGGAGATCGTGGTGGAAGGCGAAACCGTGCGCACGCGCGGGCACCAGGTGGTGTTAAAGGAAGACGAGGAGCAAGCGCGCGCAGCCATCGAACGCGCCTTCGAGCAGGCCGGCCTGTCGACGCCCGCGACGGCCGAGGTGCTGGCGAAATCCGGGGTGGAAGCGGCCCGTGCGCGCCGCCTGCTCGATATCCTGCTACGCGAGAAGCGCCTCGTGCGCATCAGCGAGGACCTGGTGTTTCACCGGTCGGCCATCGACAGTCTGCGCAAACTCCTGGCCCCCCGCAAAGCGCAACGTTTCAACGTCGGGACCTTCAAAGAATGGACCGGCATCTCGCGCAAGTACGCGATTCCCCTCCTGGAATATCTCGACCGCGAGCACGTGACGCGCCGCGAAGGCGATGAGCGCCTGGTGCTTTGAGGACAGGCCGGGAGGCCCGGCACCGCGTTGATGTTTCACTGGCAGAGCAGGCGCCGCGAGATGTTCCCCACATAGGAACTTCGAAAAACGTGTGCCGCCCGACCATCCGCCGGATGCCCGGCGCTGTACTGGCACGACGCTGGCATACGGCGCCGCTACTGCCACGGATCGTATTTGGCTAGTGGATCAGCCGCTCGAGGAATCGATGCGCGAAGTGCAGCGTGCCGGGTTGCAGCATCACCGCGACCCCCGAAGAGATAGCGGCCATGCAAGCGCCTGCCATGAGCAGGGCCACCGCCCGCCCCGCTTCGCCCGGGGGCGCAACGTGCAGCAGGCGATCGACTCGAGCTGAAAGATCCGCACGATCATCGACCAGACAGGTGACCAGGGGTGACGCTTGCCGCGCGGGACCCAAGCGCGCCACCCGCACCAGCGCCGCGGCGAGCGACAGCGAACGGCCGGAATCGCCGCCCACCGCGCCATCGTCCGCGGCCCATTCGGCGAACTTTGTCCAGCCGCGCTCCAGCGCCCCGAAGCACCGCCAGAACGGCAAAACATCGGGCGCCAGGAGCAGCAACAAACGCTTGAGATTGTCGCGCGATCTCTGGTGGGCGCGCTCATGAAGCAACGCCGCCGACAACTGACCGGCGGAAAGCGTGTTCACCACAGACCGGGAGAGAATTACGCGAGGGTGAACGATGCCGGCGAGGACCAGGCAGCCCGCAGGGTCTTCGATGACCCACACCGGCGAGACTTCGCCCGCGAGGTAAGTCCTGTGCCCCGAGCGGAGGCAGCGGTCGACATATCGGGACGATCGCGCTATAGCGCCCAGTCCTCGCGCGACCGAGATCCCCCAAAGCGCCACGGCCAGCATGCCGGCAGCCAGGCAAGCCGGTCCCACCTCTTCGGCGGCGCTCTTCGGCTCGAGCCACAAAAAGCTCGGCACGCAAAGGCCTGCCACCAGAAAAACCGACCCTCCAAGGGGAAAGAGCCGCCAGCCCAGCAGCAGCCGGGCGGCCCTGCACGGGCGGATGCGCCCGGCTAACCGGATCGCGGAGGGTGTCAGCAGCAAGGCGGCTAGCCCCAAAATCAGGTGGACCAGAAAGAACGTCGCCAGGCACAGGCTCAGCAGCCGCAATGGATAGGGAAGTATCATGGCCTCCCCCTCCGGTAAAGCTCCTTCCGCTTCATCCGGATCTTTCTTTCCAGTTCGTCGAGCAGGGCCTCATCCTGCTGCCCGACCGCCTCCACCAGGCAGGAAACCAGCAGCTCGCCGGATGGCTTCGGTCCACTCAGGAAGCCCGCCACGAAGTCGCCCGTTCGCTTATGTTCCCATTCGCGGCGCGACAGGCGGGGCGCATACACGAACGCGCGTTCCAGTTTGCGCCGGTCGAGCAGGCCCTTCTTGAAGAGCCGGTCGAGCGTTGTCATCACGGTGGTATAAGCCAGCGGCCGCGCAAGCTTGGGGACCACATCGTGCACGCTGCTTTCGCCGCGCGCCCACAGGATCTCCATGACGGTGATCTCCAGAGGGCCTAAGGCGGGCGGCGCTAGCGGGTCGGCACGGGGTCTAAAGAAACGCATTTCTTTCAGGGCCGGGTAAACTTGAATTTTAGCGTATTGCTCGCCGGCTTGGGGCCGTGAGCGCCGCGGCATTATGATTGAAGTATGCGGGAATGGCGCGCCATGACACCCGAGGAACTAGCCCGCGCCGAAGATCGGCTGCGGCATCCACGTCCCGGCAGCAAGATTGAAGCTGCCCAACGCTTCGGGATCGATCTCACCCTGCTGATCGAGCAACTGCGTCGCACGCCGGCGGAACGCGCTCGCGCAGCGCACGATATCATCCAGGTCGCCGAGCAAGTGCGCGGGGCGGCCCGGCGCAAGCGCAAATGAACGTTGTAACAGCGGTGCAAGCTCTGGTGGATGCCGACGTCGATTTCGTCATCATCGGCGGCTGGTCCGCCGTTCTCCACGGCTGTGCGCTCAAGACGGAAGACCTGGACGTCTGTTTCTCGCGAGGGCCCGAAAACTTGAAACGGCTCGCGCGGGTCCTGGCGCCCTATCACCCGCGGTTGAGGGATTTGCCGGAGGATGTCCCTTTCGTCTGGGACGAGGTTACCCTCAGGAACGGAACGATCTTTACGCTCCGGACCGACCTCGGCGTCATCGATCTTCTGGCGGAAGTCAGTGGCCTCGGGGGTTTCGAGGAAGTGAAGGCGAATTCCATGCGGGTACAGGCATTCGATCGGGACGTCTGGACGCTCGACCTGCCAGGTCTGATCCGCGCCAAACGCGCCGCAGGCCGGGCAAAGGACCTGCTGCACTTGGCGGAACTCGAGAGCCTGCTGGAGGCCGGCCCGGACGAATGACCGCTCACCGCGCCGCCACTGCCAGCGGCTTGCGCAGCCAGAAAAACATCCCCGCCGCCCCCGCCTGCGCCAGCGTTCCGAATACCACCACCTGAGCCGAATGCAGCGCGAACTGGAGAACCTGCTTGCGTCCAAGGTGGATGTTGTGTCTGCGCGCGGTTTGCGCGAGCGTGTGCGGGCGACCGTTCTTCGGGACGCCGTCCCTCTATTGACCGCGTAATCGGCGACTCATCGAACTGTCCAGCCGCCTGTACCCTCGCCGGTAACGGCGTTCCGGGAAGCGTGCAATCGGACGCCGGCGCCAAGCGGGTAGAGAATCTCATATGGGGTCCCACTCGGTCGCCTGCATGGAGCGGCATACGATTGTAACGAGTTTACCGCAGCGGGGCTGTAAGGGGTTCGCGCGTTCGAAGTGTACCGGCAAGCCCGCCGGTGTTACCGGACTGTCAGCGTGACGTCGGAGCGGCTGGAGGCGGCGCCTACCGTGAGCACCACTGAATTCAGGCCGGGCTTCACGGCGGGCGGGATACGGACGTTCACCTGCAACAGACCAGCGACGGCCTGGGGGGCGGCGCCGGCGTAAGTCACTTCGGCATCCACGCCGCCGATCTTGACGCTCACGGGGGCCGAGGGCTGCGGCACGACGCTGGCGGCGAGACGGCCGTTGACGCCTCCGGGATTGGTTTGGCCTTCGCCCGTGGCGTAAAGCGCTACGATCGCTCCGGGCGGAGCACCGGCCTGCGGGCCGTTCAACGTGCCGTCCTGATTGACGGCGGCGGCCTGGCCGGAGCCTGAGGCTGCAGCGGTGAACAGCGCGGGCGATGCGGCGGACACTTGCAGCGTGATGGGCTGGGTGCTCTGGCCGTTGCGCACGACCACCATTTGGGTGGTCTGCTGAGTCGCCACTTCGTACGGCACGATGGCGCTTGCCTGGGTGGCCGTTACATACACCAGCGGCGCGGGAATGTTATCGAAGAGCACCTGCGTGCCGGCGAGACTCGAGGCCAGCCTCCCTTGCGGGTTCACCTGCGCGGTGACCGTACCGGCCGGTCCGATGCCGCTGCCGAAGATGGTGACCACTTCTCCGGGCGCCACCGGTCCGGTCTGGAAACTCGCGGCGTTGGTGACCGCGGGCGCGGCCAGTGAAACGGGCGGCGGTGGTTGAATGGTCAACCTGGAGATCGCCCGGAGACTGGAATCGGCGAGGCTCTGGGCGGTCACCGTGACGTTGGAGGGCGAGGTCACCTGCGGGGCCGTGTAGGTTCCATCCGGCGCGATGACTCCGACTTGCGGCGAAACCGTCCAGCGCACCGCGCGGTTCGGCAGGTTCGAAGTCACGGCCTGAAACCGGCGCGGCTGGCCGGGATTGACCAGCGCCTCCGGGGGACTCACGTCGAAGGTGGGCGCCGGCACGGCGGGGCCGACCCCGATGAACAACTGCGCATTGTCGGATGCGGCGCCGGTGAGAGAGCCCGTCTCGATCGCGTAGGACGCGCCGCGGGTCACCGGGAATCGAACGATGGCGTTGCGAATCGGTCCGGCCGTATCTTTGGAAACGGTGGCGCAGCCCAGCTCGATGCCGGGGGAATCGCCGTTGAGCGAGTACACCGCGACCACGATCCCGGAATTTCCGATGGAATTGTCGCTGCGGATTCCCTGCGCCGAGACCTGCAAGCCGGCATCGGCGGACGCCGTGTGCCGCAGCCAACCGGTTTTGAAATCCGCGGAGCCGGTGCAGGTGTGTTTCGGGTCGGCGGCGTTCTGGGTCAGGGCGGTGTTCGTCCCGAGGCCTTCCAATGGCACGGACGGAATGACCAACGCGCGGCTCAGCTCATCGCCGATAGCCAGGCTCACGGCGCCCGGCTGGGTCACGGCGACCAGTTGGTTCTGCACCAGCACGGTCATGCTGCGGGCCGCGGTCCCGCGGTTCGCCGGCACGGTGAGGAACGCCTTCCCGCTGCCAACGCCGTAGGCCGGGGCCTGCACGGAGGCGAATGAACTGGAAGCCGTCCCCGCGGGTGTCACGGACCAGGCGCACCTCGGCGGCGTGGTGACCTTGATCGCGACGGTTCCGCCGGTCGCGTCCGCCGCTACGGCAGCCGGGATGGAATAGGTGCAGGAGGCGGTGTTGCCGCCGCCGAGCGGCACGCGCCAGACGCCGCGCCCGTAGGTGAACGCATAGAGGTACCTGGTTCCGCCGGTGCGTTCGATCGAGAGAGTCGGGGTGATGGCGTTGGCAAACGGGCTGTCGTCGCGAACCCAGGTATTGCCGCCGTCGAAGCTGGCGAAGACGCCGAGATCGCTGCCGGCATAGAGGCGCGAGGAATCGTCCGGGTCGACGAGCAGGGTTTCGACCGGCACATCGGGCAGGCCGGTGCTGCCGAAGCCGTCGATGCGGGTCCAGGTAAGACCCTCATCCACCGACCGGTAGATGTGGCCGTCGCCCGGCGCGGAGTTGAAGGTGGTGTAGGTCGCGTAGACAGTGGACGGGCGCTGCGGGTCGAACTCGAGGTGCGAGACGTTTCCCGGCCGCGGCTGGGTGGAGCTCCACACGGTGGTCTCGTTGGCGGCCAGCGCGGTGGTGTTGCTGAAGATCCTGCCGCGACTCATGCCGAACAGGACGAGGCCGGGATCGGCCGGCGAAACGGCAACGGAGCGGATGTTATCGAGCACGCCATCCGGCTGGTCGACGGGAACGCTGACGGCGCCCCAATGGCCGGCCGCATCTTCGCTGCGCCACAACCGGGTCCCGCCTACGTACATGCGCAGCGAGTTGGCGGGATCGAACACGTAGTACGCGATGAACGGGTAGTTGAGCGGATCCTCGTTGAGCCCGTTGGAGGCGTTCTGGTAGGTCAGGCCGCCGTCGCCGGACTTCGCGATTCCGCCGTGCGGAGTTTCGACAAACAGCATGTTGACGTTGACCGGGTCCATACGCGACACGCCGCCATCGCCGCCGAAAATGGAGCCCCACTGATTCGGACCGCGAAGGTCGGTGCCGCGCACGGTGCCGTTGTCCTGCGTGCCGCCGAAATAGGCGGCGCCGCCCGGGTAGGCCACTCCGTGGTAGAACTGCGTGGTTCCGTAGCCGTTGTTGAGCGTGGTCCAGGTGACCTCGGAAGTCATGGACGCGCAGGTCGCGGTCTTGCCCCGGGCCTGCGTGGTTTTGTAGATGCCGCCGTCGTTGACGTTGTAGAGAACCTGATTGCCGGCGCCATTGAAGCCGGGGTCAAAGGCCAGGAAATGCTGGTCGGGGTGGTCGCCGGTATAGGCGTAGCCCCAGTTGACGCCGCCATCGTCGGAGCGGAAGATGCCAACTCCCGCCGCCCAGACGCGGTTGGGGTCGAGGGGATCCACGGTGAGCGCGAGGTTGTATCCGGCCTGGCCGTTGTGATTGGGACTGCGGGCCGTGCAGAAGCTGCCGAAGAAAGAGTAGGCGCTGTCGATGCTCAGGATGGCCGTGTTCAGCCGCGTGGTATCGCGGTTCGACGTGCGCGTGACCCACGTGCCGGGGTCGCCGTTAGCGGTGGAGCGGTAGACGGCCAGCAGTCCTTTGGCGTACACGCTGGAATTGTCGAAAGTCACCGATAGCGCGTAGATGGTGCCGGGCTGCGAGGGCGCCGCGGCCAGCACGGTGTACCACATGTTGGGATCGGAGTGGACCATCGTCCAGGTTCCGGCTCCGGCCGCATCGGCATTCCGGTAGATGGCGTATTGGAGGCTGCCGGGCGGATGGCAGACGGCGAAAACCACATCGGCAGGCTGGCCGGCGGCCATCGCGACGTCGAAGCAGCCGTGGGTGGCGCCGCCGGTCAATGTGGGGGCGGGGCCGCCATCGGTGGAGGCCAGAGACAACTTCCAGGAAGCGCCGCCGTCGGTGGTGGCCCAAATTCCGGAGTTGGTGGCAGCGTAGATGTGGGAGGACGCGCTGCGGCTGACCGCGATGTTGTTGACGAAGTAAAAGTCGGAGGTAGCAGTTGCGGGGATCTGCGCCCAGGTTGTGCCGCCGTCCGTGGTCCTGAAGATCCCGGCGCCGCGCCAGTTCTGCGTCTGCTCGCCGGTGCCCGCATAGAGCGTGTTGGGATCGTTGGGGTCGATGACCAGCGAGTTGACCGTGAGCACGGGGGCGAAGTCGGTAGTGGGGGTCCACGAGCGGCCGCCGTCGCTGGTCTTCCAGACGCCGCCGGTGGCGCCGCCCACCCACATGATGCTGGAGTTGTTCGGATGGATGACGAGGCCGCGGGTTCGTCCTCCGACATTGCCGGGGCCGAGCGACTCCCATGCGCCGAAGGTGGCAGCGGGCTCGCGAGGCGCAGCGCTGTCTAAGAAGCGTGCTTCGCGGAGCGAGTAGCGGCGCATGGTGCGGGCATGGCGTTGCGCTTCGAGGTAGCGTTCGATGGGCAGGGCGCGACTGTCAGGGACGCGCTGCTGGCGGAAGTACTCGGCGGATTCGAAGGGGGAGTCGGCGTAGTCTCGGGGTGGTGGGATCGCGGCGATCGGCTTGAGGCGCGCGCAGGAGGCCAGCAGGGCGGCGGCGAAAAGTGGCAGTAGAAGCTTGTGGCGAGACACTTCAGGACATTGTAGCGCCGGGGATGTGAGGGCCGCTCAGGTGGCGGGCCGGCGACCCGCCCCACGTTAGATTAGATTAGTACCGGCGGCAAGACCGCCGGTACGGTTTCGAGCCGACATTATCGGAATGGTCTTGCAGGCCGGAAACGGCTGAGCGCCGATCGGGATTCCTTTGGAAAACGCGGGCGATCCAAACGAGCCCGCCGCTCGCGTTGCTATCATGTAGACATGCGGCCCGCCGACACATCGCCCGAGGCTTGGAAGGTGTTCATCGACCTGCAACGAAAGTTGTCACCGGCGGAGAAGCTGCAGCAGGCCTTCGAATGGTCGGAGGTCATCCGGCAATTTGCGGAGGCAGGCTTGCGGCAGCGATACCCAAACGCTGACGATCGCGAGATTTTTCTCCGCGTTGCGCGCATCAATCTGGGTCCCGACTTGTTCCGCAAGGCGTACGGCGAGGTGCTTCCCGATGACGGGCGGGTTGGCAAACGCGCTTAGCCTTTTTGCCGCCGCCTTGGAACGGCTGGGTATTGTGTATATGATCGGCGGATCGGTGGCATCGTCCGCTCGAGGAATCGCGCGCGCGACGCGAGACATTGACATCGTTGCGGGCGTTGGGACGGAGCAGGCCGACCAGTTGGCCGGCGCCCTTGGCCGGGAGTGGTACGCGGATCCGGATCAGATGCGGCAGGCCATCCGGGCCGGACAGGCTTTCAATGTCATCTATATCCCAAAGAGCCAGAAGGTAGATATCTTTCCGGCGGTGGGGGAGTTCCACGTCGCCCAACTGCAGCGGGCTTCGAAGGTGCCCCTTTCGTTTCTTGGTATTGAAGCAGAGTACCCGGTAGCGAGCGCGGAGGACATCATTCTGGCAAAACTCCAGTGGTATCGTGCGGGAGGCGAAGTTTCCGATCGCCAATGGAGCGACATCACCGGGTTGCTCGCCACGAATCCCGACCTTGATTTCGATTACGTGGAGTCGTGGGCGGGCCGCCTGCGCGTGCAGGATCTGCTGGCCAAGGCGCTGGCTGAAGTGGCCGCGGAATAGCCTATCGGCACGCGCATCCCGGATCGTTCGGAGTGCATCTTTCAGGCACGGCGTCCGGTCTGTCGGAAAACCGCCGAGCTATCGCCATCTGGCGCTAGCAAGGCAAGACGATCACACCGACATCAACTCTGACGCAGGGCTTCTTCGACGCGCGGCCGCGACAGGCTGGGAGCGCGGGCCGCGGGTTGGGGACTGTGTTTGAAACGAAGACCAGCGGCGTCAGGCTTTGATGATGACTTCGCGGAGGCGCTCTTTGGTGAGAAAGAATTTCACGGACTCGAAGCGGCCGAAGAGTTTTTCGAGGCTGCGGTTATTGAAGAGCTGCGTGGGACGGCGGGTGCCTTGTTGCGCGACCTGGAGCAGATTCACTTCCTGAATGCGGAACGTGTAGAAGGGGACCGCATCGAGCTTGTCGTCGGAGTGGAAGAAGGCCAGCATGTAACTCTTCCGCCGCACGATTTTTTGCAGCCGCTCGACCACCGCGGCCAGCAGCGGAGGTTCGAGATACTCCAGGACATCCCAGACCAGGACGCCGTCGAATTGCCCTTCGGGATACTCCAGAGCCTGGCGGAGGAAGTATTCGATCCTTCCGGGATTGGACTGGTCTACGGTGTCGTTGACGCCGAAGGTCTCGTGGAGGATCTGCAGGAAATCCTCGGAGTACAATCGATGGCCGAGATTGGTGATGAAGTTGACGTTCTGCTGAGTAGCGCCCCCGAGGTCGAGAATGGTGAGTCCGGACTGGTCGCGGATGTAACCGAAGAATTGCTCCAGGCCGCGGCTCTGGCGGGTGCCGACGGAATCCTCGCCGCGCACGGTTCTGGACGGAAACTGGCCGCGCCGCGGGTTCGCGGAAGGGGGAGGGCCGTTTGGCGGGACTGCGCCGCGGCCGACGCGCAGGATGTTTTTCAGCGGTCCTGGGAGCTGCATCGAGGACCCTGCTCGTTATCGCCTGTTTTCCGGAGCGGCGGCCGCCGCAGGCGCGTGGGCGGCGACCGCGGGCGCGGGAGTGGCCGCCACGGGCTTCGGCGCAGCCTTGCCTGGTTCGGGTTTTACGATGTCGATGCTGCCCTTGAAATAGGCGCCATCCTCGATGATGATACGAGCCGTGCGGATGTCGCCCACCAGTTTGGCATCCTTGCGGATCTCGATTCGTTCGGTGGCCTCGACATTGCCCTGAATGGTTCCGAGGGCCACCACCTCGCGCGCCTTGACGCTGGCGTGGACGGTCCCGTTCGGCCCGATGGTGAGCTTATGTTCCAGCGCCTCCACCGTACCCTCCAGGTCGCCATCGACGTAGAGGTCCTCTTTGCTGTAGATCTGGCCGACGATCTTGACGGCCTTGCCGATACTGGCCGCGTTTCCGCGGCTCTCCGGTTCGAATCTTCCCTGAGGCAAGCTGGACACGGGTATGGTCTCCTTTTTCGGTTCAATGTGACTTGGCGCCACGGGGGCCTGAGGGGCCGCCGGGATGGGCGGGGAATAAGGCTTCGGCTCCTCATCCCTACGTTTATTCCACATCTGGCCACCCTCCTGTATGAAATAGGATCAATGCGTTCATGGTACTGCTCCTTTAGTCTAAAGGGGAGGTGGGGAAAAGGCAAACGGCTTTATTGCCGGCCTGATTCGCGGCGCAACTAACGGCCGCGGGCTGCTCCCTTGGCGCGGGTCTTGAGCACGATGGGGGTGCCGCGGAAACCGAACCTCCGGCGGATCTGGTTCACCAGGTAGCGCTGGTGGGAGAAGTGCAACGGCCCTCCGCGATCCGTGAACACCACGAATTCGGGGGGGCGAATGGATGCCTGGGTGATGTAAAAAATCTTCCGCTCTTCGAAGCGAAGGTGCTCTACGAAGCGGTTCATCTCGCCGGTCGGAATGCGCTGCGAAGCCGACTCGTATACCTCGCGGATGAGCTTGAACAGGGGCTCCACACCGGCTCCGGTCTTGGCCGACAGGAAGACCACCGGGGCATAATCGAGGAATTTGAACTGGTCGCGCAGGTCGCGTTCGAATTGATTCTTTTGCTGGCCCTTGTGGCCTGCGACCTCGTCCCACTTGTTCACGCAGACGATCAGGCCGCGGCCGCCTTCGTGGGCGTAGCCGGCGATGGTGGAGTCCAGCCCGACAACGCCTTCGGTGGCGTCGAGCACGAGGAGCACCACGTGCGCCATGCGGATATGGCGGCGCGCCATGACGACGCTCATCTTTTCCGCCATGAGCCTGGTTTTCCCCTTGCGGCGAATGCCCGCGGTATCCATGAAAACGTAATCGGTGCCGTGGCGAGTGACCGTTTCGTCGACGGCGTCGCGCGTGGTTCCGGCGATGGGGGAGACGATGGCGCGCTCCTGCCCGGTGAGGGTGTTGAGGAGGGTGGACTTGCCGACGTTGGGGCGTCCGATGATGGCGATCTTGATGCCCGGAACCTCCGCCGGAGGCTGCTCCGCTTGATCCACGAAACTGGCGGTAACGCGCTCCAGAAGGGCGTCGACGCCGATGGCGTGCTCGGAGGAGATGGGGTAGATGTCGGGGATGCCGAGCTCGTAGAATTCGCCGGCGAGGTCGTTGCGCGCTGCCGTATCGGCCTTATTGACGGCGAGCGAGACGGGCTTGCCGAGACGGCGGAGCATCTGGGCGAGGTCGCGGTCGGAGGCGGTGATTTCGCTGCGGCCATCGACCAGAAAGATGATGTGAGAGGCGCTGGCGAGAGCGACCTCGGCCTGGTGGAGGATCTGGCTCGGGATGTACTCCTGGTCATTGACGACGATGCCGCCGGTGTCGATCAACTCGAACCGGCGGCCGTGGTGTTCGGCAAGCCCATGGATGCGATCGCGCGTGATGCCGGGCTCATCGCCGACGATGGCGCGGCGTTGTCCGGTGATGCGATTGAACAGGGTGGACTTTCCTACGTTGGGCCGGCCCACAATGACCACCGTGGGGGTGGCGTGTGACATGAACTTTCATGATAGCAGGGGCGTTGACTGGGGGGTGAGTAATCCGGTTACGGCGCTCATATAATTACGGCGCCAGGTTTTCCATACGCGCCCCCGGTGAAAATGGGCGGTCCGGGAGAGCGGCTCGACTCGAATGTCGTTGCCCCGGTTGGCGCCGCCCTTCCTGTTGCGGGGGCAGCTTTCGCGATGCGGGGGAGGGCCTGCTCCGCCACGTGCTACATTTTGGGTTGCGACATTACCCTATTTTTCTCGACCTGAAGGACCGGCCGGTGCTTGTGGTGGGGGCCGGCAAGGTCGCCCTGCGAAAGACCAGAGGACTGGTGGAGGCGGGCGCGCGCGTCACGGTGGTGGCGCCGGAGTGGGAGCCGGAATTCGAAGGCCTGGGGGTGCGGCTGGTTCCGCGGCGGTTTCGCGCTTCGGACCTCGCCAACTGCATGCTGGTCTTTGCGGCCACCGACGACCGGTTGACCAATCATAGGATCGGCATCGCCGCCAAAGGGAAGGGCGTTTTCGCGAACATCGCGGATTCGGCCGCGGAGTGCGACTTTCTCGTGCCGGCGCGCGTGCAGCGCAACGGCGTGCAGATCGCGGTGTCCACGGGCGGGGAGAATCCGCGGCTGTCGGCGGAGTTGCGGAAGAAGCTGGAAGAGATCCTGTAGAATCAAAGCATCCCCGATGCCCACCCAGGCCCAACCAGCCCGCGCGCGCCAATTCTTTTCCAGGCACGGGACCCTCTCGAAGTGGCACCCCAATTACGAATTCCGCCCGGGACAGGTGGAGATGGCGGAAGCCGTGGAATCGGCGCTGGCCGATAAGCGCCACTTGATCGTCGAAGCGGGCACGGGCACGGGAAAGACGCTCGCGTACCTGGTGCCGGCGCTGCTTTCGGGCAAGCGCATCGTGGTTTCCACGGGCACCAAGAACCTTCAGGAGCAACTGTATTTCAAAGACGTTCCGTTCCTGCAACAGCATTTCTCGCGGCCGTTGAAGGTCTGCTACATGAAGGGGCGCAACAACTACGCCTGCCGGCAGAAGATCTACGACGCCGAAAATCAGGCGGTGCTCAGCGGGCTCGAAGAGGTGGCGGATTTCGAAATCATTCGGGAATGGGAAAAGACCACGGAGATCGGGGACCGCGCCGAAATCAAGAGCCTGCCGGAAGCGAGTACGGCCTGGGCCAAGGTAGATGCCCGCACCGATATGTGCACGGGACAGAAGTGTCCCAATTACGAGCGGTGCTTCATCACGCTGATGCACCAGCGCGCTACCGAAAGCGACGTGATCATCGTCAACCATCACCTGTTCTTCGCGGACCTCTCGCTGCGCAACGAGAACCAGGAGGGCGGTATTCTGCCGGAGTACCACGCGGTGGTGTTCGACGAGGCGCACGAGATCGAGGATGTCGCCGGGCAGTATTTCGGGGTCTCGGTCAGCAATTACCGCTTCCTGGAGTTGCGCCGCGACATCGCCGCGGTAAGCCGCACGAAGAACTTCGGGTCACCCGAGCTGGAGCGCGTGTTGCAGCGCCTGGACGAATTGACGGCGAGCTTCTTCAGTCTTTTCGGCGAGGCCGAGGGGCGCGTGGCGTTCGTGGGCCGCGACGGTTTCCGCGAAGCCAATGAAGAGGTCTACGCGGACGTGCTGTCGGCGCTCGATCTCATCGTTTCGCACCTCAAGCTGCTCAAGAATCCGCCCGAGGAGATCGGACCGCTGGTTCGCCGCTCCGGAGAACTCAATGAGGGCTTGCGGTTCGTGATGGAGTCGGACGACGACAACTTCGTCTACTGGCTGGAAAAGCGCGGGCGCGGCTGTTTTCTGCAGGCGACTCCCATCGATGTCTCGCTCATCGTTGCCGAGCGGCTTTTCCGCAAAGTGGAGACGGTGGTGCTGACTTCGGCCACGCTGGCGGTGGCCGGCGGTTTCGACTATACGCAGAAGCGGCTGGGGGTGGAGCACGCGCGCAGCCTGATCGTGCCGGGTCACTTCGACTATCAGAAACAGGCGCTGCTGTATGTGCCGCAGCGCCTGCCGGAGCCGCGCAATCCGGCGTTCACCAAGGAGGCCGCCGAGGAAGTGATTCGCATCTTGATGCACAGCCGCGGACGCGCATTCGTGTTGTTCACCAGCTACCAGCAGATGCGCCTGGTTCACGACAAAGTGTCGCTGGAGATCGAGTATCCCACGCTGCTGCAAGGGACCGGGCCGCGCCGGGCGCTGCTCGACGAGTTTCGTTCGACGCCCAATTGCGTGCTGTTCGCGACCTCCTCGTTCTGGCAGGGCGTGGACGTGCCGGGCCAGCAGTTGAGCTGCGTTATCATAGATAAACTGCCGTTCGCGGTGCCCAACGACCCGGTGGTCAACGCGCGGATCGAGAGCATCCGCAACGCCGGGGGAAATCCGTTTTACGACTACCAGATCCCGCAGGCCGCCATCGCTTTGAAGCAGGGATTCGGACGGTTGATTCGCAGCAAGTCGGACCGCGGCGTGCTGGTGTTGCTGGACAACCGGATCACCAAGCAACGCTACGGGCAGGTTTTTTTCGACAGCCTTCCGGACTACGGATTCACTACCCGGCTGGAGGACGTGGAGAAGTTTTTCGATGTTTGAAGTCACCATAGAAGAGACTTTCGCCGCGGGGCATGCCCTGCGGAACTATCGCGGGAAGTGCGAGAACGTGCATGGGCACAACTACCGCTGCCAGGTGACGCTCGAAGGAGCGGAACTGGATCCCATCGGGCTGCTGGTGGATTTCGTGGAGCTGAAGAAGGTGGTGCACGCGGTGCTCGACCGCATGGATCACCAGTGGCTGAACGAGTTCCCTCCGTTCGACGTGTTGAATCCGTCGGCGGAGAACATGGCCAAGCACATCTACGATGGGGTGTGCGAAGGGCTGAAGACCAGGGAAGGCGTGCGCGTCGGGTCGATCCGGCTGTGGGAGACCGACACGGCGAGCGCGACTTACCGGCCTGCGCGGTAGGGCGTCCTAGTCGAAGGTGCGGTCGGGCGGCAGGGCGAGGCCGCAATAGAGCAGGAAGCGGCGCAGACCCGAGTCGGGATATTTCTCGCGATGGATCAGCACCGACCATACGGGATTAATAAAGAAGACTACCCATGCGCACTTTCTGGCGCGTTTAGCAGTTAGCGGAAGTTGTCTAGGACGATTAGGTCGGCCTCGAAATGATCGATCTGGCTGAAGAGGACGCTACGCCCGTCGACAGAGGCCGAAAACCCTGGGCGCTTATGAAAGACGTCCCTGGGGATTCTTCCGATCAGGCTCGTTTGGCCCGAAACTAGGGCAAGGCGCTTGATTGCGTTGGCTTCTGCGAAGTCGACGAAGTAAACTCCCTGTTTGGTGGCCGCCCAGTAGCCCGGCCGCACCACTTCCAGAACCTGTTCCTCGTTGCCACCTCCGGCTGGGATACTCCAGAGGCTTTGTCGTGCGCCCGGTTTGACGTAGAACAGCCGATCGGCCCCCGGCGCCTCGAAGGCTTCCAGACCGCCGTTCCGGGTGACCTGAACAGCGGAACCACCCTCCGCCGGGATCTTCCAGATCTGGGGGCTGCCGGAACGGTCGGAGCAAAAGTAGATCCAACGACCCTCGTGCGACCAACTGGGCCTGGAATCGGACGAATCCTCGTTGGTCAAGCGGCGCAGGGACACTCCATCGAGGCCGACCACATAGAGGTCGTCGCTGCCGGCCGCGTTCGAATCAAAAGCGATGCGCGAGCCATCCGGCGACCACTGGGGCGAGAGGACCGAGGCGCCGCGAAACGAGGTTACCTGAAGGAAGTTGGTGGCGTCGCGATCGCAGACCCAGATTTCCGGATTGCCGGTCCGATCGGAAACAAACGCGATCCGCTGTCCGTCCCGGGAGTACTGGGCGGCGAAATCCGAGCGCGTGGAGGCGATGATGCGGGAGATAGCACCGGCCGTGCCTCGAGGTGCGGCCACCGCCATCCGCCAGATATTCACATCGTAAACGACACGCTGGTAGGCGAGCCGGGCGCCCGAGATCGAAGGATGCGATGCGTTCTCACCAGCGCCTGCCACCAACTGAGGCTTTACTTCCGGCGCTGCCCCGGCAGGAATCCGCCAGAGTTGGAAATCGCCTCCGCGAGTCGAGGAGAAGACCAGTTCCTTGCCGCTTGGTGTCCAGGCCACGCCACCGATCTCGGCCAGTTCCGTCAAGAGACATCGTGGCTGGCCGCGGCCGACGGGCTGCACGCACAGGCTCCCTCCCCGAACGAAGGCCAGTGTGCGGCCGTCGGGGGAGAAAGCGGGAGCGCAATCGCCCGGGCCGTGGCTTGGTGGGGAGGTTAGCCTCTGAATCTCGCCGGTCGCAATCGAGACCAGCGACAGATGAGTGGGCTCACTGGGCAAATCGCGATCCATGATCGCCAGCGACCTTCCATCGGGAGTCCAGGCCAGGTATGCGCCCTTGGCGGCGGTCAGCTTGTGAGCTGGCCCGCCCAGCGAGGAGATCAGGTAGACGTCGCTGCCGCGAAGGAAGGCAATCTCGGTTCCGCGGGGTGACCACGCAGGGGCGCCTTCCCACTCCGGGCTGGAGGTGAGACGCAAGGGCGATCCTCCCTCGATCAGCTTCACGTAGATGTCGTAGTTGTCTTCTCTCTCGCCGTTCCAGCTAAAAGCGGCCTGTTTGCCATCGGGTGAGAGACTTGGCCGGAACTCCCGTCCGGGAAAGCTGGTGAGCGGCAGCATCCTGGGAGGGGGAAGAGATTCGACTGCCGGCCGTAGCGCCAGCCAGAGGACGCTCGCCGCCAGCGCGAGACCCAGGCCGGCCAGGATCGAAGCTCGAGCCGACGGACGCCGGTAAGCCGGCCGCTCGGGTTGGCTCTCGCGATACTCAAATCGGGCGGCGTAGGCGCCCTTGGGGATGGAAATCACGACCGCGTCTGCCCGGCCTTCACACTCGTAATACTGGGCTAATCTCGCTCGGAGCTTGGAAGCCTCGACGCGAACGATGGAATCGGTGCGGGGGTCATAGGCGGCGTCTCTTTGATAGACTTCCATGCCGACCACGTACTCTTTGATCTGCCCGGCACGGCCCTCGATCGACTCGTTCACGGCGAAGCGCAGGAACTGGCTCAGGCGCCCCTGCCCCAGAAAGTGCTGGCTGGAGAGGATCTTGTCCATCTCTGTCCGCGCCAGGCCGGCTTTGGCACCGTCGTTCATTTCTCTGGCAAGCATTCTCGGCGGTTTGCCATAAGTTAGTCAACAGCAAAGCGGTTAGCCAACCGTTAGCCAACCCCTTTCAACTTCCGGCGGCCCTTCTCCGCCGGCTAGACTGAGCTTGCCAGGGGAGCTCGGTGCACCCCGGCACAGAAAAGGAGATGGCATGCGAAAAGTTTTGCTGATGGTATCGGCAGCCGCGATGGCCGCGGCGCAACCTCCCGGTTTGAGCCGGGAGGAGATGGAACAGTTTCTCCGGTCCGCCCGGATCGTCGAGATGCGGGAGCTGGCGCCGGGCGTCACCAGTTCCAGGCGTGCGGTGCTCGACGACGGCAAGCTGAGGCACGATGCCCACATCCAGACTGTGAACATCACCAAGGACGTATTTGAAGGGACGCGGGGGAAGATAAACTTTCGCGACACGTATCACTACAACCTGGCCGCTTACGAGCTGGACAAGCTGCTGGGCCTCAACATGATGCCGCCTTCGGTCGAGCGCGAAGTGGCCGGCCAGTGGGCCGCTGTCACCTGGTGGGTTGACGAAACCGCGATGAGCGAGGGGGCGCGAGTGAGAGGGAAGCTGGAGCCGCCCGACCGGGACAAGTGGATCAAGCAGATGTACATCGTCCGCGTGTTCGACCAGTTGATCTACAACACAGATCGCAACCTGGAAAACCTGATCTACTCGAAGGACTGGAAGCTTTGGATGCTCGACCATACCCGTGCGTTTCGAATGTTCAATACCCTGCCGAGCCCAGCTAACCTGGTTAAGTGCGATCGCAAGCTGCTATCCCGGCTGCGGGGGTTGAATAAGGACGAGCTGACCAGCCTCTTGAAACCGCACCTCACCAGCCTGGAGATTGATGGACTCCTCGGCCGTCGAGACGCCATTGTGAAGTGGTTCGATAGCGAGATCGCCAACAAGGGGGAGGCTGCGGTGCTCTACGATTGGTTGTGATTTGTATAATGCAATCGCACATCAGGGACGAAATCCGCTCTCCGCGCCGGCCCTTGCCCGCGATTGGAAAGGGAAGCTCTCCCCGACGCTCTACCTCGCCGCCATTCCGCTCGCGTTCGTCGCGGCAGTTGCGGTTGTTAGAAGCGGAAGATCTCCTCCCGCAGCCCCACGGGCGGGGCCAAGGCTTGCAACCTGGCCAGGGCTTGAGGAAACGAGAGGCCGTGCAGGAGTTCCACCAGACGAATCAGGTCTCCGCCTTGCCCGCAGACATGGCAATAGAACACCTGTTTGCGCTCATTGACATGAGAGGATGGCTGCGTCTCGCGGTGCAGCGGGCACAATCCGGCGACTTCCTGGCCCCGGTAGCGGCGCGCCGGCTTCCAACCGTGTTGACGCAGATACCAGATCCCGCAGGCCGCCATCGCTTTGAAGCGGGGATTCGGACGGTTGATTCGCAGCAGGTCGGACCGCGGCGTGCTGGTGTTGCTGGACAACCGGATGACCAAGCAACGCTACGGGCAGGTTTTTTTCGACAGCCTTCCGGACTACGGATTCACTACCCGGCTGGAGGATGCACGGGCACAACTACCGCTGCCAGGTGACGCTGGAAGGAGCGGAGCTGGATTCCATCGGGCTGCTGGTGGA
>JBGPKH010000053.1:0-24316 GCA_041485845.1 Bryobacteraceae bacterium
AGTCCCACGATGGCGGCAATCAGGCCGACTACTTCGCGGGAAAATCCTTTTTTGAGCGCGCTCAGCAGAGAGATCAACACCAGCAGCACAATCACGACGTCCAGCCAGTTCATAGGCTGTGGCCGGTGAGCAGCCGGAAGGCCTCCAGATATTTCTCGCTGGTCCGGCACGCGGTGTCAGCGGGAAGCGGCGGCGCCGGCGGCTGCTTGTTCCAGTGGATCGACTCCAGGTAATCGCGCACGAATTGCTTGTCGAACGAGAACTGCGGTCCGCCCGGCCGGTACGTATCCGCCGGCCAGAACCGCGAAGAATCGGGCGTCAGGACTTCGTCCCCCAGGACCAACTGGCCGTCCACGAAGCCGAACTCGAATTTCGTGTCGGCGATGAGGATGCCCCTGGTTTCGGCGTACCGCGCCGCCCGCGTGTAGATCGAAAGCGTGAGGTCCCGCACAGTGCGCGCGAGATCCTCGCCGAGCAGCGATCGGGCGCGCTCGAAAGAGATGTTTTCATCGTGCCCGCTGGGGGCTTTGGTGGCCGGCGTGAAGATGGGCTCGGGAAGGCGGTCGCTCTCGCACAGCCCGGCGGGCAGGCGGATGCCGCACACCGTTCCCCGCTCGCGGTACTCCTTCCAGCCCGAGCCGGAGATGTAGCCGCGCGCCACGCATTCGATCTCGATCATGCGCGCCCGCTTCACCAGCATGGAGCGGCCTTCCAGTTGATCGGCGAAACGCGGAAGCGGATCGGGATAGTCTTCGACGCGCGCCGTAAGGAAGTGATTGGGTGTGAGGTCCTTCAGAAAATCGAACCAGAATATGGATAGCCGCGTGAGCACGCGGCCCTTGTCGGGGATGCCGGTGGGAAGAATGTAGTCGAAGGCCGAGATACGGTCGGAGGCCACGATCAGAAGCCTCTGTTGGTCGATTTGATACACATCGCGGACCTTGCCGCGTGCATGGCGCGGAACGCCCGCGAGGTTCGTTTCCAGAATGACAGGATTGGCGATGGAGTTCACGATACCTTCGGATGACGATCGGGGGAGTAATCCAAATGATAACCCCTCGCGCAGTTTTGTCAATGCCGTAGTGCAACCTATTCTTCCCGGCTCCTCTGCCATACCCGGCCGCGTGCGCCGGCATCCCGCGTATGCCGGAGCTGCTGCACGGTCCACCTTCCCTTCGCCTGCCGGCCGGTGTTGTTCAAGTCCTGGCTGGCGCGGCCAGCCGCGCACAGGATCCGATTGCCGGTGAACGCCCCCTTGAACGTCAAGTTCAGCTTGCCGGAGGTCTGGATGGAAGTCCCGGCGCCGGTCACCAGGCAATGCCCGTTCTGGATACTGCCTTGTGCGTTGAGGAACATGGTCCCAGTGGACGGGCGGGCACGGCATCGAACACCGTGTTACGTCAACGGCCGGACGGGCCTGGCTCAGGTGGCGGCGGCGCCGAAAAAACTCAAGGGCTGCCGGCGCCACAGATGAACAGCGCTCCGAGAACCATCCCTTTGATTTTGGCGATGCCGCCAGACGGCCAGGCGAGCATGGCGGACCAGAGCAGCACAACGATGTTGACGCCCTTGCACCCGTCCACGATTTTCATTGCAAAATCGGTGCCGAGGGGGCTGTGAGAACATCCCCCGTGACCTGAGCGTGGCCCCCGGCCTGCAGCCATTATTTTGAACGCCCATGTGGATAGCGTCGGCACCACCACAGGCGGAGGGCCGGATGGACCGACGTTGACCGGCGCCCCCAGGTACGAAATCAAATTGTTGTTCAGGGCCTGCGCGATCCGCTTCGCGAGTTTTAGCCGGAAGCCGAGTTCACTAACGGCGCCCGTGGGAACCGGCTTCCCCGAGTCGGGTTCCACCCAGACTGCCAGAGAATCACCGGGAAACGCCGCGTGGAGTACAAGCATTCCGCAACGCATCATCGTAGCAGGAGGGCGAAACCTGCCGGGGTGGGGCGGGTTGTTCAACCTGCGCGCCGGTAGTTTACCGGCGCTCTGGCCGCGGCGCTTAGCTGTCGCTCGAGACGCGCCCAGCCTACAGCGTCTTCAGATACGCGACCAGATCGTCCTTCTCCTGATCGCTCAACATGTCTTTATATGCCGGCATTCCATTCCCGCCCTCGTCCACCTTGGCGCGAATGTTGGGCTCCGTGGGCTTCTTGCCGTTCGTCAGCTTATCCTTCTTGAACAGCCCCTTGAGGCCCGGGCCCATCTTTTTTTCGTCGCTATCCGCGTTATGGCACACACCACATTGCTGGAAAACGTCCTTCCCCTTTTCGGCGTCGCCCTTGGCGGCCGGCCATGCCACCGCCGATCCGGCGGCCAGCGTTACACAAACAGCCCAAACTCGAAATCGATCCATTTTGGTTACTCTCTCCCGTAGCACAAACCAATATCTTACAATTATCCCTGCGAGCTTAGACGTCCGCAGACGCCGTTTTTGGCATTAAAGTCGCTTTAATCGGGGTTAAATTATTGATTCTGCTCGGAAGTCAGGCCAGCCGGAGTCAGGCCAACTGGCGCCGTGGCCGCGGCCCGTCGATGGTCACTACTTCCCGGTCGAAGATGGTCATGTCCTGCACCAGTTGCTGGACGTCCGCGCCTTCGTCCATCGCCACCTCGCGCTCGATCCAATCCGATAGCGGAATGTTGCGGAAGTATATCCGTTCCTGAAGCACCAGGCTCTTGCGGTTGTGCATGAGCAGCCGGTTCTCGCGCGTGTAGTGGCGCCGCTCCACGTTGATCTCGCTGAGGAAGGTGTCGAGCGACTGCCGCCGCGCGGTCTCCTCGGCTGCCCGCAGCGCGGTCTCGAGCGATGCCTTCATGGCCGCCTTTTCAGCATCCAGCGAGCCGCGATCCTCGGCCAGCCTCTCGCGCTGCTCGGCGAGCTTCACTTCCATCCGCGATTGCATGATGAACCACGCCAGCAGGCCGGAAGCAAGAGCCACGAATCCGGGCAACAATATCCAGAGCAGGCTTTCCATGACATCAATGCTAACCAGTACTCTCTGCCCCGTACTAGATGTCGAAGGTAAACCCCCGACCATAACCAATGGCCACCACCGGGGCCGGTCTCCGACAGCCACACCAACCCTGCCCTCCCCACATTTTCAGCCAGCCAGCCAACCGGATCGGGTGTATAGTGAAAGAGGAGAAACAGCGGGCCGGTCTTCCGGCCCGCCGTTGCCGTTACCTGGAACGACGACGGACCCGCTTAACGCGGACCGTAATCGTGACTGTCACCGCAAGGACAGCCGCAACGGACAGTGTTATGACAAGCATAAACCTGTCTCCTTTCCGTCCCTAAAATTGGCCGGCCCGGTGCGACCCGGGCCGGTCGGTAATCGGGACACCAAACTGCGTCCCTATCCCGAAACGGAAGCCAGATGTTAGCACCACGCGCTCACGACTGCGTGCCGTCGATCTTCTGCCCCGCCAGCGTGTACTTGAGCTCCCCGAAGCGAAACGCAAGCAGCGGCCCGAACACCGCGCCCAGCCGAGCCTGAAGCCCTGCCCCAAATCCCTGGTATTTCCCCAGGAAGACCGCCCTGCCCAGGCGGAAATCGGCGCGCTCCATGGCCGTGTATTCTCCGCTGCCGCGGTGCCGCACCCGCACCGCGGGGAGCAGCAGCATCTTCTTGCCGCCTCTGCGAATCTGGATCGCCAGGTCGGCATCGCTGCCGAATTGCCCGTACCGCTCGTCGATCTGGCGGATCGCTCTGATGAGGAAGACCCGCATCATCAGGGCCGCCGCGCGCGGATATTCCACTTCCATGGGCGCGCTGCCCGAAGGTTGCGCCGGGCGCCATTCGCCATCGGGCGGCAGGCTGCCGAGCTGCGGCGCCGGCCGGCCTTCGGCATCCACCAGCAGGGGACAGACCGCGGCCACCTCGCTGTTCGTATCCAGCACCCCGGCCAGTCCCGCCACGGTACCGGGCTCGATTTCGGTGTCGTCGTGCAGAAACAGCACGTATTCCGCATCGGCCGCACGCCAGCCGAGATTGAGGGCCTTGGTCAGCCCGAAATTCTTGGGTAGCCGGATGAACTGCGCCTTGGGGAACTCGCTGTCGAGCTGCGCGCTTCCGTCATACGACCCGTTGTCCACGACGATCGCCTGCAGAGTTTCCCGTCCTTCACACTTCTCGATGGAGTCCAGGCATTGCCGCAGCGACTCCACCCGGTTGTGCGAGACCACCACAACCGAAACGCGCGGCGGCTGTTTTTCCCGTTCCGGATTCTTCTGGGGCGTCAAGCCAATAGGATAGCAGCCGTGAGTTCCTACCCCGCAAAGCGCATCTTCTCAATCAGCGAATCGAACTGCGGAGAGCGGTGGCCGTGGGCGAACTTGGCGTTGCGCAGGAATATCATGCCGGCCGAGCGCTGGCGGAACGCCTCTTCCAGCAGATCCATGGCCCGTTTTTCCTCTCCCAATGCCAGCGAAACGCTCCCCAGGTCGAACGGCGACACGTACCGCTGCTTGGCGAGTTGCTCGAGCTGGCTCAGCAGGCGGAGGCCCTCCTCCCGCTTGCCCTGGTGCGCGTAGGCGCGGGCCAGCAGCGCCAGGGCGTGCGGGTCGTCGTCTTTCGACAACTGTAATCCGCGCGCCAGCGCCGCCTCCGCTTCCGCCGCCTGCGAATGCGCGCCGTAAGAATGGGCCAGGATGACTTCCGCCGCCACCAGGCCGGGAGCCACGTCCGTGATGTGGCGCGCCTGTTCCATGGCCGCATCGTAATTGCCGGAGAGCACATAGGCATGCGCCAGGTTGACGCTGGTGAACACGGAAAATGGTTCCAGTTGCGCCGCGCGACGCAGCTCCGGAAGCGCCTCTTGCAGCCGGCCCTGGTCGCGCAGAAACATTCCGTACCACAGATGGGCCGCCGGCAGCCAGGGGTTCAGCTCCAGCGCGCGCCGGTACCCGCGTTCCGCCGCCTCCCAGTTCCAGTCATACGCCTCGACGATGGCCGCCAGCGACACGTGCCCCTCGGCCAGTTGCGGATCGATATCCAGCGCCCGTTCCGCCGCGCGGCGCGCCTGCTCCATGCCCTCGCGTGGCGCGATGTACCCCTGTTGCGCCAGGATGTTGTACGCGTCGGCCAGCCCGGCATACGCGGACGCGAACTGCGGATCGCGCAGCACCGCGCGCTGGAAGCAATCGATGCTCTCGCGCAGCGCTCGCTCCGTCTGCCGGTCCATCAGGTAACGGCAGCGAATGTAAAGGTCCTGCGCCACCGGGTCCGGCTCGTGGGCGGCCTTCGCGCGGGTCTCGTGGGGCCGGGCCTGCCAGAGCGCCATCCCCGCAATGCCTGCCACCAGGGCGATTGCGGCCGCCCATGTGGTGCGCCGCCATGCGCCGCGCTCCGGACCGGCGGCGGGCGTGGCCACCACTTCCGCGGGGGCTGCCGGAACCTCCGCCACCCGAACCTCGGGCGTTTCGGCGACGGCCGCCAACTCGGCGGGGACTGCGGGAATTGCCGCCGTAGCCCCGGTCTCCGCCACTTCTTCCACCCGGCTGCGGAAGACCGGCACGTAAGTCCGTTTCGGCAACTCGATCAATATCGGGTCGCCGGCTCCCGGGCCGGCATAATACTGACCCAATCGGACTCGCAGGTTGCGCGCCTGCACGCGCACGATGGGGTCCATCCGCGGGTCAAACTCATCGCCGCGGTCGAATGCCGACACACCCAGCGAGTATTCTTTCAACGAAACGGCGCGGCCGGCCAGCGTTTCCTCGACCGCATACCGCAGGAACCGGCACAAGCTGGGTGACGACTCCAGGGGAGGGCTCGTGAGGATCCGCTCCAACTGCGCGGTTACTAACTCGGGTTTGCAGTTGCCGAACAATTCGGTTTCCTCGAGAGGCTTGGCTGTTAATGTGTGACGTTCCATGAGTCACTTTGTCACGCGTTACACCTGCATGTTTTCACCTGTCGCCGTGCTGCCGCGCGGCATGTTAGCGTAAGACTGATGAATTCCAGAGAGATTCTTGCCTTCATTACGGAGGTCGGTATCGTTCCGGTGGTGCGCACTTCGAGTGCCGATGCCGCCGTCCAGGCCGTGGAAGCCCTGTACAACGGCGGCGTGCGTGCCGCCGAGATCACCATGACGGTCCCCGGCGCGGTAGGCGCCCTGGAGAAGGTCGCCGCGAAGTTCGGCGGCAAGATCATGCTCGGCGCGGGCACCGTGCTCGATCCCGAAACCGCCCGCATCTGCATGCTGGCCGGCGCTCAGTTTTTCGTCACCCCCAGCCTGCGCCTATCCACCATCGAGATGGTGAAGCGTTACTCCAAAGTCATTTGCCCCGGCGCGCTCACCCCCACGGAGGTGCTCACCGCGTGGGAAGCCGGCGCCGACGTGGTCAAGATCTTCCCCTGCGGCAACGTCGGAGGACCGAAATACATCAAGGCGTTGAAAGGCCCCTTCCCGCAGATCGAGATGATCCCCACCGGCGGCGTCAATCTCGAAACCGCCGGCGACTTCCTCAAGGCCGGCGCCTGCGCCATAGCGGTAGGCGGCGAGTTGGTGGATGCCAAATCGATTGCCGAAGGCCGCTACGATGTGATCGAAGAGCGCGCCCGCCAGTACCTCGCGGTAGTCGCCAAGGCTCGCTCAGAAATGAAGGCCGCGAAAGCCTGACCGATTTCTGACCGAATCCCGAAGCGCTCCAGACCCGGCTCGCCTATACTACAATCGACGGAAAACTCGTGATGCTCCGGTGGCAACAATGGCTTGGGCCGGGCCGCCGCCTCCTCTCCATGTTCCTGGCGGTGGCCTTGCTCCTGGGAGGAACGCTCCTCTGGCTTGGCTGGCAACTGGTCCGCCAGGACCGTGAGTTGACTACGCAGCGGCTTCAGGAACGCCGCGAGATAGCCGCCGATCTGACCATGGCCGCGCTCCAGAAATCGCTGGCTCGCGCCGAGGAGCAACTCGCGGCGGTAGCCGCTCTTCCCTGGGCTGAATTCCCGAAGCGCGCCGCCGCGTTCGCCGCTGCTCTGCCTGATGACAGCGCGCTCATCTCTGACGGCGTTACCGAGGTTCTCGCTTATCCCGACCAGCGGCTACCGTTCTATCCTGTGGCGCCTGCCAAACGCGAACCACCCGCGCTTCTGTTCGCCGCGGCCGACCGATTGGAACTGCAACAGAGCGCTTACCCGCAAGCTCTGGCCGCTTTGCAAGAAGCGGCCAAGTCGAAAGACTCCGCCATCCGCGCGGCCGCGCTCCTGCGCATCGCGCGTATTTATCGAAAAGAAAAGCGGTGGGACGAAGCAGCCGGCGCTTACCAGGAATTGCTGCACTTGAAGAATGCCGTGGTGGAGGGAATCCCCGCCGAATTGATTGCCCGCCAGCAGAGGATCGGCATTCTGGTACAGGAAAACCAGCCCGAGGCTGCGCGCGCGGAAGCCAATGTGTTGCTCCAGGATCTGTCGAGCTGCCGCTTTGTCCTCACCCGAGGAGTCTACGAATTTTATCTCCAGGAAGCCCAGGCCGCGCTAGGCCGCGGGGTCGGAAGCACCAACGAGTCGAGCGCGCTGGCCCTCGCCACCGCGGCGGAACGGCTGCATGCCAACTGGCCGAGCCCGGAGAACCGTTCCGGCAGGCTTCTGCGCACCGATGGTGGTCACGCGATACTGGTTCTGTGGCACGCCTCAAATGATCGTGTGATGGCGTTGTTGCTCGGGCAACGGTGGCTCGAACAGCAGTGGACGCCTGATCTCGAGTCCACCCTGGCAGCGTACGGAGTCGCGATTCGCCTCAGCGACATGTCAGACCAAACCGTCTTTGGCCCGCAGAACGCTCAGCCCGGACGCGAGGCGCTTCGTGTGGCTGCCGACACACACTTGCCCTGGCACTTGCACGCCGTGATCACGGATCCGGCCGCGGCGCTGGCGCCCGCAAAGCGGCGTCAGAATCTCGTGTTTGCCGGCATGGCGGCAATCACCGCGTTGATTCTCACGGGCAGTTATCTGATCGGCCGCACCGTGACCCGGGAACTGGCCCTGAGCCGTCTGCAATCGGATTTCGTTTCGGCCGTCTCGCATGAATTCCGCACGCCTCTCACATCGCTCTGCCTCCTGAGCGAGCATCTCGCCTCCGGACGTGTGGCCGGCGAAGACGACCGCCAGGAGTACTTTGGAGTACTGGCGCGCGAAAGCCAGCGCTTGCGGAGATTGGTGGAGGGGCTGTTGAACTTCGGCCGCATGGAGGCAGGCGCGGTGGAGTATCGCTTCGAGACCATCGATCCCGCCGAGCTGGTGCAGGCCGTGAGCCGGGAATTCGAACGCGATTCCGAAGCGCGCGGCCATCGAATCGAGGTCAGCGCCCAAGAAGACACCCCGCTGGTCCGCGCCGATCGCGCCGCGCTTGCCTGCGCGATATGGAACCTCATCGATAATGCCGCAAAGTATTCCCCGGAATGCCCCACCGTGTGGGCCGACGTGGAACGCGCCGGTGGATTCGCCGCCATCCGCATACGCGATCGTGGCATCGGCATCCCCGCCGCGGAGCAGGCACATATCTTTGACAAGTTCGTGCGCGGCGAGGCGGCTAAAGAATCCAGCATCCGCGGCACGGGCGTCGGCCTGGCGATGGTCCACCATATCGTGGAAGCACATCGTGGCGAGCTGCAACTGCAAAGCAAGACCGGCGAAGGCAGCGCTTTTACGGTCCTGTTGCCGGCGGTGACTTGAAATGGCCAGGATCCTGATCGCCGAAGATGAACCCGGCATCGCCCTCGGCCTGAAGAACGAACTCACCATCGAGGGATACGAGGTCGAAGTGGCGCGCGACGGCCAAGCCGCTTTGGAACGCGCACGAACCGGCGGGTTCGACCTCATCCTGCTCGATATCATGATGCCCCGCAAGGACGGCTACGCGGTGTGCCGCGAGTTGCGCCAGGCCGGCAATCGCACACCGATTCTCATGTTGACGGCCAAGGCGCTGGAGGCCGAAAAAGTTCTGGGCCTGGAGCTCGGCGCGGACGATTACGTCACCAAGCCTTTCAGCTCTTTGGAATTGCGGGCCAGGGTCCGCGCCCTGCTGCGAAGGTCGGCCGGTGACGCCCCGGATGTGTATGGCTTCGGCGATATCGAAGTGGATTTCACCCGCGCCGAGGTGCGCCGCGAAGGCAAGCTGGTGGAAACGACGCCATTCGAGTTCAAGCTCCTGACCACCTTCGTGCGCCGCCACGGCCGGATTCTCACCCGCGAGCAGTTGCTCGACGAAGTCTGGCGGCCGGACAGTTGCCCCACCGACCGCGTGATCGACAACCACATCATGAACCTGCGCCGCAAGATCGAGGCCGATCCCCAGCAGCCGCGGTACCTGGTAAGCGTGCGCGGGCTGGGCTACCGGTTTGACGGATGATTGCGAAGTTGGTGGGGCAGGCGCTTTCGCCTGCCAAGTTTGAATCGAAATCTGACGGGAATCTGACGGATCTCCGAAATGGCTCAGACGCCCGCCCCGTAGTCTGGATGCGGAGGTGAACGATATGCAACGAAGTTACATTCCGATCCTGGCGGTGGTTGGTGCGACGCTCTCGCTGATCGTGGCGGCTCCGCAAAAAGAGGCGAGCGCCGCCGCCCAGCTTCAGGCGGCGATCAACAAGGAAACCGTGGAGGCCGACCTGAGCGCCGCCATCAAACAGTACGGGGCGATTGTGGCAGAGTACGCTAAGACCGACCGCGCTGTGACCGCGATGGCGATGGTCCACATGGCGGACTGCTATCAGAAGATGGGGGACGCGGAATCGCGGAAGATTTTGAAGCAGGTGGTGCGGGAGTATGCGGATCAGAAGGAAGCGGTGACGCTGGCGCGGGCGCGGCTGGGTGGGAGTTCGACGGTGCGGGAGACCGGCATGGTCGCACGCCAGATCTGGACTGACCCTATGCCATCGGCCGAAGCGTCGATCGCGTCTGATGGCCGCACCTTGTCGGCGATTACATCGTCGCTTGACGTGGCGATTCGCGACATCGCCTCGAACCAGGCAACGGCATTGACGTTCTCAACTGACCCCCGCAGCGGATTTGTTGAATGGCCCGTACTCTCTCAGGACTTGCGCCAGGTCGCATATGCGTGGTACAGCCCGGAAGATGGAAACTACCAGGTGCGCGTGGCGTCTGCTGAGCCGGGAGCGAAGCCGCGGGTCCTGGTACGCAACCCAGAGTTCGTGTACTACTTCCTGAAGGCATGGTCGCGAGACGATAAATCCGTATTAGCGATCATCCATAGCGGGGGTAACATGTCTCAGTTGGCCTGGATATCGGTAGCCGACGGGTCCGTCAAGACACTGAAATCCATGGAATGGCGCAGCCCCGGACTGGCAAACCTGTCGCCCGATGGAAGATTGATTGCTTACGACGTTCTGGCGCGTCAGGACTCTCCGGAACGTGAAATCAGAATCCTCGCCGCCGACGGAAGCAGCGAAACCGTACTCGTCAACGCGTCTGGCAACAATGCGGCGCCCGTGTGGACGCGTGACGGCGCGCGCGTCCTGTTCCTGAGCAAGCGATCCGGCAGTTACGGGCTGTGGTCAGTGGCGGTCCGCGACGGCAAGGCCGATGGTCCGGTCGAACTCGCTAAACCCGATACTGGAAACATCGTCCCCTTGGGCTTCACGCGCAGTGGATCGCTTCTGTACGGGCAGGCAGTAGGCCATCAGGACGTGTTCGCCGTCGAAATTGATCCGGCCAACGGCGCGGTCCGAGGTAATCCGGTGAGAGTGGTCGATACATACGTCGGAGCCAATCGGCACCCTGCGTGGTCGCCCGATGGTAAGTCGGTCGCGTACATATCGAGGCGATCCGGGTCGATCGACAACACTGCTCCGGGGACGCTGGTGATACGATCGCTCGAAACGGGTCAGGAGAAAACCATCGCGACAACGTTTACATACGGTCATCGACCGATGTGGTTCCCCGATGGCCAAAGTATCCTGCAAGCCGCTCGAGGCAACCAGAACACCACCTGCTTCTATAAAGTCGATTTGAAGACCGGCGAGGTGCGGCAGTTGCTCAATATCGGCTCCGGGGCGCCCCCGAACACGGCGCTCTCCCCCGACGGCAAGACTGTTTACGCGGAACTGATCGATTCAAAAACGAAGACTACTGGACTTGTGGCCTTCGATCTTGCGACTGGAGACCGCCGGAACATCTATTCCGGAGCGGCGATTATGCGAGGCGTAGCCGCGAGTCCCGATGGGGGCATGGTCGCATTCATCGCAGAGACGGGCATTGGAAAGAATGTTGAATCTCACTTGTACACAGCACGGCCTGACGGTAGCGATCTACATGACCTGTTTACCGTCGATCCGCCAGATGCTTTGCCGACGACTCTCGCCTGGTCGCCCAACAGCCACACGATCTATTTCGTCCGAGGAGATCCCTCGATTGGCAGGCCGCATGAATCGCAGATGTGGCGGATTTCCGCAAACGGCGGAACATCTCAATCGATTTTTTCGGCCAGAAACATCGGCTATCTGGATATTAGCCGCGATGGCACGCGTCTAGTTTATGGCGGCGGAGAACTGGCGCAGACTGAATACTGGGCACTCGATAACTTGGAGCGCTCGTGGAAGGCGTCGAGTAAGTAACGCTTCTGCTCGCCGCAATCACGATTCCTCTGGGACTGGACCTCTACTTTCCAGTCCCGGAGGACAATCCGCTCACCACCGAAAAAATCGAACTAGGGGGGCGGTTGTTTTTCGACCGCCGCCTTTCGCGTGATGGCTCCATCGCGTGCTCGTCGTGCCATGATCCGGATCGCGCGTTTTCCGATGGCCGCTCGATCGCGGTGGGTGTATTTGGCCGCCCGGGCCGCCGCAATGCTCCGGCGCTCATCAACCGCGGTTATGGGCGATCCTTTTTTGGGGACGGGCGCGTGGCAACTCTGGAAGAACAGGTCCTCAAGCCCATCGGAGACCCCAACGAGATGGACCTGACGCTTTCCGAAGCCTCGGCCCGCGTGAACCTCGCGCCTGACGAGATCTCGCGCGCCCTGGCCAGCTTCGTCCGTTCCATCCTCTCCGGCGATTCCCCCTTCGACCGCTTCATCAACGACGACCGCACCGCGCTCTCACCCGAACAGCAGGCCGGCTTACAACTCTTCCGTGGAAAGGCGAACTGCGTGGCTTGCCACGTCGGGCCGAACTTCACCGATGAGCGCCTCCACAACACCGGCATCGCCTGGCGCGACGGCAAATTCGCCGATGCCGGCGCCGGACAGGGCAACTTCAAAACGCCCACCCTCCGCGAGATCGCCCGCACCGCGCCCTATATGCACGATGGCGCCTTGCCACGCTCGAAGAGGTAATTGAGTATTACGATCGCGGCGGGAACCGCAATCCTGGCCTCGACCCGGAGCCTTCACGCCCTGCATCTCTCCGCCGCCGAGAAGCAGGACATACTCGCATTCCTGCGGAGCCTGAGTGGCGCCATCTACGGCGCCACTAAGTAGGCGCCGCCTTGCAGGCGATTCCATCGGAGCCCCACCTATGCCTTGCCAGTCACGAGACCTGACTGATTCTCAATGAACCCCTTCTCAGCCCTTAGGCTTGCAGACGTTTCTGCATTTCCGCTTGACACGCATTCCCAAATATGGGAACATCTGACTGTGACTGTTTACGGCGAAGCGGCGGTCGAAGGATTTGCAAAGCAGCACGCCGCGTCGCGCAAGCCGCTCGCCCGCTTCCTCGGCATCGCGCGGGCCGCCACTTGGAAGCATTTTCCGGAAGTAAAGCGGACGTTCCCGGCTACCGATTACGCCCCCGCTGCCGGGACGCTCATCTTCGACATCGGCGGTAACAAGTACCGCCTCATCGCCCGCGTGGATTTCGAGGAACAGATGCTCTTTTTCCAAACCGTCATGACCCATGAGAAGTACAATCGGGAGAACCTGTAAGATGCCTACCGCGAGCTATGAGACCCTATTGACCGAAACCTGCCCCCAGGTCATCGAGACGTGGAAGCAGTACCAGACGATCGGGCAGCGCTTTGGAGACCTTCTCGGCAAGGGCCGCGCCCGGACGGCGGAGGAAACCAAACTCATGCACCTGCTCGGCCTGCTGATCCAGGATTACGACCGTCGGCACGCCATGCCTCCGGACGATTCCACGGCCGCGGACCGGCTCCAATTCCTGCTCGAACATTCCGGCAAAACATCCGCCGATCTGTTGCCCGTCTTCGGCCAGCGGAGCCATGTCCATGAAGCCTTGACCGGCAAGCGCGCCATCAGTGCCCCGCAAGCGCGAAAACTAGGGCAGCTATTTCACGTCCATCCCGGACTGTTTCTGTAGAAACTATATGTTGCGCTATCTTGAGAGGTGTCCTCGATGCTTTGGCGGAGGACCTACAGCTTAGATGCGGTCTGAAGATGGCTTCCAGGTATCGAGACCTTGCGGCGCCGGCGCAAAAGCCGCTCCCCGAGGAATTTCAAGATCCTCGCCCAACCAATCAAGTACCGCGGATGTGTAGACCCATGCAGCGCCGCCCTCATGGATGGAAAAGGGCTGCATTAGCTGTGTCAACCTCCAGGAGCGGTTTGATCCGGGTCTGGAGCCGGTACAATCGAGCTATATGAGCCGTGTCGAAGAAATCGAGCGCGCCATTCAGGAACTGAGCCGCGACGAGTTTGCCCGGATCGCCCAGCGTGTTCACGCCCTGGAGCAGGAACGTTGGGATGCCGAACTGGATCGGTACGCAAGCTGCGGCAAGCTCGACTTCCTGATTGCGGAAGCGCAAGAGGACCGCAAACAAGGACGGCTTAAGGACTGGCCAGATCCGCAATGAGATCCCAGGGGACTCCTCGGTTCTGGCAGGCAAAACCCAATCACCCGTCGTTGCGATATCGCCGGCTGGAAGGTCGCGAGAACTTGGTGACCGTGCGAAGCGGCGGCCACTACCGGGCCTTGGGTCTCATCGAACCCGGTATTGTGGTTTGGGTCTGGATTGGTCCCCATGCCGATTACAATCACCTGGTCCGCGGTTATTATGACCATCTGCCCGCCTGAGCCGCACGCCGGGCCGCCTTCACCGAAACGACACAAACCCGCCACAAATCCCGCACACCACGCATGTAAACTGGAGTGCCGGGCCGATATGTTTTCCAAAGGGGCGCCGCTTCCACCGCGGAGCCTGGTCGCATTAATCATCGCCATCACTGTGGTCCCGCTGGCAACTCTCTTGTGGCTCGGGTGGCGGCTGCTCGATCAGGACCGCCTGCTCGAAGGGCAGCAGGTGCAGGAGCGCCTGGAGCGTGCCGCGGACCTGGCCGCCGCTGCCCTTCAGCGCGCGATCTCATCCTCCGAGCAGCGCCTGGCAGCCGGCGGCGGGCACTGGCCCGAAGGGTCGGTCACCCTCACGCTCCGCGAAGGCCGCGTGGATGCGTACCCCCCAGACCGCGTCGCCTGGTTGCCGGTGGTCCCGGCGCTTCGGGAAGCACCGGCCGCGGCGTTCGCGCGCGGCGAAGAACTCGAGTTCCGCCGGCACGACCGCCCAGGGGCGATCCAGATATTCCGGGAGCTTGCGAAATCCGCCGACCCCGCGCTGCGCGCCGGAGCGCTGCTGCGTCTCGCGCGGAATCTGAAGAGCGATGGCCGCATGGAAGAAGCGCTCGCCACGTACACCCAGTTGTCCGCTCTGGAGGGTGTTTCGGCCGGCTCCGGGCCCGCCGGCCTGGTGGCCCGATATGCGCGCTGCCAGCTTCTGGAAGAGAGCCGTCGCGCGCCGGACCTGCGCCTGGAAGCGGAGCGCCTCGCCGCCGATCTGCACAACGCCCGCTGGCCCCTCACCGCTCCGATGTATTGGCTCTATTCCCAAGACGCCGCGAAATGGACGGGAGAGGCGTCACACGCACCACTTCCGGCGGAGATCTTCGCCGATGCCGCGGCCGCGCTCTGGATGAAGTGGAACCGCATGCCAAGCTCCGGCCGCGAGACGATGCGCATCGGCGGCCAGACGCTCGCCGTGATCTGGCAGACCGCGGCCGGCTCGCTCCGCATCCTGGTCGCAGCACCGCCATTTGTGGAATCGCAGTGGCTCCGGGCGGCCGCTCCCGTGGCCGCACAGCAGCGCATCCTGCTGGGTCTCCGCGATTCCGAGGGCGAGGCCGTTTTTGGGAATTTCGCGAGCGGCGCCGTCCGCCGGGCCATCCGCGGCGCCGCCGATACCGGGCTACCCTGGAGCATCGTTGCCGTCGCCGCGAACCCCGCGGTCCAGGATCGCGAGTTCGCACTGCGCCGGCGGCTGCTCATCGCCGGTTTCGTGCTGCTGGTGTCCATGGCCCTCGTGGCCAGCTACTTCATCTTCCGCGCAGTCAGCCGCGAATTGGCCGTCGCGCGGCTGCAGTCCGATTTTGTGGCCGCCGTCTCGCACGAGTTTCGCACGCCGCTTACCGCGCTGCGGCAGTTCACCGACATGTTGCGCGACCACGGCAGCCTGAGCGACGAGCGCCGCCAAGTCTGCTACGAAGCTCAATCGCGCGCCACCGACCGCCTCACGCGGCTGGTCGAGTCGCTGCTCGATTTTGGCCGCATGGAGGCGGGCGCGCGGCTGTACCGCTTCGAACGGCGCGATTGCACGGAGGTGGTCGAGCGCGCCGTGGACGACTTCCGCGGCCAGGTTCAGGCGGCCGGATGCGCCATCGAGTTTCACGGCAACGGCTCGGCGGAGGTAGACATAGACAGCGAGGCGCTTTCGCGCGCCATCTGGAATCTGCTCGAGAATGCCGTCAAATACTCGCCGGACCGCCCCAGCGTCGAGGTCGGCGTTCACCGCCAGCGTCCGGATTGCCGTGCGCGACCACGGCATCGGGATACCGCCTCACGAGCAGGCCGCCATCTTTGCCCGCTTCCGCCGCGGCGAGCAGGCGCGGAAGCTGGGGATCCAAGGAACCGGGATCGGACTGGCGATGGTCGACCAGATTGTGAAAGCGCACCAGGGCCGCGTGGAAGTGGAAAGCCAGCCCGGCCAGGGCAGCACGTTTACCATCGTGCTTCCGGTCAAGGAGGGCCCATGCCGCGCATCCTGATCGTCGAAGACGAGCCCGACATCGCACTCGGTCTCCAGCTCGATCTCCGCGACGAGGGATACGAAGTAGAGGTCGTCGGCGATGGCGAGGCGGCCGGCCGCCGCGGCCGCGAGCCCGGCTGGGATCTCATCCTGCTGGACATCATGCTGCCGCGGAAGGACGGCTTCGAGGTCTGCCGCGAGCTGCGCCGGGCTAAGGTCCGCACACCCATACTGATGTTGACAGCCAAGGCCCAGGAAGCCGAGAAGGTGATGGGGCTCGATCACGGCGCCGACGATTACGTAACCAAGCCCTTCAGCCCGCGCGAGCTGCGCGCCCGCATCCGCGCGCTGCTGCGCCGCTCCGCCCCCGACGCCGAACCCGTGCGCCGCATCGGCGATTGCGAGATCGATTTCGCGCGCGCCGAGCTGCGCCGCGCCGGCGGCCGCACCGACCTCACCGCCATCGAGCTCAAGATGCTCGAAGTCTTTCTTCAGAACCTGGGCCGCGTGGTCACCCGGGCGCAGATCATCGACCAGGTCTGGGGCGCCGAGGTCTTCGTCACCGACCGTGTAGTCGATACCCACGTGGTCAAGCTGCGCCGCAAGATGCAGCCCGATCCAGCCCAGCCCCGCCACATCGTCAGCGTCCGCGGTCTTGGCTACCGTTTCGAAGCATGAAAACAACACACAAACCTCACCAATCCCGCGAACCCCTGTCACGATGGCCCGGTAGATTGCCATCATGGAGGCAACTTACATGCGAAGAGTAGGATCGGGAATCGTTCTTGCCGGCATGCTGCTGGCCGGCGCCATGGCGCAACAGCGGCAGCAGCCGGAAATCGACTTACAGGCGGCGATCCGCAAGGAGAACGTGGACGGCGACCTGAACGGCGCCATCAAGCAGTACGCCGCCATCGTTGCCAAATACAAAAGCGATCGCGCCGTGTCAGCGATGGCGTTGGTCCACATGGCGGACTGCTACCAGAAAATGGGCGACGCAGAATCGCGGAAGATCTACGAGCAAGTGGTGAAGGAGTACGCAGACCAGAACGAAGCGGCGACGTTGGCACGGGCGCGGCTAGGTTCAGAACGGCCAGCACGCGCGAGCGGCGTCATAACGCGGCAAATCTGGACCGGGCCATTGGTAGACACACAAGGATCGGTTTCGCGCGATGGACGATACCTTTCGTTTGCCAATCACCAGACTTGCGACCTCGCCGTGCGTGACCTCGTCTCCGGGACAGACCGGCGCCTCACCAGCAATCCGCCAAGATCGTTAGAGTACGCGCAGGAGTCGGTCTTTTCGCCCGATGCCAGGCAGGTGGCCTACTCCTGGTTCAACAAGGATTTCCGCTACGAACTGCGTGTTGTCGAGGCGAGCGGCAATACCCTCGCCAGCCCCCACACCCTATACAGCAACGAGGATATCAATTGGATTGGAGCATATGACTGGTCTCCGGATGGGAAGTGGATCGCCGTCCAGATCCAGCGGAAGGATCGGACAGCACAGATCGGCCTGGTTTCTCCCACCAGCGGTTCGCTTCGCGTTCTAAAATCTGTGGAATGGCGCGGTTCCACTAAGATGTTCTTCTCGCCGGACGGCAGATATCTGGCTTTCGATCTTCCATCCAGCGAGGCTTTCGATCAACGCGATGTTTTTGTGCTGGCCGTCGACGGCAGCCGGGAAATCCCTGCTGTGCTGGAACCCGCCAACGACACAGTAATGGGCTGGACACCCGACGGGAAGCACTTGCTCTTCGGCAGCGACCGGGCAGGCTCGAACAGTTTGTGGGCAGTATCCTTCCGGGACGGCAACATCCAGCCGGGCCCCAGGTTGATCAAAACCGAAATCGGGAACCCCGCGGCCATAGGCGTGACGCCCTCCGGAAGTCTCTATTTCGGAATGAGAACCGGCGGGAATGATATTCTCGTGGCGCCCATCGATTTCAGTTCGGACAAAACCACCGCGCCGCAGACGCCGGCAGTGCCTCAATTCGTTGGCGACAATCGCAATCCGGACTGTTCGCCGGACGGGCGATTCCTCGCTTACAATTCGTTCCGCCGCGGGGCGGGAGGGCACTTCAACGTCCTGGTAATTCGCTCTCTCGAAACAGGGCAGAGTCGTGAGTTGCGCCCCAAGCTGTTGCGCTTCAGTTTCCTCAGTTGGGCGCCCGATGCACGCTCCTTTGTAGTTCAAGGAACGGACTTCAAAGGCCGGCAGGGGATCTATGGCCTGGACGCGCAGAACGGGAACGTCGAGTATGTTACCGAGGGCGGCTTTCCGCAATGGTCAGCGGACGGGAAGAAGATCTACTTTCTGCGGAACGTGCAGCGTGAGCAAATCATCCTTGAGCGCGACGTGACGTCCGGCGAAGAGCGCGAACTCCTGCGTGGCGAAGAAAGGTGGCTGCGCGTTTCCCCGGACGGCCGGAATGTAGTTGGCCACAGCTTAAACCAAACGGTTTTGCTGACCGTTCCGCTAGCCGGAGGCACGCCTCGAGAATTACTACGAGTCAAAGAGTCAGAGAGGATTAGTAATTTAGACGTCGCGTGGACTCCGGACGGTCGCTCAGATGTATTCCGGAAGATCCTTCCTAATAACTCCCGCGAAAGCGAGCTTTGGTTAGCACCCCTGTCCGGCGGTCAGCCTCGCAGAATCGAGCTGGGTGTCGCGGATGTGGGGATGCCTGCCATTCATCCCAATGGCAAGCAGATCGCAGTAATGATTCACAACCCGTCGCACGAAGAGCTCTGGGTGATGGAGAACTTCCTGACCACTTTGACCGCGAGCCAATAATGCTCCTTCTTCTGGCCGCGGCAGTGACGATTCCTCTGGGACTGGACCTCTATATGCCGATCCCGGGGGACAATCCGCTTACCGCCGAAAAGATCGAACTGGGGCGGCGGTTGTTCTTCGACCGCCGCCTCTCCCGCGATAACTCGGTCGCCTGTTCGTCGTGCCATGATCCGGAGCGGGCGTTCTCCGACGGGCGGCCAGTCGCGGTCGGCGTGTTCGATCGCAAGGGACGCCGCAATTCTCCCGCGCTCATCAACCGCGGCTACGGGCGCTCGTTCTTCTGGGATGGGCGCGTGGCAACTCTGGAAGAGCAAGTCCTCAAGCCTATCCAGGACGCCAATGAAATGGATCTGACCCTTCCGGAAGCCGCCGCTCGCGTAGGATTGCCGGCGGAGGAGATCTCCCGCGCACTGGCCAGCTTCGTCCGCTCGATTCTTTCCGGAGGCTCTCCCTTCGACCGTTTCATCGACGGCGACCGAGCCGCGCTCTCCGCTGAGCAGCAGGCGGGCCTCGCAATCTTCCGCGGAAAGGGCAACTGCGTCGCCTGTCACGTCGGCCCAAACTTCAGCGACGAGCGTCTGCATAACACCGGCGTCGCCTGGCGCGACGGCCGTCTTCAAGACACGGGCGCCGGCGCCGGCAACTTCAAAACGCCCACCCTCCGCGAGGTCGCCCGCGGCGCGCCCTACATGCACGACGGCAGCCTCGCCACCCTCGAAGAGGTAATTGAGTATTACGATCGCGGCGGCAATCGAAATCCCGGCCTCGACCCCGAGATTCACGCCCTCCATCTCTCTCCCGCCGAGAAGCAGGAGATTGTCGCGTTTCTGCGGAGCTTCAGTGGCACGGTCTACGGCGCGCCGCCAGGCGGCTAGGGCTGGGCTGCAAACTCTCCCCATACCACTGGTAAGATTGCAGGTGGATGCCCATATGACCTTGCAGGAGTTGCGAACGACGCGCCGCATGGAGATCCTCCAATTAGCTGCTAAGCGGGGCGCCAGTAATGTACGGGTCTTCGGCTCGGTTGCTCGAGGCGAGAGCGACGAAAAAAGCGACGTCGATTTTCTCGTTGACTTGGAGCCGGGACGAACACTCTTCGACCTCAGCGGTTTGCTGCTCGATTTGGAGAGAGTCCTCGAAGCTTCTGTGGACGTCGTTACAGAGCGCGGACTACGCCCACGCGTCCGCGCCCGTGTGCTCGCGGAAGCAGTCAAGTTGTGAGGGACGATCGCGAACGCCTCCTGGATATCCTGGAGGCGATCGAGCGGATTGAGCGGCACACTAACCAGGGACGTTCGGCATTCTCCGACGAACTGGTGCAAACCTGGGTGGTGCACCACCTCATGATTATCGGAGAGGCTTGCCGCGCACTATCCACAGTCTTCAGGGCGGCGCATCCCTTGGAAGAGTGGGCCTTGGCAGCGGGACTTCGAAATGTGATTGTTCATGAGTATTTCGGGGTCGATGTCGATGTCGTATGGGGTGTAGTCGAGCGTGACCTTCCGAACCTGAAGGCAAGTGTACATGAAATCCTGGGGGAAGCCCTCCCATGACTAAGCCCGCCAAACGCGCCCCCCACGTTTGAGTGCCGGTGCTCCGGCCTCGGTGAAGAAGTCTTAAAGTCTTACCCTTCGGCAGCCACGGCTTTCCGGAGGGAATCCGGAATCTCGACGGTGGTCTTCACTTCCCCATCTTCTTCAAAAGTTGATCCGCGCGCCCAGCACGATCAGCCGGTTCCCTGAGGCGCTGGTAATCTGGCCGAACGTGGTGCTATCGATATTGGTGTTCGGCGAGCCCCACTGGGGCGTATTGGTCGGGTTGATGAAGTCGGCGCGGAATTCCAGTCCCAGCCCTCCTTCCCTGATCGTGACGCGCTTGATAATGTCGGCGTTCAGAGAAAACGTCCCCGGACCGCGCAACAGGTTTACCTGAACTCCGCCGTTCGAGCCCAGAACCGGATTGCCGATAATGATCTTCCCGGAGGCGTCCGCAATCGCGAGCTGCGTGGCCGAGGATTGCAGGTTTGCCGGGAGGTTCTGGCGGATCGGATCCGGCACCTGAGTCCAGCCCTGGAAATACACCACGTTGTTGCCGGACTTGGCGACTTCTCCGAACGATTTGGGAATCGCCCCGTACGCCATGGGCGTCACGCTGACGGTGTTAAACACCGTTCCGAAGGAATCCGAAAGGTTGAGCGGCGATCCCGCGAACTTGCTGAAGATGGCGCCGATCTCCCACTTCTCCACCAGGCGCTTGATGAACCCGTGCCCGCCGTTGAGCCACTTCCGCCCGGGACCGAACGGGAGTTCCCACGTCCCGCTGTTGCGGAAAATGTGGGGGTTGTCGAAGCTCAGCGGGTGCTTGTCCAGGCTGCGATTGCGCGAGGTGATGTAGCTCGACACCAGGCTCTGGCTGCTGCCGTCTTCCTCACCCAAGGTCTTGCTGAAGACGTAGCTGCCTTGGTAGCTGAAGCCGTTGGCGAACCGCCGCGTCACCTCCACCTGCAGCGAGTTGTAGGTGGAGTTGGCGTAATTGCCGATCAGTTCCGCGGTCAGATATTGCGGGCTGGCGGTCACGAAATTCGGCGGCACGCCGGCGTTGGTCAACAGGCCGCCGTGCACGCCCGTGAAAAAGACGTTGCTGTTGATGAGCTGCCCGAACCCGCCGGCGTCGTTGTTGATCAGGAACGTGTTCAAGGTGCTGATGTTCCGCACGGCATCCGAGCCGCGCACGGTGGTGCCGTTGACCACGCCGAGACCGGGAACATTCAGGCCCTTGAAGATCCCGTCCAGCAGCGGCGCGTTCCCGCCCGCCATGGTGGTGCGGAAGGCGTCCAGGATCCCATTCTCAATCGTGTTGACCTCGTTGACGTTGGTGCCGCGGATGAGCCGCGTTCCCTTCGAGCCCACGTACCGGACGTCCAGCAGAACGCCCTTGAAAAGCTGCCGGCCGATCGACACGTTCCAGTTCTGCACGTACGGCGTACGCAGGCTGTTGTCGTAAACATTGATTCTTTGCGTGCGGTCGGTAAGCGGCACCACCGAGAGTGGCTTGCCTTGCGGCGCCAGCGGCACCAGCGGCGTGGGCTGATTCACCAGGTTGACGTAATTGGCCGAGGTGAAGGTGTCCGCCTCGGTAAGACCCGCTTGCCCAAACCCGTTGGTGTCGTCCAGCAGCACAAACCCTTCCCGCTCGTAACCCCAGCCGTACCCCATCCGAAACACCGTCTTGTCTTTGCCGAACCAGGGCAGCGACCAGGACAAACCCACGGCCGGCGCAAAATTGTTCCAGTCCCTGTGGTAAGGCTGCACGTCCGGATTCGGCGAGTTCCGGCCGATCAACTGCAACTGGGTCATCGCGCCGCCCGTGGCGTAGGGGTTGAACATCGCCCCGAACGTGTTCCCGGAAATACCGAAAACCGAACCCGAGCCACCCGCCAGGGCCGTAAGCCTGCCGTTGGCTTCGTACGGAATGCCGTAATATTCCCAGCGGACGCCCAGGTGCAGCGTCAGGTTCTTCGCCACCTTGTAATCGTCCTTGGCATACCAGGCCACTTCCCGCTGCCGCCACGTGCGCTGCACGAATTCTCCGTTCAGGTAGGACGGATTGGCCCCTCCCGGCGAGTTGAAAGTCTGGCTGACGCTGTTGACGGTTCCCGCCAGCAGCGACAACAGGCTCCGCGCGTTGGTGAGGTTCTGTCCGATGCCTTGAATCGCCGTGGCATCGAAGTTGGTGAACGCGGCATTGCCGTTGCCGATGGCGATGCGCGGCATCACCGAGAAGGACACGTAGCCGTTCCCCGACGGAAACCGTCCTTCGATGCCCGCCTTGAGGGCGTGCGCGCCCCGCAGCCAGGAGAGGTTCTCCGAGTACTGATAGATCGGCGATTTGCGCGCCTGCGGATCGTTACTCGTCGGAATCGGCGTGGTCACCAGCGGGAGAGTGAACAGAAATGGCTGGTTCCCGACCTTCGGCAGGATGCCGGTTCCCGACGCGTCCGCTTCCCACGGAGCGATGAACCGCGCGAAATACCGCGCCATACCAAGCCGCAATTCGTTCAGCAGGTTCGATCGCAACGAGGACGTGAGCGCCAGCGACAGGGAATGCGAAGTGCCGGTGTACGGGCTGGCCGGGGACGTGGGCACTGGTGGCGAAAGGAAGCCTCCGATCGGAAGCGTCTCCTGGTCGCGATTGTAGCTCCCCGACACGCGGTGTGCCGCGCTGAAGTTGTGGTCGATGCGAAAGTCTATCGAGTATTGGTCGTCCGGGTTGGGACGCTGCCACTGAAAACCGGCGGTGTTCAATCCGTCTCCCGTCCGGAAGTAGTTGGGCGAGGGCAGCACCGATATGTACTTGGCGATGGCGCCGCTCGGGTCCGCCACCGGGCGCAGCGGATCGCGGCCGAAGATATTGATCGATTGCAGCGGACCCGTCGCGCCCGCGGGCGTCACCGGGTTGCCTGCCAGGTCAACTACAGGGACGTTGCTGTTGGCGTTCCCGTTCTGCACGCCCGGGAAGAAACGGAAGGTTCCGTTCCGCGCCGCATCCGTGAGCGTGGTCGCCGTCACCACCGAGCTCTGGCGGATCAACTGCGATTCGAACAGCACGAAGAAGAACGTCTTGTTCTTCTTGATCGGGCCGCCCACGCGCGCGCCCGTCTGGTTCCGGTTCAGTTGGTTCTTCGGAGTGCCGTTGCGGTTGTTGGACCAACTGTTCGCCGCTAGCTTTACGTTGCGGTTGAATTCGAAAAGGCTGCCGTGAATCTGGTTCGTTCCGGAGCGGGTAATGAGCTGGACCTGCCCCGACCCACGGCCATATTCAGCGTCCGCCGGCGACGTGACCACCCTCACCTCGTCGATGCGGTCGATGCTGGTGAACACCGTCTGCGCTCCTAACCCCGAGTTGATGACGTTGTCCTGATTGTTGATTCCGTCCAGGGTGATGTTGAGCTGGCCGATACGCCCGCCGGTGAAGTTCGCGCCATTCACGCCGGCCTGGCTCAGCACGAGGTCCATGGCGTTGCGGCTGGTCACCGGGAGGTCCTGCACGCGCTGCCCGTTGATCACTCCGCCAACCGATGTGGTCACGTAGCTGAGGGCGGTCTCCGACTCGGCCACTACTTCCACCGAGTCCGCCACCTGGCCCACTTCGAGCGTCATGTCCACCGTGACGCGGTCGCCCACCCGCAGCGTCTGCTCGTTGAGAACCAGCTTCTTGAAGCCGCTCATCTCGGCGGTCAGGCGGTAGTCGCCGGGTGGTAGCGCCGAGAACTGAAATATGCCGCCGGCATTCGTTTTGACTGCCGTGGACACGCCGGTCTTGGTATTCAGTGCGGTGACGGAGGCTCCCGGCACGTTGGCGCCTGTAGGATCCAGCACCGTTCCCGAGACGACGGCATCGGTGCCCTGCGCGGCCAGTAGTGTTGCGAAAAGAAAGGCTGTCGCGAAAAGAAAGAACAACCCTGCGATGGATCGAAACGATCGAATCATGTATCCCCCAAAGCGAATTGCGTGTTTACCAAC
>JBGPKH010000054.1:0-24295 GCA_041485845.1 Bryobacteraceae bacterium
ACGTCCAGTTCACGCGCCGGGCGGGGGTGAGAGTCACCACCACCGCCGCGTTCGAGCGGCGGAAGGACGAGGCCGCGCCGAAGATCCAACCGGTGGCCGCCGAGCGCGCCACCTACGTGATGGGGAAGCCCTCCTCGCAGGACGTGCGTTTCCCGATCAGCCTGAAGTACAAGTAGCCCCCGCAGCCACGGCCTCCAGGAACATCCGCGCCACCCGCGGCGCATCGAACTGTTCCACCCACTCCGCGCCGGTGCGGGCCAGCGCGGCGCGTCTCTCGGGGGAGTGGTACAACGTCTCGATACCGGCGGCCAAGGCTTCGGGATCGTCGGGATCCACCAGCAGGCCTTGCGGAACCACTTCCGGGATGGCGGCCGCGCGCGCGGCCACGATCGGCTTTCCCGCCGCCATGGCTTCCAGCAGCACGATGCCGAAACCCTCCTGGACGCTGGGGAGGCAAAACACGTCGCAGCGGTTGTACTCCGCCGCCAGTTCGGCTCGCGGCACGTGGCCCAGCCAGGTCACGGTGTTCGCGAGATTCAGATCGCGCGATAGCCGATGCAGAGCGCCGGCGCACGGGCCCTCTCCAACGATGCGCACCTCGAGGCCGGGGATGCGCTCCCGCAAGGCCACCGCCGCGCGCAGCAGTACATCCACGCGCTTGCGGCGGTAGAAGCGGCCGGCATACAGCACCGTGAAGCGGCCACCGCCAGAAATCCCGGCACTCGCCAAAAGGCGGCGCCACTCGCCGAGATCGATCAGCTCGGGGACTACGCTCGGCGCGGCGGAAAGTCCGTACAACTCCTGCGCGCGCTCGCCCGAGTAACGGCTGGTGACCAGCACTTGAGCCGCGCGATGCGCGTGCAGTCGCTCGCGCCGGGCCTGCATCGTCATGGTGAAACGCGTGAGTCCGGATTCGAACCGGACTTCGTCGGCGATGACCCCCTTCAAGGACGCGACGTGGGTCGGGCAGCCGGCCGCAATCCGGTAGCCGTCCATATCGAAACCAAGGGTCAGGTCGTAATCCGCCGAGGGCCGCAGCCAGCGGTTGAACAGCAGCCGCTGGGCAGTGTAGATCGGGAGGGATCGGCGCGGGGTATCAAGCTCGATCGTATGGCCCAGGACCCGCAGCGCGCGCACCAGGACATGAATGCCTACGTAGGTGCCGCTGCCGCGGTGGACGTCTAAGGGGGTCGAGGTGAGAAAACGGATTCGCACTGGCAAAGAAGTCCCGCCCGAGCTTCGCTCGGCGAGGGCGGGTTAACAACCCGCCCGCAGGTTGACAACCTGCCCCACACGCTACGGCACGCGCACTACTATGATACCGGCCTGCCGGTTGCCGTTGTACGCCACGGCAGATATGGTATTGGCGCGGGCGTTGGCGAAGATCAGGCTTCCCGCTGGAGCGGCATTGCCGCCCGGATTGGCGGCGGGCGGAAACCCCACCGACGTGATGCCCTCGGGGTTCGGCGCCACCGTCACGTCGCCGGTGATCAGGTCGTAGATCGCCACGCTCGAACCGCCCTGCTTCAGAGCCCTGCCGGCGAGTTTGCGCGTCACCAGGCAGCAGGCGGTAGCCCCGTCGTCCAGGTTGGCCACGGTCGTAAAGCCATCGGGCACCGGCAGGTTGGTTGTCTTTTGCTCATCCAGGTTGAAGAGGATCAATCCCTGGTCGCCCGCCAGTCTGTCGATGGTCTGCGCCAGCAGCGAGTTGAGCTCCGGAATCTGCTGCACCGAGGCGTCCGTGAAGCCATTCACCGTGGAGGGCACGGGCAGAATGAATGCGTTGCCGTTCACGCCGTCGAGAACGTAGACCGTGTCGGAGGTGGCCGCGCGCGTGGGGTCGAGTCTCACTCCGAACACGTAATTGTTCATCTGGCTCAACGACGTATCCGCCCGCGTGGAGGGCACGCGCATGCTGCCCGCATCGGGGAGCGGGATGGCGGTCAGCGATGCCTGCGCCAGGTCCAGGGTCAGAAATCCGGCGCCTGGGCAGGCGGTCTTGTATTCGGGTTCCGCCACCTTGGAACCGGCCACGGCGAGCTGATTCACCAGGCCGAGCGAGAGCAGCCGGATATCGGCCGTGCAGGACGCGGCGAACCATCCCGCGGGAAATGCCGCGATCTTGGGATCCGCTGTGGCGGAAAACGCCATGAACGCGTCCTTGGATGCATCTGTGGCGCGCGCCAGCACGAAAAAGACGCGCGCCGCTGCATCGTAAAGTGCAGGCTCGCGTGGCGGCACGGCCGGTGCGGCCTGTCCGGGCCGGGCGGGCGCCACGGCATTGAGCAGCGGCAGGTATCCGCCCGGGAAATCCTGAAAAATCACCACGTCTCCCGCCGCGCTGAGGACGGCGAACGCCGCCTTGGTGGGCTTCAGGGCATCGTCACCCGCAATCACGGCGGTACGGTTCTGTCCGATCCCCGCCGAGGCGTAGACGTGCGTCAACCCGTTGACATTGATCGTGGGCGTGGCTCCGCCCGGAGCAGCGCCTGCCCCAGCGCCGCCCGCGCCCTGCCCGGCGGGAGCGATTTGGACGGCGCCGGTAACGGCGTCGATCGTCGCAAGCTGCGCCGGAGTTCCCGGTATGGCGGCGACGAAGCCGGTTGGCGTGGTGGTCAACGTGGAAGCCGCCGCGGGCAGAGTCACGGTGAGCGGATCGCCCGCCGCGCTGTAGATCTTGACGGTGGAACTGATGCCGCTCTGCGCGTCTCCCTGCGGCGGACCCATCAGTGCGCCGATGGCGTCGGACTGGTTGGGCGCCACCGCCGCGGGGATGGCGGCGGCCACACTGGTGAAACAATCGGGTGCGACGGCGAGGGATTTCGCCGCCATATTGACGGTGATCGCCGAATAGCATCCGTCCGAACCGCGGGCCGACGTGGCCACCAGGAAGTTGCCGTTTACTCCGGTGTCGATGAGGTTGGCGATGGTGGGGGCTCGCGCGGGCAGCGGAACGAATTGCACGTCGGACGCGGCCATCGGCTGGAATTGCGTCAGGTTGGCAGCCTGGCGGTTGGCGGCCAGGGTGATCAGATCGCCCGAGCGCGCACCCGATGGCACAGTGATCGACACGTCGAACTCGCCCGGCCGCTGGGTGGAGGCGGTTGCGGAAACGGTGGCGCGAAGGCCCCCGACGTAGGCGCTGATGGGCGCCTTCGGAATAGCCGGCGTATCGGATGGCCCCACATCGCCGGGAGCGATGGCGACATCCGTAGCCCCGAGCCCGTCGGCCGTGGTCACGATGGTCTGCGCGGTCACCATTCCCCAGGGCGCGCCGTAACCGCGGTCTTTGACGGTGCGGACGGCGGGGACGAGGGCGTTGACGATCACGTGCGCCGGAGCGCTGTTCCCCGAAGGGCGCCGCACCACCACATCCACAAGCCCCATGTTGGCGTTGGGGGGAACCTGGGCGAGGATGGCGCCGGGCGAGACCGAATACAGGGGCGCCAGCCTGCCGCCCACTACCACCTGCACGTCGGCCAGCCTGGTCGGCCACGGAGTGCCTGCCGCGGTAGCGCCTTCGGGCGGGCCGAGATTGAGGCCGCTAATCTGCACCAGTCCGCCCAGCGCGACCGTGCCCGGAGCCGGCTCCTGGGTGAAGAAGTTGGTTACGCCTCGTGCGCTGATCACCGGCGCGGTGGGCGCCTGCGCCTGGAGCATCGCGGCACCAGCCAGGGCAAGCAGCAATCGGCGCGGCAGCATGGATACATGGTAAACCCGAATCCTGGAAGGAGGTTGCGGCTGGTCTGACCCTCTCACTCTACAATGGAATGTGGTCTCCTTTTCTGAACGGAAGAAAGCCCTCTGCCTGCTGAGCGGCGGCCTCGATTCCTCTACCTGCCTGGCGCTGGCGCGTCGGGAAGGTTACGGCTGTTACGCGCTCTCTTTCGATTACGGGCAACGCCACAGGGTCGAGCTGGAAGCTGCCGCCCGCGTGGCCGCGAGTATCGGGGTCGAGCGGCACCTGGTGGCGCGCATCGGCCTGGACGCCTTTGGAGGATCGGCGCTGACCGGCGACATCGCCGTGCCCAAGGCACGCTCCGCGGAAGAAATGGGCCACGGGATTCCCATCACCTACGTGCCGGCGCGCAACACCATTTTCCTTTCCTTCGCCCTGGCCTGGGCCGAGGTGCTGGAGAGCTCGGACATCTTTATCGGGGTGAATGCGCTGGATTATTCGGGCTACCCCGACTGCCGTCCCGAATACCTCGAAGCCTACCAGCGCATGGCCAATCTCGCGACAAAGACCGGCGTTGAAGGCCGCACCAACCTGACCATCCACGCGCCTCTGATGCACTTGAACAAGGCGCAGATCGTGAAGCTGGCGCACGAGCTGGGGCTGGATTTCTCGCTGACCCACAGTTGCTACGATCCCGGCCGGGACGGGCATCCCTGCGGGCAGTGCGATGCCTGCCTGCTGCGGCGCAAGGGCTTCGAAGAGGCGGGAATTGAAGATCGCTGAGCTGTTCTATTCGCTGCAAGGCGAGGGCTCGCTGGTGGGCGTGCCCTCCTTCTTCATCCGCACCAGCGGGTGCAACCTGCGGTGTTCGTGGTGCGACACGCCGTACACGTCTTGGCAGCCGGAAGGCGCCGAGCTGACGCTCCGCCAGATTCTGGACGAGGTGAAGGCCCACCCTGCGCGCCACGTCGTGGTAACCGGCGGCGAACCGATGATCGCTCCCGAGATCGTCCCGCTCACCGGACAGCTTCGAGAATTGGGCCTGCACATTACGATCGAGACCGCGGGAACCGTGTTCCAGCCCGTGGCCTGCGACCTCATGAGCATCAGCCCGAAGCTCTCCAATTCCACGCCTGAGGGGCAATGGGCGGCACAACACGACCGCCTGCGGACCCGAACCATAGCCTTGGCGCAGTTGATCGATCGATATGAGTATCAACTCAAATTCGTGATCGAAAAGCCCGCGGATGTGCAAGAGGCGCGGGCGCTGGTGTCCGTGTTGCACGTTTCGCGGGAGCAAGTGATTCTCATGCCCGAGGGCATCGACCCCGAACGGCTGCGCGAGCGCGGCCTGTGGCTGGCGGAGATCTGCAAGGAGGAAGGCTTCCGCTTCAGCCCACGCCTCCACGTGGACTTGTGGGGTAACCGGCGGGGTGTGTAGGCGCATGGCTCACCGCCGGAATTGTTGGCCCAGTTGCCGTAGGCGCACGAGCGCGTGCCCGCGAGTTCTGCTATTTTGATCGCGTGGAGACTACTACTGCGCTGCTGATCGATCCCATCTACCGCGAACATCTCACCGGCCGCCCCCATCCCGAGCGGCCCGAGCGGTTCGATGCGGTGGTCGAAGGATTGCAGCGGGCCGGATTGCTTGACCGCCTGAGTCGCGTGGATCGCCGCGCCGCTACCGAAGACGAACTTCTCCTCTGCCACACGCCGGACTACCTGCGCATCGCGCGGCACGATGTCGAAGCGGGACTTCCGCACCTCAGCACCGGCGATACCGATATCTCGCCGAACTCCTGGGATATCGCCACGCTCGCCGTGGGCGGCGTCTTAAACGCCGTCGACGCCGTGATGAACGGCCGGGCGCGCAACGCGTTCTGCGCCGTGCGTCCCCCCGGGCATCACGCCACACGCAGCCGCGGCATGGGCTTTTGCCTCCTCAATAACGTCGCCATCGCCGCGCGCTATGCGCAGCGCACCCACGGCGTCGAGCGCGTCCTGATCGTGGACTGGGATGTACACCACGGCAACGGTACGCAGGACATCTTCTACTCCGATCCCTCGGTGCTCTTCTTCAGCACCCACCAGTGGCCCCTCTATCCGGGCACCGGGCGGGCCGATGAGACCGGCGAGGGAGCGGGCGCCGGCGCCACCATGAACTTTCCGTTTCCTGCCGGCTCGGGGAGGAAGGAAATCCTGGGCGCGATCCAGAATTCGCTCACGCCCGAAGCCGAGCGATTCCGGCCCGGCCTGGTGCTCATCTCGGCCGGCTTCGATTCGCGCATCGGCGATCTGCTGGGACGCTTCACGCTCACCGACCGCGACTTCGCGGACCTCACCCGAGCGGTAATGGAAATCGCCGGCCGGCACGCCGGCGGACGCGTGGTCTCCATGCTGGAAGGCGGCTACACGCTCAGCGGACTGGCCTCGGCCAGCGCCGCCCACGTGGAAGCGCTGGCCCGCTAATCGGGATAGAGTTCTCAGTTTGGCTTCGTGTGTCGAACCATCGCGGACTCGCCAGTCTGCCGTTCGCGACCGAAAACCACTGGATCGAAGCCCGCGTCGTGGATCGTCCGGACGGCTGCATCGAATAAGCTGCGAGCCTCCGCTCCATCGAACGCATCGGAACTGTCCCAGTAAGACGCTGCCCATTGCCACTGATCGCGATGGTTCATCGGATCCTTCAGGATGCTTAGCATTGTCTCGCGGAACATTTTGGCGTGTCGCGCACCCGTTCCGCGAAGCATCGCCAGGGCTTCCAGCCCCACTGACCAATAGTCTCCCCTGTCGTCAGGGCTCCCGCTATCGCCGAGCCGGGCCTCCAGCGCGCGAATGGCTGCGAGAAGCGGCTTGCGCCCGCGGCCTCTCCACCGGCACTGCCCCATCGCGAAAACGCACCAGAATCGCACCTCGGCCGACTCGTCTTTGCTGCACTCGATCAACGCTTGGATCGCTTTGCGTTTGCCGGGCATACCCAGGCACTCCGCAGCTTGAGCGCGTACCCAGGGAGTCTCTCGTTTCTCAAGCAAGACTCGGATTAGAGGCGAGACAACGCGCTCATCCCGGCGGCTGAAGCCGAGAGCATACACGGCGCCCCACCTCCTCGCCTCGATCGGATCGCTTAACGCTGCCAACAAACGCGGCACGTCCGCGGGATCGTCCCGAACGCTGAGTTCTCGGGCGGAGGCCACAACTTCCCGCCAATCGGTTGCCTGAAAGAACTTCTCAAGCCATTCACTCATTAATCCGCTCTATCCGAGTGTAGCGTTTCTCGCCGGATGGGAGCCTCCGCGGCCTCTCCGGCAACCACATCCCGATTCCGCGCTTTTGACGCGGCGAAACGCGTCCCGCTTCCCACACGTGTTCCCCCTGACACAGGCTCGTTTTCACATAAATCACTAGTAATCAACAACTTCCGGTCTGGCCACCCGCCTGCATCCTTCTTCCCCGTACGGAGGATCACAAAGATGTTGATAGCTCACATGGAAGATCGGATGAAAAGGCTGGCGGCCCTCACCGGCGTCATCCTCATGGCCACTGCCGAAGCCCTCGCCCAGGACAAGCAGTCCCGCCTCTCACGACGCATCGTCGTCAGCATCCCCGACCGCAAGCTGGCCGTCGTCGAGTCCGGCAACGTCGTGAAGATCTTCCCCACCGCGGTGGGCGCTCCGAAATCGCCCAGCCCCGCGGGCTGCTTCACCGTCGTGCAGCGCATCCCCGATCCCACCTGGTACGGCAAGGGCAAGGTGGTGCCCCCCGGAAAGTCCAACCCCGTCGGCACCCGCTGGATCGGCCTCAGCCTCAAGGGCTACGGCATCCACGGCACCAACAACCCCGCCTCCATCGGCCGCAACGTGTCCCATGGCTGCATCCGCATGCGCAATCGCGATGTCGAGCAGTTGTTCGAGATGGTGTCGATCGGCGACTCCGTGGAGCTGGTCGGCGAGCGCACGCCCGAGTCGGACCAGATCTTCGGCCCCGTGCTGGTGGCCCAGACCGCCCCCCAGGCCGCGTCGCCCAACGCTCAGTAACGGAGGACCATCATGGACAACATTCTCGGCTGTGTGATGATGGCTGCCATTACCTTTCCGATTTCGTTCCTGGCCGCGCGAAGCTGCCTGCGCGGCGTCATCCGGCTCGTGACGTCTGGCCCGTCAACATCCGGCGGCACGTCAACCGGGAAAGCTCGCCGCGATATGCTATGATCGCAGCCGTGAAGGGATGGCACGCGGTTCTCTCCGCGCTCCTGTTCTTCATCCCGCCGGCCGCTACAGCCGCTACAGCAGATGAAGACGCGAACAGCGCCGCGCGCGAGCTGGCGCGGAAAACGGTCGCGTTGGCAGGCAAGGGCGAAACGCTACTCGTCATTTGGCGCAACGTCTCCTCGCTCGGGCCCGCGGAATGGAACCAGGCTCGAGCGGCGTTTGAAGCGGCGCTCAAAGAGTCCGGCGGCCGCCTCAGCGACGCGGCGGGGACCCCTCCGGCTCCGTTCGAAGCGCGCCTCACGCTCTCCGAGAACCGGACGCAGTACCTGCTGGTGGAAGAACTGCGCAAGGGCGACGACCGCCAGGTATGGATCGCCTCCTGGAAGCGCACTGGCCCGCTGTCGCTCACCGCGCCCGCCATCACGCTCGAAAAGAATCTGGTGTGGGAACAGGACGAGCCCATGCTCGACGTCGCTTTTCCCGCCGGCGCCATGCTGGTGCTTTCGCCTTCCAGGCTCACGCTCTACACCCGCCAGGCCGCGCAATGGACCGCGAAGCACTCCGTCCCGCTGGCGCCCGCCCGGCCATGGCCTCGCGACCTCCGCGGCCGCCTGCGCCTGAACTCCGCCACCGTTCAGGCATATCTGCCCGGGATGTTGTGCGGCGGCACGGTCGACGCCGCTCTCGACCCCGGCCTCTCGTTGACCTGCCGGCCCAGCGAAGAGGCCTGGGTGCTCGAATCCGGCAGCCGCGCGTTGCTGCTGGGCGCCTTCGCTCCGGCGCGCAACTACTTCGACGGCCGCGTGACCTCGCAATCCGGCCAGCGCAAAACCATCGCGCCTTTCTATTCCGCCGCTGCCGTAGAGGAACAGGGCCGGACCCTGTGGCTGCTGGCGATGGTGGACGGCCGCACGCAAATGTTCGACGCCACGCTCGACCCGCTCGGCGCCCTCTCTGCCGCCTGGGGCAGCGACCTCGCAGGCGCCGGCGCGCGCTGCGGCGGTGGATCGCAGGTGCTCGCCACACGACCCGGCGACGGGACCGTCCTGGACGCCGTCCAAGCCTTCGCCATCGTGGACCGCGCGCCTGCGGCACTCACAGCTCCCGCGGAGTTTCCCGGCCCGGTCGTCGCGCTCTGGTCCTCCGGCGGCGCCGCCGCCATGGCCATCGTTCGCAATCTCGCCACAGGCAAATATGAGTCCTATACCCTCACCATCTCGTGCTCGTAGGCGCTGGCGTTGGCTGATGGCCCTTCTCGCCGTCGCCGCTTTCCCCGCCACGCGCCCGCACTACGGCGGAACGCTGCGCATCGAGATCCGTGAATCCGTCGAAGTCCCCGACCCTCCGCAGACTGGCCGCAACCTCGCGCAACTCCCTCCCGCCTTCGCTCCTACCCTGTGGGAAGCGCCGAGCCACGCCGTCTACACCGCCGATGACAACGCTCCCGGCGGCCGCCCCTTTCTCGACGCGATCGAAATCCAGATGGCCCGCCGGCTCGCCGACCAATCCATCGATCTCGACCTCGGCAAGGCCGACCTGGTGGAGCTCGACGCCAACGAATCGCGCCGCGCCGCACCCGCTCGCAAGGTGTGGTCGTCCGCGCCTGTGCGTCTCCTCATCCTGGTCTTCGGCCGGCGCATCGAAGATGCGCGCATCCGCGAGGCGCTCGCCCTCGCCGTGGACCGCTCCGCCATTCACAACGTGCTGCTGCAACGCCAGGGCGAGGTCTCCGGTGGCCTGCTCCCGCAGTGGCTCTCGGGATACGCGTTTCTCTTTCCCGTCACCCAGAACGCCGCCCGCGCCCGATCCCTCCTCGCCACCCTACCGGCTCCGGCCCGCACCCTCTCGCTCGCCGTGCCCGACCCGGCCAACCGCCGCATCGCCGACCGCATCGCGCTCAATGCCCGCGATGCCGGCCTCATCCTTTCGGTTGCCCCGCTGAGTTCCATCGCCGACCTCCGCCTCATCGAAGCGCGTATCGCCTCATCGGACCCCGCCCGCGCCCTCTCCGCGCTGGCCGCCGCACTCGCCCTTCCCGACCCGCCGCGCAGCGATTCGCCGGAAGCCCTCTACGCAGCCGAGCGCAACCTCCTCGATGGCTTCCGCGTCATTCCCCTGTTCCATCTCCCGGACGTCTACGGCGTGAACCCGCGGGTAAAGGGCGGACTTGGCATCACACCGCTCGGTGAATGGCGCTTCGAAAACCTCTGGGTAGACCGGCCATGACAATGTGGGGCCATTTTTGTCAAACTGGGTATCCATTTGACTCAGCTACGCACAACAGCTTGTGGTTTTGGCCAGGACCTGCCGCTATGCCTGGCGGTCGGCTGAGTCAAGTGGATACCCATTTTTGTCAAATCAGAGGTGGGACAGACGATCGGTTTTTGTCGTCTGTCACTCGGAGACCTGCGTTTCGAAAACATCCTGGGTAGTTCAGCCATGACCTTCCGCACCCGCCTGCTGCTCATCTTCACCTTGACGGTCGTCGCTTCAGTCGGTGTCGTGGATTGGCAAGTCTCCAAAAGCACTCGCGAAGCCTTCGAGCGCGTGGAGGCGCAGCGCGTCGAGGTCCTGGTGGCGCAATTCCGCCAGGAGTTTGCCCGCCGCCGCGAGGAGATCGCCCGCGCCGTCATGCGCATCGCCAACTCCGGCATCGCCACCACCATCGCCATCGCGTCCGACTATGGCGATTACGTCGACGTAGCCGCGCAGTTGGCCTCCACCCAGGGCCTCGACCTGCTTCAGCTCGTGGCCGCCGATGGCACCATTATTTCCTCCGCCGAGTGGCCCGCGCGGTTCGGCTACAAAGAAGCGTGGCTCGCCACCGGCGCCGACTGGAAATCCCTCGGCGCCTTTCTGAAGCGCGAGGAGCTCCCGGAGGGCGTCACCCTCTCCCTGGTTGCCGTGGCGGCTCGCAACGTGGCCGACCGCACGCTCTACGTCGCCGGTGGCCAGCAGCTCGACAAGAACTTCCTCTCCACCCTGGTTCTTCCCGCCGGCATGCGCGTCCTCCTCTACCGCAATCTCGATGTGGGGCAGTTCGCCGGCCTGCCGAACCTGCAACCGCTCATCGAACAGACTTTGCGCCAGAAGCGCGAGCTAACCGCAACCATCGGCCGGGGCGCCGGCGCCGAAATCTTCCATGCGCTTCCCCTCCCCGGCTACCAGGACAATCTCCTGGCGGTCCTGCTGGTCGGCAGTTCCCGCCGCGAGCTGGTGGAGCTGGAAACGTCGCTGCGGCGCATCGGCATCTTCGTCGCCGCCGGCGGCATGCTGCTCGGAATTGCGTTGAGCTGGTGGGCCTCGGCCCGTGTCACACGCCCGGTGCGCCAACTCGCCGAAAGCGCCGCCAAGGTGGCCGCGGGCAACTGGGGCGCCACCGTCGAAACTACTTCCCGCGACGAGATCGGCCAACTCGCGCGCGCCTTCAATCGCATGACGCACGAGCTGGTGGGGCAGCGCGAGCGCCTCGTGCAGGCCGAGCGTGTAGCCGCCTGGCGCGAGCTCGCCCGCCGCCTGGCGCACGAGCTGAAGAACCCGCTGTTTCCCCTGCAGATCACCGTCGAGAACATGCAGCGTGCGCGCGAAAGCTACCCCGACCAGTTCGATGAAGTCTTCCGCGAGGGCGCCGCCACCCTGCTCGCCGAGTTGGCCACCCTGAAGCAGATCGTCGGCCGCTTCAGCGATTTCGCCAAAATGCCCGCGCCCGAGTTGCAGTCCGTGAACTTCAACCACCTGGCGCACGAAGCCCTCAGGCTCTTCGAACCGCAGCTCGCCCAGGCGCGCGTCCAGGCGAAGACCGAGTTCGATCCGCGCCTGCCGCTGGTGCGTGCCGATCCCGAGCAGATGATGCGCGTGTTGCGCAACCTGATTCTGAACGCCATCGACGCCATGCCCGAGGGCGGCGCCCTCACCGTGCGCACCGCGGCGCTCCCCGCCGGCATTCGCCTGGAAGTCTCCGACACCGGCCAGGGCCTCACCCCCGAAGAGTGCGCGCGCCTCTTCACCCCCTACTACACCACCAAGACCCACGGTACGGGCCTCGGCCTGGCGATCGTGCAATCCGTGATCAGCGACCACAAAGGCCGCATCTCGGTAGAGAGCCAGCCCGGCAAGGGCGCCACCTTCCAGATCGAGCTGGCCGCGGCAGGTTGAAACCTCAACGCCGAACTGCCGCGTGCGTCAACTCTGCATGACCCGGCGCAATCTCCTCCTTTCGGCGTGCAGAGTGGATCCCACCCGTGGGTGTCCTTGCTGGCAGCCGGCTAGACAATTCGACCGTTGCTTGAAGATTGCACTTTATTGCCCCGGCGCAACTGTTGTGCCGCTTCAGTTTCAACTTGAAGGCTGCGGATCAAGGTATCGCATACCGGTTCCCAGTAATCGCATACAGCAACTGTGCGATCGGGAGCGGCGCCTACATACGTAGCCGGGTCGTTGAGAATTTCTTGAGTGTGTGGCTTCAGATTTGACAAATACGGCGCGAGTTCCCGTTTCTGCCTGGCCAATTCAATCAGCGTGGTGCCGGTCCTCCGCGATTCTCTGGAGAGATGCATCACCGTATCGTAAGCATCGGGATAACCGTTAAGAGCGAGGACTATGTAAAGCGGCTCCGCGACAACGTGCTGCTTGCTGTTTTCCAGGTTCTCCTCCATGCGCTGTCTGTTGGGTTGAATCTTCGCCAGGGCGTCATTCATTCTCATCGTGGCGTAGCAAAACCCGGTAAACAGCTCAGGAATAAACCTGCCGGAAGCTGAATTGGTCAAGTCCCTCTGATGCTCGGAGATTTGGTCCATGAAGACCGTTGTCATCCTGGGCATAAACTCTTTCCAGAGGCTTTTGACGTTCTCAAAATTCTTCGGATTCATCTTGTGGGGCATCGTGGAAGAACCCACTTCCTCGTCCTTATACTTATCGGCGACTTCACCAATTTCACTTCGAATAAGGTTCCTCATATCGTCGGCAAGGTTGGCGAGAACCGAGAAACAAGAGATGACACTGTAGATCAAGTCTGTGAGAGATTCGGGTTCGACAATCTGGGAGGACACTGATGGCTCAACGGGCTTCAGGCCAAGCGACTCCAGAAGCTCCAATTCGAGGATAGCTGGATCGTGAGGGCAAAAGACTGACAGCGCGTTGAATGCGCCGACCGCTCCGGAGAACTTGCCGCGCAAGTTTCGATGTGCTCGGTTTATGACCTCGATGCGAGAGCCTATCCTGCTTACATATAAGGCCATAGCATAGCCGAATGTCGTCGGCACGGCGTGCTGACCGTGCGTTCGGCCAATTTGCGGCTGGTCGGCGTACGTCTTGGCGAGCGTGATGAGCCGGTTCTCCAATTGGATGAGATCCGGAAGAAGTACGTCTCTGACGAGCTCCTTATACCGCAGCGCCGCTGCGCTGTCCATGATATCGGCCGAGGTTGCAAAAAGGTGAACAAACGGGCGTGCCCCAGGCGAAATACGTTTTCGTATGCAGTTCACTAGAGCTCTGATGTTGTGACGTACGCGCCGCTCTTCCTGATAGACTTCGTCAGCCGCGATACTGCGACTCGCCTGCTCAACTTGATCGGCGACATCGTCTGGACACACCCCCCACTTCACCAGCATCTTGGCGAGTGCCACCTCAACCCGGAGCAGGTAGTCGATGTTAGCTCTCTCGGAAACATAAGGCTGGAGACGTGCAAAGAAGTCTGGGCTGTCTCCATAGTAGCGGTAGTCTATTGGAGAAATAGTGTCGAAGAGATCCATGTCCATTAATTCCAGCGTTCAAGCGAGTTCCGAATTAACGAGGCTTTCAATCTCGAGTTTGTGGTTGCAAGTCCTCGTACCAGATGCAGCTCAACAGAGCCGCCCTCCTTCTCGTTACCCATCCATCATAGCCGCCCAGTTCCCGCCTTGTCAAATGGAACCCATTCAGTTTCAAGGGCTTATCCTGCGTAAGCAGGCCAAAGAGCCAAGCCATGATGCGAATATCGGGTATTCGGCAATCAACCCGTTCCTTGTCTCCATGATTCTGCGTCTGAAGACGGCCAGACTGCAAGCGTCTTGACCAGGCGTTGGAGAGCTTTTCCACTGATATTATACGGTTTATTTTCTGTGCGTTAACCCCGTGACGGCTGCGCGACCTGTTGAAAAGTTGTTGAAAAACTCCTGCTGCCGGCTCAGTAACGCGCCTCTGATACTGAGCCGCGACCAAAGCGAGCGGTCTGCGCTGTGCTGACGAACTCACTTCTACTTCAGTCCCTGTATCAGTGTGTTCGCCATCCGCGGATCGTCGAACTGCGTCTTGTCGCCCGCCTTCCCGCCCGGCACCGGCAGCAGCCGCGCGGCCAGCGGCTTGTTCCATTTGTACGCCAGCGTGGCGACGTCCCCGATGATGCGCGCGATCTTCTCTTCGCTGACGTCTCCCGGCAACGGCACCGTGTCGAGCCCGCCCGCGCACACCGCGGAGTAGGCCAGCAGCGAATCCATGTTATACGTGCCTTCCGCCCAACGCTTCGCCAGGACGTTGTCTTCCATAATCGGCACCATCAGGCCCGAGTATCCGGTGCGCTTGACCGGGACCGACTGCACCGCCCGCGTGATGATCCCGGCAGCCGTCATGGTGCCGCTCGTGCCGAACGGCCCGCGGGTGAACAACTCGATGGCGCGCCCGATCGACACGTCGCCCAGCGGCGCCGGCGTCGGATCGATCCCCGCGTACGTCCACCCGCTGCTCGACGCCACTTTGGTGGCCACCGCCTCGGCATCGCGCAGGTGCTTCGCCAGCGCCGCCGACAACTGCCTCTCCGCTTCGCGCGCGTCATGATACTGCGCGAACACGCCGGCCACCACGTTGGCGCCTTCCAGCCCCACCGCGAACGTGCGCCCCGTGCCCAGATGGTACGCCCCCGGATAAAACGGCCCGTAAGGCTTGACCATCGCGGTCACCGCGAAGTTGAAATTGCCGCCCCCGTGCGAGCTGCGCTGCGCGATGTTCTTGATCAGCTTGGCAGCTTCGCGAATCGCCCGCCAGTGTACGCCGTCTTCGCCCGCCACCACCAGGCTCGCATTGAGCTTCGTGGTCGAGAGCGCCTGCGCCAGCATGTCGAGCGATGACGCGTCGTCGCCATCGCCCACCATGGCCGTCCCGATGTTCGGTGAGAATCCCATTTTCGCGGACAGCTCGTTGATCCTGGAGAGAAACGTCAGCGCTTCATCGCGCTTCATCCCGGCCGTATACCGCGTGAAGGGCTGCGTCACGATGCGCACCGTTTCCACTTCAAACCCCGCGCTTCGATAAGCCTCGCGGGCGCCGTTCAGGAACTTCATGGTGTCTTCGTACTGGGCGGTGTACTGCTTGGGGTCGATGTTGATGAACGCCGTAATCGCGCGCACCTTGGGCCGCGATTCGGCCCCCCACGCCATCGACGCCAGAGCGAAGACCAACAGGACTTTCCGCATGCGTTGGTTATACCATTTTTGAAGACTTTGAAGAGTTCTGAAATCGAACAGCCGGTCTCAAAATCGAACACCCGGGCCGGTCGCAAGGCTGCCTCCGTACGCCGAGAACATTAGCAGGACTGGGGCTTGTCCCCGATTCCGCGTGGAAGCGGGATTGCACCCTACCCTTTGCCGCCCGTGGCAAAACTGTTCCCGCGACTCCCGCGTGTGCCGCGCCGCGGCTCGCTAGAGGCGTTTTTCATGAAGAGGAATCCAGCAAATCGAATCAAGTTCTTCCGAAGCTGTCTCGTAGTGCTCCTGGGGGCTTCGGTTTCCACCGCTTTCGCCCAGTCCTTCGCGAAGCCGGAGGTCTCCATCGAGATGCCCAAGCCGCCGTCCGTGGTGGGCCCTCTCCTCCGGCCGTTCCATATGGAGAAGCGCGTCGTTCCGCCGCCGAAGCTCGTGAACACGCCCCGGCTGGAGCAGCTCGTCCGCGGCGGCAACCTGTACTTGAGTGTCCAGGACGTGATTGCGCTCACTCTGGAAAACAACCTCGATATCGCGGTGCAGCGTTATTCCCCCTTTCTGGCGAGCGAAAACCTGCGCCGCGCGGAAGCCGGCACTCTTCTGCGGCCCATCGACACGGCGGTGGCTGCCGGGCCCGTCAGCGTCAGCACCGCGGGAATCAGCACCAGCGGCGCCGGACTGTTAGGCGGCACAGGCATAAGTGCGGGCGGCGGAGTCGTAACCCAGGTCGGGCCCAGCACCCCCGCTCTCGATCCCTACATTGCCGGGCAGTTCCTCATCGGGCACAACACCACTCCACAGACCAATACACTCCTCACCGGAACCACGGCGCTAACCAACAGCTACCGCGGTTTCGGCCTTCAGTACGGGCAGAGTTTCATCACTGGCACGTACGTACAATTCACCGTGTCCAACAGCCGGAACTATTACAACAGCGCCAACTTTCTCCTGAATCCGTCACTGAGCGGGAATTTCGATGTATACGTCACGCAGCCGCTGCTCCAGGGATTCAGCCCCAGTGTCAATGGCCGTGATATCAAAGTTGCGAAAAACGCTCAGAAGTACACCGATATCCAGGTGAAGCTCCAGGTCGCCACCACGGTTTCCGCGGTGCTCAACCTCTACTGGGACCTGGTGAGTTTCAACGAAGCGGTGCGCATCAAAGAGCAGGCGCTCCAAACCGCGCAGAACCTGTACGAGGGAAACAAGAAGCAGGTGGCGATCGGCGCGCTCGCGGGCATTGAAGTGACTCGCGCGGCGGCCGAAGTCTCCTCCGGCAAGGAGGACCTCCTGATTGCCCAGACCAATGTACTGCAGCAGGAGATCGTCCTCAAGAATGCCCTGAACCGCAACGGCATTCAGAACACGTGGCTGGACGATGTGCATATCATTCCGCTCGACCACATCGAAGTTCCCAAGACGGAAGAGGTGCGCCCGGTGCAGGACCTGATCCAGGAAGCCCTGGATCATCGCCTGGAGATCGAGCAAAGCAAGATCAATCTCGAGAGCTCGCAAATCATGCTCAAGGGGAACAAGAACGGGTTGTTGCCGAACCTGCAGGCATTCGCCGACTTTACCAACCATGGCCTGAGCGGTCCCGGAAACCCGCTCTACGGCGGCGCGATCAACGCTTATTTCGTCGGTGGGAACGGCAATGTCTTCTCGCAGATTCTCCGCCGCAATTTCCCCGACTATTCCGCCGGTATCTCGCTCAACATCCCGTTCCGCAACCGGACCGCACAGGCCGACTACGTGACCGATCAACTCCAGGTCCGGCAGAAGGAGCTCCAGTTGCAGCGCGCCGTCAACCAGGTTCGGGTCGAGGTCAAGACCAGCCTCATCGGGCTCCAGCAGGCCCGCTCGCGCTACGAGACCGCCGTCGCTACCCGTGTCCTCGCCGAACAGACTCTCGAAGCCGAGCAGAAACGTTTTCAGGCCGGCGTGGGCAGCGTCGCCATCGTGATTCAGGCGCAGAAGGACTTGGGCGTGACCCAGGACGGCGAAGTCCAGGCCATGGCCAACTACACGCACGCCAAGATCGGGTTTGACCTGGCCTTGGGCCGCACCCTCGACGTCAACCATATCTCCATGGAAGAAGCCGTCTCTGGCCACGTGCAGCGCGAATCCCTCATCCCGCCTGGCGTCCCGCCCGCCAATAAACTGGAGGTCTCCAAGTGAGCGCCCGCGAACTGGCACGCGCGTTCGGCGTCTGGACCTGCCTGGTTTCGCTTGCCGGCGCGCAGGACCAGCCTTACATCATACGGCCCCAGATCATGGCGCCCATCCGAACCTATATGGCGCCCGCGGTTGCTCCTATCCGCTTGACCAACTCGACGCGGCTGTACGGCCTGATCCGCGCCGGCAATCTCTACCTGACCGTGCAGGATGCCATCGCGCTCGCCATCGAGAACAATCTGAACCTCGAAATCAGCCGTTATGGACCGATCCTGGCCGGCGCCGGCCTGGAGCGCGCCAAAGCCGGCGGCACCTACCGCGGCGTGCTGAGCGGCAGCGCGCAGATCTCCAGCGTGAGCGCCGGGTTGGGCGTGAGCGGCAGCGCGCAGAGCGCGGGCGTGGGCGGCGGTGGCGGCGGTGGCGGCGGCGGCGGTGGCGGTGGGGCTACCATTCAACAGGTCGGGCAGGCCACGCCGAATCTCGACCCCGTTCTACAAAGCACGGTGAGCTTCTCCCATTTGACCCGGCCACAGGCCAACACGACCTTGAGCCAGACCACCGCCTTGGTTGACGGAGTACACACTTACAACAGCGTGGTCCAGCAAGGGCTGCTCACCGGCGGCACCGTGCAGTTCCAGGGCTTCGAACAGTATTTGAAGGAAAACTCGCCCAGCAACCTCCTGAATCCCGCCGTGGCCCCGCACATGGATCTCTCGATTTCCCAGCCCCTTCTCCAGGGCTTCGGTATCTCGCTCAACAACCGCGACATTCGCCGCGCGAACATCGGCGCCGCTGTCGCCCGTGAACAGTTCCGCGCGCAGTTACTCAACATGGTGGTGAGTGTCGTCAATACCTATTGGGACCTGGTGAGTGCCCGCGAGGAGTTGGCCCAGAGGCGGCACGCGCTCGAGATCACACAGAAGTTTCGTGACGACACCAAGTACGAGATCGCCGCGGGCGCCATCGCGGGAGTCGACCTCCCCCGCGCCGAAGCTGAGTTCGCCAGCCGCCGCCAGGACGTCGTCATCGCGCAGAACAACCTGCGCAACCGGTCGATCCTGTTGAAGGAGGCATTGAGCCATACGGAGGATCCCATTCTGGAGTCCGCCGAGATCGTTCCGGTCGATCGCATCGAAATCCCCGGCACGGAGGAACTGCCCCCGTTGCGGGACTTGGTGGCAACCGCGATGGCCAAGCGGCCGGATGTGGCCGTGTCGAAGTTCAACGACGAAATGGCGGAGATCAACCTGGCCGGCACCACCAACCCGCTCCTGCCGAGCCTGCGGGTCAACGCGTTCACCTCCAACCGCGGTGTGGCGGGTACGCCCAATCGGGAAGGCGCCAATCCGTATTTCGTCGGTGGTTACGGCACGGCGCTCGGCCAGATCTTTCGCCGGAACTTCCCTAACAACCAGGTGTCGGTGACTTTTTCAGCGCCCCTTGGAAACCGCCAGTCGCAAGCCGATTACGCCATCGACCAACTCCAATTCCAGCAATCCAAGCTCAGTGGTCAACGCGACACCAATCAGATCGTGGTGGACGTGGCTGCGCGCATGAGCGCGCTCCAGCAGGCCCGCGCGCGATATGCCACCGCCAGGGACCGCCGCATCCTGCAGGAGCAGCTACTCGCAGCCGAACAAAAGAAGTCGGCCGGAGTCCGTACCTTCTACGTCATCATGACCGACCAGCGCGCGCTCATCGCAGCCCAGCTTTCCGAGGTGAATGCACTGACCTCCTACGCCCGCGCGAAGACGGCCCTCGACCAGGTGTTGGGACTGACTCTGGAGAAGTACAATATCACCCTCGAGGAAGGACTGACCGGACACGTCACGCGCGAGTCGGCCATTCCCGTAGGACAGGCCTCCCGGCCTGTCCTCTTACCCCCCGCAAGCCCGCCGTAAAGCCTCGCCCAAAACCTCCTGCTTCGCCGGAAGCAATTTCTTGCCCTCCGCCGTCACATAAAACACGTCGATCGCCTTGTGCGCCTGCGTGTCGATCAGCACCACCTCGATATTGCCCCCGTTCGACGAAATCGCCGATGCCAGATCGTACAGCAGCCCGGGCCGGTCTTCCGCCACGATCTCCACCAGCGTCGCCGTGTCGCTGGCCTCCGAGTTGAACGATACCGCCGCGGGAATCCGCGCCTTGCGGCTCGGCAGCGTCGGTTTCGGACGGCTGCGCAGCAGATCCTTCACGTCGGTCTTGCCTGCGATCACCCGCTCGGCCGTACTCCGCAGGCGGTCCACCTCCGATGGATTCAGATCGAGCGTGCGCGACGGGTCGGCGAAGGTGAAAGTATCCAGCACCACGCCGCGCCGGTTGGCAAACGCTTCCGCCTTCAGAATGTTCATGCCGAACGCCGCCAGCGTCCCGGCAATCGAAGCGAACAGTCCCGGACGATCCGCCGCCACCAGCGTCATCTGCCAGACCGATTCCAGTGCGCGCACCTCCACCGCCAACCCGCGCTTCCGGCTACTCTCTTCCAGCGCCATGTGCTCGCCGATTTCGGCCTCCGTGTGCGTGCGCAGGTAGCGCATGGGGAAGCCCCGGAGGAATGCGACCCGTTCCGGCGGACCCGCCGGCAGCGACTCGATACGCTCGGTTTCCAGCTCCCGCGTCAGCTCGTTATAGACCGCCAGGTAGAGCTGCCATAACTGCGCGGCGCGCCAGGGCGTCATGGCGCCGGGATTCACCGCGCTGATGTCCGCATACGTCAGCAGCGTGAGTGCCTTGAGCCGCTCCACCGTCTCCATCTCGTGCGCCACGTCGCGGATGGTTTGCGGATCGAAGACATCCCGCGATTGCATGACGGAGGAAAGGTCCAGGTGCTTGCGGATCAGGAAGAGGACGGTCTCGCGGTCCTGCGCCGGCATCCCGATGCGCGCCATGGCCCCGCGCGCCAGGCGCTCGGAGGCGTCCACGTGCCCTTCTCCTACCGTGCCCTTGCCGGAATCGTGGAACAGCACCGCGAACGCCAGCACGGATGGCTGCCGCACCTCGGCCAGCAGTCCGGCGTAGGAGCCCCTCGCGTTGCGCAGATTCTCCAACGCCACCAGCGTGTGCTCGTCCACCGTGTAACGATGGTAGAAGTCGCGCACCACCAGGCACTCGATCCGCTCCATCTCGGGGAAGAGCGCGGAGAGAACACCGGTTTCGTGCATCGCTCGCACGGCCAATGCCGCGTGCGGCAGCGGGAGGATCTGGCTCAGGGCGGGCCAACTGGTCCGCGGCTCCGCGAAATAGGCGCGCAAGGCCTCGATGCGCGCGTCGATGCGCTGCTCGGCTTCGAACGAGAGGCGGATGCCGTGTCGCGCTACGAATTCAAACAGTCGCAGTACCAGCTCGGGCTCCACCTCCAGTTGCTGCGGAGCGCGAAAATGGGCGCGCTCGCGATGCACGCTGAACTCGGCGTTGGAGACCCGCGCGCGCCAGTCGCGGAACTGCGCGAACAGCGCGCTCGACTGGGCCTCGTTGGCTTCGAGCGAATGAATGGCGGCGCGGTAGATGGTGCGCGAGTAGCGGTAATACTCGCGCATCAGCTCCGCGGTGTCGCCTTCTCGCCATTGTTCGGCGATCGCGTCCTGCGCCTCGAAAGAGAGCACGTTGTGGTCGCGCCCGGACTGCCCATGCAGAAAGCAGCGCAGCCGCGCGAAGTGCTGGAAGGCCTCCTGCAGCGCGGGGCCGGGTTCTTCGCCGGTCTGGTGCAGCTTTTCGAGCCAGCAGACGAGCTGGAAATCGCGCAGGCCGCCCGGAGTATCCTTGACGTTGGGCTCCAGGTGGTAAAACGTGCCGGCGTACTTCGAGTGGCGTTCGCGAGTCAGTTGCGCCAGGTTGCGGATCAGCGCCTCGCGGCTGGAGTGGATGAACCGCGGCAGGCGGCGCGCGAGTTCGGCGTAAAGCACGCGGTCGCCCGACAGGAAGCGCTGGTCGAGCAGGCTGACATCCAGCTCGATGTTGAGGTCGTGTACCTCCGTGCATTCCAGCGGGGTTCGCACCGAGTGGCTCACGCGCAAGCCGGAATCCCACAACCGCTGGAGAAACCAGGCGATGGCCTCCTTGTGGGCCAAAACCAGACGGTCCGATTCGAACAGCAGCAGCAGATCGACGTCGGAATACGGAAATAACTGGCGCCGGCCGTAACCGCCCACCGCGAGTACCGCGATGCCCGGCGCGGCAACCAGGTCCACGGCGGTTCCGAGGACCAGGTGGTCCACCTGCGCGGTGCGCTCCGCGAGGGAAGTCGCGGAATCGCTAGAGGGCCGATTCACCACGGTCGTCGTTTCGAATCCGGATCGCTTCGGCTACGTCGTAAACGAAGATCTTGCCGTCGCCGATCTTTCCCGTGCGCGCGGCGCCGGTCAGGGTCTTGACCACTTCGTCGAAGCGGTTGGAGGGGACCACCATTTCGAGCTTCACCTTCGGCAGCAGATCGACGTTGTATTCCTGTCCGCGGTACACCTCCTTGTGGCCCTTCTGACGGCCGTGGCCGCGGACCTCGGTGATGGTCATGCCGTCGATGCCGATGGCTTTCAGCGCTTCTTTCACTTCGTCGAGCTTGAACGGCTGAATGATTGCCTCGATCTTTTTCATGGGGTTCCTACGACTCGAATATATACCCTTCTTCGCCGTGCATGCTCAGGTCCAGGCCTTCCCTCTCCTCCTCCTTGCGGACGCGCAGCCCCAGTGTCATGTCGCAGATCTTCAGGATGATCAGAGTTCCCACAATCGCCAGGCCCCAGGCGATGGCGCAACCAATGAGCTGATTCATCACCTGCCCGCCGTTGCCGTCCACCATCCCCAGGGGCATCGTCTTCCCGGCGGCGTCCTTCAAATTGGTGTTCACCACGCTGGTGGCGAAAACGCCGGTGAGGATGGCGCCCAGCGTTCCGCCGGCGCCGTGGACCCCGAAAGCGTCCAGCGCGTCGTCGTAGCGGAACTTAGCCTTCACGCGCGTCACCATGAGGTAGCAAACCACGCCCGCACAGAGCCCGATCAGCAGCGCCGGGAAAGGCTTGACGAATCCCGAGGCTGGCGTGATCGCCACCAGCCCCGCTACGCACCCCGAGATTCCGCCCAGCACGCTGGGCTTGCCGTTCTCCATCCATTCCGCGGCGATCCAGCCCAGCGTCGCCGCCGCCGCGCCGAAATGCGTCGCCACAAACGCGCTGGTGGCCAGCCCCGAAGCGGCCAGCGCGCTGCCCGCGTTGAACCCGAACCAGCCCACCCACAACAGGCACGCGCCGATGAAACTGATCACCAGGTTGTGCGGCTTGAGCGTGGATCCGGGAAAGTCCATCCGTTTCCCCAGGTAGAGCGCGCAGACCAGCGCGGAAACTCCCGACGTAATATGCACCACCGTGCCGCCGGCGAAATCGAAACAGGGAATCTTGCCGCCCAGAAAGGCATTGAGCAATCCGCCCTTTCCCCACACCATGTGGGCCATCGGGAAATACACCAGCAGGCTCCACAAAACGGTGAACAGCAGCATGGCGCTGAACTTCATCCGCTCGGCGAACGCGCCCGAGATCAGCGCCGGGGTGATGATCGCGAACATCAACTGGTAGATCATGAAGGTCTGTTGCGGGATGGTGCCGGCGTAGTCCGGGTTGGGCGCGCTGCCCACGTTGTTGAGAAACGCGAAGTGCAGGTCCCCGATGAAGGGCGAAGATCCGCCGAACGCCAGGCTGTACCCAACCACCGCCCAGATCACCGTCACTACGGCCATCAGGATGAAGCTGTGCATCATGGTGCCCAGCACGTTCTTGCGCCGCACCAGGCCGCCGTAAAAGAGGGCCAGCCCGGGGCCCGTCATCATCAGGACCAGCGCGGCGCTCACCAGCATCCAGGCGTTGTCTCCGGCGCTTTGTGCCGACTTCGTAGCCTCTTCGACCGCCGCAAGTCTCGATTGCACGTCCGCGCCCGCCTGCGCAGACAGAGCCGCCGGTATCAGAAACAGTGACAGGGCACGGAGCCGAAACGGGGATTCCATGGGTAAACTTTACCAAACCGCCGATTCACCCATTCTCCCCTATCGACTTGGAGGCCCAAAAACGGAACTTTCTATAGACGGTATCGTAATTTCTTATTGCCGTCCGCCAAAGTGTGCGCAGCCGCACAGAGAATCGGATACACCGGTCTGATTCTGGCGTATAATCGAGACGTCTGGAATGGACTAAGCTGACCGGCAGCGTTTGACGTGAGCCTCCGTCGCCCCGGATAGCGCTCAGGCGCACGGGAAGCGATCGGGGCCGCTGCCGAGGGCCGGCCGGGTGTGGTACTCCCGGCCGGCCAGTTCGTTTAGAACACGATCTTCCCCGAGACTTGCAGAATCCGGTTGTCCAGCGTCTGGCTGGCGTACGTCCCGAAATTGGTCGCCGCCGTAAACGCGCCCGTTGCCGCGGCGAAGTTGAACTTTCCCGTTCGCACGTTGGTCGAAAGGGATGGCGGCTTCGGAAGGGTCCGTAATGCTGCCGGTAATCGTCCCGGTTAGCGCCTGTTGAGCGGAGGCAAGAAACGGAACGGCCGCAAGGAACAAGACAATTCGGGCTTTACGAAACATGTGCGAGCACCCTCTAAAATATGGATGTTTCCATTCTAGCCTCAATCCATAATCCGTGCGGTTTCGGAGCCGCGGCCGTGAGGGAGCGGTCGTCAACCCTTAGGTCAGAACTCCTGATCTCGCCCAGTAATTTCTCACAGTCGGTGAAAACAGAATGAGCCGGAAATGTATTTGCGGAGTGGACGGCAAAAGGTTTAAGAGAGAAGGATGCCGCAACTGCAAC
>JBGPKH010000055.1:0-24242 GCA_041485845.1 Bryobacteraceae bacterium
CGGCCCCTACCGCGAACATCAACAACATCAGCGCCCAGCAACAACCCACACAAAAGACACCGTGATCGATTCCGAGTCGAAAGGCCTGCCAGCGCTCGCGGCGTCCCTGCCAGTGCTCGATGACGAAGCTGAACGGGGAGCGGCATTTTTCCAGGCACTTGTACTTGAGAGAGCTGAACTGAAAGGCGCCGGCAAGTAGCAGCAGGAGCGGAGCTCCCGCCGGCAAGCGCCCGGCAAGCCAGGGACTGGATGCCAGAAGCCACTGCCACGACAGATAGCCGGTCAATACCAGAGCGCCGAAAAAAATCCAGACCATCAGGTAACCAAGGACGGTGAGCGCGACAAGCCACAGGCGGTCGGAACGCTCGCTGGCCAATGCGTGAAGGGTGGCGATGACCGGAAGGCTGGCAGGCAACATCATCGCCACCGTCATTACCGTCCAGGTTGCGGCAAAGAAAAACTGGAAGCGTGCGGTCGCTACAGTCGCGGCACTCAGGTGGTGAAGGTGATGCAGACCGGAAGCGCTGGAAAGCCACAGCGCGACCCAGGCGGCAGCGGCCAGCAGTCCCACCACGATCACGACGGCCCAGCGCTCGACCGCGGCGGGCGCCTCTGCGCGGAGCGCGGAGAGTATCATTTGGCGGTACTAGCCGGTGAATCGGAAAGAGGTCGAAACAGCGCTGTGGCCCTTAAGGTCGATCTGGAAGTTCGGGACGCTCACCCGAAGCTGCGACGCCTTTCCCACGTAGGCGGGAGAGCCGGGAATGGTACTGAAGACCGCGTCTTGCATCGCCGTCGGCAGGCCGCCGGCGCCCTTGACGGGAGCGATACTCGCCTCAATCGACGGGCCAATCTTGAGAGTTGCATCCGCGCCCTTCACGGCAAACGTGATCGGCGCCTGCTCGACAGACAAGACTTCACCGACGAGCTTCGCCATGTCGGCGACCGGGCCGCCGAGCTTGCCGGTCCAGACGCCGAGCAAGGCATCCATCTGCGCCGCCGACGCCTGGTCGTCTACATAGACGCGAACCTTCCAATTGCCCCTTAGAATGTTGCCGGGAATGTGGGCCAGGATCCCAAGCACGTGACCCGACACATCCGTGCCGTTCACTGTACCCTTATCCACGGCCCAAACCAGCAAGCCCTCACAGGTACCGCCATCGGGATCTTCACCGAGCCAGCAAGGACAGACAACGTTGCAGGTGCATACTTCGAGAAGCCGGCCTTCGACTTGGTAAGGCATCGTTTAGCTTCCTCCTTTTGCGCAGAGTCGAGTCTACCATGAAACATCGCCCCTGGGCTTACATCAGTACGGTAAGAAACCCCGTTGCGATCAGTGCGCCGGCCCAGATGAGATCGATGTTAATCCAGGCCCGCCGCAGCAACCCAACCCCCAGCTTTTCGTACACGATCCACGCGGCGCCTGCGGTCACACTGAGATGACCGGCGCCATGGACCAAAGTGGCGAGCAGTCCGGCAAGGGGTCCTGACGCAGTTGCCGTTCCTGGGTGGACGTGATGCCCGGCGGCTTCGCCGGCGGCCTGGGCCGTCGCAGTCATCTGCAGAAATATGGGGCAGCACCATCAATCCGGCGCCATGGGCTGTGGCCATCAAAAAGGACCACGCGGTGAGGCGCTTCCTATCGACCCGCATCGAGGCCCGGCGGGGGTGACGGTGGCGGACCAATCGGGAGATGCCCAAGGCTACCGTGTCCTTTCGGCAAGGATGCGCGGTGCTCGAATTACCCATTGGAGAGCTTGACTGGCGCAGGACGCGAAGGACCGATGGCTAGAGACCAGCGACCCTGCGGCCGGAGTCGGGCGAGCCTCAAGGTTGTGCGGGCGCGGAGACCCCAGTGAACCGAAACAATAGAGACCGGCGTCTGGTCGCTACCGGCGGTGGCCGTGCGACTACACCCGGGAGGTTGAAGCCCCTCTTTTTAGTACCAGCAGTACGACGTTGGCTTAGCCCCTTCGGAGATATTCCCGGCGGGCCGTTCTTGCCCCCATCGATCGATTCCATTGAGCAACACCTTGAGTTGCCTCCGGAAGATGAGTTTAGCCACGGCATCAGGGCCGCTATCTAGATCTATCCGCGGCCCGGATTCGCGGAGATTCCATGATGTACCGGGATATTAATGATGGAGATGTCATAGTTTCATAATCTTCCAGCGTTCGGGCTTTGAGTATGTGGAAAATGGGCAAGATCGTGGTGATTGAAAAAGTCGGCGAGGAGGAAGGATTTGGAGCTTTGTGGCCTTCCAGTTCGAGTGTGTACTCGGGCAGGCCGGAAGTACCGGGCGCCATCAGTTCCACAAACGCCGGCGGTATCGTACTGGAAACCGCGTCCGACGCCACCATGCGCCGTTTCAGCTTGCCGCCATCCAGGTGCAGCGCGGTGGCCGTCCGATGGACGCCATCCCGGCGGGCCATCTCGATGGCCGCCGACCACAACTCGCCAGGGATGCGGGCTTTTCCCTGCCGGGTCTGCCTCCATTGCTCAAAACGGGAGCGTGCTTCACCGATGGCGGGAACGCGGGAGCTTCTGCCGCGGGTCATTGTCACTCCTTCCCGCCGCCCAGGCCGGCGACAGAAAGACCTTAACATTCATGCCCGGCAGGTTTCATGCAGGCTTGCCGAAGGCCCACCTCGCTTCACCGCTGGCCCATAGGCTAGCGCCGCTTAGCCGGCCGCCACCGCCGCATCTTCCGCTGCGTAGTCGAACCGGTAGGGAGTGAATTCCCCGGGCGCGTGTGCCCGCGCCCACTCGATCGTACGGCGGATCGCCTCGTCGAGCGGCACCGGTTCCCGATAACCGAGCTCCCTCCGGATGCGCGTGGAATCCGCTTCCCAATGCTGCGCGGTGTTGCCCGGCTGCACCAGGTGCGCCGGCATGCGCTCTTTCGGCAAGGTGACGAAGTCGCCGCCCCAACCCGTGGCCTTCGCAATCTTGCGCGCCCACTCCAGCTCGGAGAATGCCGGGGTTTCGGCCACGTTGTAGACCCGCCCGGCGGCCCGCTCCGAGACCGCCGCTAACGCCAGCGCCGCCGCCACGTTCTCCACATACCCTCGTGGCGAGCGCCACGCCGCCCAACCTTCCTCGAAAAGGATCGCCCGCCGGCCATCGTCGATCCGCTGCAGCACTGGACGGAATCGGCTCAAGTGATCGCCGGGGCCATAGATCATCGGCAAGCGAAGCACGGTTCCCGGCAACTTCGCATCGCCCAAGATGGCGCGCTCGACGGGAATCTTGTCATACTCGTCGTCAATCCAGCCGAAGACTTTTTGCAGCATCTTGACCTGTGCAGGCGGATATGTCTGCAACCTGGTCCGCAGCGGAGAATCCTCGGTCAAGGGCACGGGCTCCAGCGGACTCTCCTCGCTCCCGTGCAACACGCCGCAAGCGCGATACACGTCGATGCTGCTGGCCGCCGCCACACGCCGCGCGACCCCACGGAATGCTTCCATCAACGCTTTCGCCTGCGCGCCCGAGCTGAGAATCAGGTCGATCACCACATCCGCTTTGGGTCGGATGGCTGCCAGATTCCGGCGGTCGCCGAGGATCTCCCCGGCCGGCAGATCGCCCGCCGGCGCATGGCCGCGGTGGAACACCGTCACGGAATGGCCCATCCGGGAAAGCTCGCGCACCAGGTGCGGACCAATGAATCCAGTGCCGCCGATTACGAGGATCTTCATGTCCCCAGACTACTGCAAGCTCCAGAGCGGGTGCTCGAGTAGCCCGTCAAACCGTGAGCTATGATAGGCAGCAAAAGCGCACCCCGTGCGACGCGGTGGAGGACTTTGGAGTTGAGTTCGACTGGTTGGGCGAAGACCTCGCCGATTGGCGCTGCCGGGATGCTGCGGAGTTCTCCACGGGCCAGCCCCGGTCCAGGTTAGTGCAGATCGGGGCCGTTATTAAGATCCCACTACCAGCGTTTGCGTCCGAAGCCGCCACCACCGCCGCTTGAACGATCCGCCTTCGGACGTGCCTCGTTAACGTTCAGTGCGCGGCCATCAAGGTCCTTTCCGTTGACGGCAGCAATAGCTTTCTCACCCTCTCCGTCGTTTGCCATCTCAACGAAGCCAAAACCACGAGGTTGGCCCGTGTCACGATCCGTGACGATATTGACACGGTCGACAGTCCCGTGGGTTTCAAACAAGGCACGGACAGTTTCTTCCGAAGCCCCAAAACTGAGGTTTCCAACGAATATATTTTTCAAGTTTACTTTTCCTTTTCCGATTTGAAGGCGGCTAATTTGGAAGGTGGACGAGGGTAGCGGAAACAACGCTAAAGAGGTCAGCCTTGAATTGGCAGGAGCATCAAACCACAGCTATTGTAGCATGGGGCCGAGTATGTTACAATGCAAGAATAGTCGATTCTTCCAGCATTTAGATTGCGAGCGCAGCCCAATCCCGGCGAAGCGTTCCCGTCCTGCACCAGTCCGATAGAAGATAAGGAGCGGCGTCTCTATGTTGTACGACAGCACGAAGAGTCTATTGCAGAGTATTCTGCGGTCACTCGAAACAGGGGAAGAGACCCGATGGGACGATCAAACCGAATCCGGGAATGCATGTCTTTACGAAATGCACCAGATGTCCGGGCCGCTGTACAAGGCGTATAGATCGGACAGGCTAAATGCCAACTCACTGGCACAAAGCAGTCTTCCTGCGAAGTTGAAGCGGGCCATGCCGCACGTAAGGACGATGGTGATTGCCATTCGGCACAAAGACCAAACCCGAGCGCTTGCCAGCGGCAAGTCGGCTCTTGCCGAGATGAACGCTATCGGCCCCTCGATTCCTTCGGGCTATTGTACAGAGCCGGGGACGGAAAGCAAAGAAGCCCCAATTATGGCACGGCACCAGACAAACCCCATCGGAAAGCATCGCCGGGCGGTAGAAGACCGAGGATCCTCAGTACCTGTTCGAGTGTCCAGCGGGAAGTGAGAGTAGCCCATGAGCCAATCATTCACGTTCATCGACGTTGCCGGGAATCAGGCACAGTATACCGTCTCCGAAAAGGACCACCATAACGACTTTCGCTGGTCCACCGATCACGGCGATCACGGGGTTGCTGCATCGTTCGAGGAAGCTCAGTTTCGGGCGAGAACGGTATTAAAAGACAGCATGGCGGCAAACCGGCGCACGGATGAATCCACGAGAATGGATCAGTATTCCTTGCGTTGGCGATCGCACTGAATCTCCCAGCGGATAAACCCGCAAGGGAGCATCCGAGCAAGAAACCCCAGTGGAGGGCAGCGTGGCCGGTAGCCAAACGAGAACCGGCACGAGCTTTGGGAGCAAGCTCGAGGCGATGGTCTCGAACAGCGCAAACACCACACCAGTTTAACGAAAATGGGGTGGTTCGGCTGATTTCCGGTGGCGAAGAAAAAGAACGAACAGACCACCGGCGGCAACGACCAAAATGCCGCCAATCAAAACCAATTCCGTAGGCACGAGAAGTCCTTTCTCAGATTACCGCGCGTCTCACTGGCTGTGTTGCCGCCCAGTCTTCCTGGCCTTGGCAACGGTTCAACCGAACGACAACATTTGCCTACCATGAAGGCGTTGAGCCTGCCTCGTGGGTTACTGCGGATTCCGAGGGATGCCGATCAGCGTTCCGGTCCTGTGATACACTGCCGCGAGTGAGCGAGAAGCCGGAAGAGATCACGCGCCTGCTGCACGAGTGGCGCGATGGCAACCAGGACGCCTTCGAGCGCCTTATGCCGTTGGCATACCCGCACCTGCGCAAGGTGGCCGCCAGCTTCATGCGGCACGAGCGCGGCGAGCAGATCCAGGCTACGGAGCTGGTGCACGAACTGTATCTGCGGCTGATCCAGCAGCGCAACGCGGATTGGCAGGACCGCGGGCATTTCTACACGTTCGCCGCCAAGTTGATGCGCATGATCCTGATCGACCAGGCCCGCCGCACCCACGCCGGCAAGCGCGGCGGCGGCGCGGACCGCGTTCCGTTGAGCGACGATCTGACGTGGATCGACGCCGGCTCGGCCGATATTCTCACGCTGGACCTGGCCCTCGAAGAACTGGAAAAGATCGACGCGCACAAGGTGCGGCTGGTGGAGCTGCGCTACTTTCTGGGCTGCACCTCGGAGGAGGCCGCCGAAGCTCTGGGAGTTTCCAAGGCCACGGTGGATCGCGAGCTGAAGCTGATCAAAGGCTGGCTCTACCGGCGTATGAAAGGCGGCGCCGAGGCGTCTTCTTCCGACAGCGATCGGCCGTGAGGCGGTTTCCCCGGTTTCTGCGCAGTATGGACAGGAGAGGAAACATGAGAACCCAACCGATCGTTACCGCAACCGTGATGGCCGTCGCGTTCAGCCTGGCGGGCCTGGCCGAGACGTACCGAGATCCGCAACAGCGTTTTGAAATCAACATTCCCGCGGGCTGGACGGCGGAGCCGTTCGGCGAGGGCGTCCAGCTCAAGCGCGGAGGCGCCTATTGCGTGGTGATGGAGGGGCAAGCCGAGACTCCGCAGGCGCTGGTGAACCACCTGGTCGGACAGATCTCCGGGCAGTGGACTTCGTTCCAGGAATTGAAGCAGGGCAGCACGATGGTTGCCGGCGTCGAGGCTCCGTTCAGTTTTAACTCGGGCGTGAACAAGGGGGCGCCTTCGTACTTGAAGGTGACTGCCGTGGCCGCAGCGGGCCGAACGTTTGCGATGATCGCGAAGATCCCGCAGAGTGAACTGGCAGCCGCCAAAGTGGGCCTGGATCAGATCGAGCAGGGATTCCGGTTGAAGACGGGCACGCCGGGTCGTGGGCCAGCGCCGCCCGCGAGCGGCCAGAACGATCAGACGCCGGCGCACGGCCAGCCGGGCTATGGGCAGCAGGGTTACGGGCAGCAGGGCTACGGCCAACAGCCTAATTCTCAGATGCCGACGGATGGAAACGGCAACGGTCCCCAGCAGCCACCGCCGCACATGCCGGCAGTGGGCGGGCCGTTTGTGGGGATCGCCATCGACCAATACCAGCAGGCGCAGGGCGCAGTGGTCGGCGCGCTGGCGCCCGGCGGTCCGGCCGAGAAGGCAGGCATCCGCGCCGGCGATCTCATCGTCTCCATCAACCGTCGCCCGGTGACCAACGCGTCCGGAATGTCCGCAGCGATCGCGGGCTCCAAGCCTGGCGACACACTCGAATTTGGAATTGTGCGGGACCGGCAGCAGTCGGTCGTGCGCGTAAAGGTTGGAGTGTTCCAGGGGCGATGACCGGCGCAACCAGTGGCGAATGGGATTTGCCGGGGACGGCGGCAGTCTGGGCACTGCCGCTGTTCGTGCCTTGGCTCGCGCTGTTCGACCTGGGTATCGAGGCGTCCCCCCGCGCGTACCGCGTGCTCGAAACCGGGACGGCCGGGATCGCGGTGCTTCTGGCGATCGGGGTCTGGGCCGCCCGGCATACGCGGCGCGAAGGGCGCGCCCGCAGACGGCGCACCGTGTTGTGGGCCTTTCTGCCAACCACGGGCATGCTCGGTTTCGCGACCTTGTGGCTGGCGGAGAGCACCAGCTTCGTCGCTGTGTCGCTGGCGCCGTTCCTGATGTGGCTGCTGTGCACCGCTCTGTTGCCGTCCTGGCGGGACGATGAGGCGCTGGTGGATTCTCACGAGCCCGAGACCGGCTGGAAGCGCCTGTTTGGAATGCGGATGGCTTATGGAGACCCGGAGAATCCGGCAGTGTGGGTGAGGATGACGAATCCGCTCCCGGGTAATGATATGGGCTACACGCCGAACCTGGGACACCTTTGGGGACGGCTGGTGATCGCAATGTTCTTTCTGTCCCTGTTTGCTGCGATGGCGGTTTCGATTGTGGCCTGGATTCCGGGTTAGGAAGACGGCGTCAGTTCTCGCCCGAGAGTGTATGGTCGGTGGTCCAGACCTGGCGCAGGCCGAAGGGGAGAGGGAGCGGCTTGCCGGTGTCGTAATGTTCGGGCTGGCGCGCGGCCAGGATCTCGATCATCTTCCCCACCACATAGGCCGGCAACCGAGTGTTCTGATAATAGGCTTTCTCCACGGTGAACGTGCCCTGCCCGTCTTTTACCTGGAACCGGTAATCGACCCACACGGACTTCTTCCCCGAGAGGACCGGCTTCAGGATCGCCGGAATGGCGCCTGGCTTCCAACGTTCGACGGCATCGAAGTCGACGACCGTGAACGTGGAAACGTAGTTCTTGGGGAAGAGCTTCACGGTCACGGATTGCAGTCCGGGACGAGGCGTGGTTTTCAGCGAGTACTGCATGTACTCGTTGATTTCGGTCTCGGAGAGCCGAAACGCGACATGCTGATGGCCGCCCTTAGCCTTGGGATCGTCGGCCGCGCGGAGCCGATCGAAGAGGCCAAGGAACTTGTCGGCCACGGGTGGGGTGTCGGCTGCCGGCGACGGCACGATCGCAAGGAAGAGAAGGCCGATGGGAAAGACACGCATCAGACTTCTATGATAACTGTGGGGCGGCTTGGCAAGCTGCGCGCCGGTTGTTTACCGGCCAACTGCCGCGTTTGCACCGGACAGCGGCGGTAGACAACCGCCGCGCAGGCTGCCAGCCTGCCCCACATCACGCCAGCGATCCCACTTTCATGTCATGCACCCGTCGCGATCGCGCGAGACCCAAAACACCGCTTTACAGAGCCGCGACCGTGTTACAGAGCCGCGACCGTCGGGAGCGGTCTTGCCGCGGGGCACAACGCCATGGGCGAGAATGAAAGGCATGCTCGCAGTCCACCTGGAAAACGGCGCGGTGACGACACGCGAGGTCCCCATGCCCAACCGTCCCGAGGGGTTCGCGCTGCTGCGCCTGCTGATGGCTGGCATCTGCAATACCGATCTCGAGCTCCAGCGCGGCTACTACGGATTCGCCGGCACTCCCGGGCACGAATTCGTCGCCGAGGTGGTAGCCGCCGACTCGCCCTCGCTGGTGGGCCGGCGCGTGGCCGGCGAAATCAACCTGGCCTGCGCGTGCTGCGACTGGTGCCGCAAAGGTCTTGGCCGCCACTGTCCGCATCGAACCGTTCTCGGGATTGTGAATCACCCCGGCGCGTTCGCGGAATTCCTCACCCTCCCCGAGCGCAACCTGCACCTCGTGCCCGACAATGTCCCGACCGAACGCGCGGTGTTCACCGAGCCGCTGGCGGCCGCCTGCGAGATCCTCGACCAGGTGTCGATTCCCTGCGGCGCCGAGGTCGCGGTGCTGGGCGACGGCAAACTCGGCCTGCTCATTGCGCTCGTGCTCAATGTCCATGGCTACAAAGTCCGCCAGTTCGGCCGGCACCCGGAGAAGTTGCGCATTACCGCCGCGGCGGGCGTTTCCACCGAGCGATCCGGCGGCACGTTGCCGGTGGCCGCATACGCCTGGGTGGTGGACGCTACCGGGAGTCCCGAAGGTCTTCGCGCCGCAGCCCGGATGGCACGGCCGCGCGGCACGGTGATTCTCAAATCCACGGTTCACGGCACGGTGGGGATCGACACGGCTCCCATCATCGTCAACGAGATCACGCTCGTCGGGTCGCGCTGCGGCCGATTCGAGGCAGCCCTGCCGCTGCTGGAGCGCAATCTCATTCCGGTGAAGCAGATGATCGCGGAACGCTTCGCTCTCGCCGATGCTTCGGCCGCCTTGGCGCGCGCAGCCGAACGCGGGGTGCTGAAGGTGCTGCTCACGCCGTAGTAGAATCGCTACACCACCATGCCACTCGCCGCCGGCACTCGCCTGGGACCCTACGAGATCGTGACGCCCATCGGCGCAGGCGGCATGGGCGAAGTCTACCGGGCGCGGGACACCCGGCTGGGACGCGACGTCGCGCTCAAACTCTCGGGCGAACGTTTCACGGACCGGTTCGAACGCGAAGCGCGGGCCATCGCCGCTCTCAATCACACCAACATCTGCCAGATCTACGACGTCGGCGAGAACTACCTCGTCATGGAGCTGATCGAGGGCGAGACGCTCCACGGACCGCTGCCGGTCGAGACTGCGCTATCTTATGCGCGCCAGATCGCCGATGCGCTCGACGCCGCGCACGAGAAGGGCATCATCCATCGCGACCTCAAGCCGGCGAACATCAAGATCACGGGACAGGGCGTGGTCAAGGTTCTCGACTTCGGCCTCGCCAAGGCCGCCGAAGTGACTTCCGTCGACCCGGCAAGCTCTCCTACGCTCACCATGTCGGCCACGCGCGCAGGCGCGATCCTGGGCACCGCAGCCTATATGAGCCCGGAACAGGCGCGCGGCAAGCCGGTGGACAAGCGCTCCGATATCTGGGCTTTCGGGTGCGTGCTCTACGAGATGCTGTCGGGCAAGCCTCTGTTCCACGGCGAGACCGTATCGGACATCCTGGTGACGGTGATCCGGGACGAGCCGGACTTGAGCGCGGTGCCCGCGACTCAGCGCGCCCTGGTGGCGCGCTGCCTGAGCAAAGATCCGCGCACCCGCTTCCGCGATATCGGCGACGTGCGGATGGCGCTTGACGATCTGCCCGCGCCAGGCTCCGCTCCTCCAGTGACTGTCGCCGCCCGCTCCAACCGCTGGGCGTGGATCGGCGCCGCTCTACTGGCCGTCGTGCTGGCGGCGACGCTGCTGCTGCTCTGGCCGCGCCCCGCGCCCTTGCGGCCCCTGGTGCGCCTGAGCGCCGAGCTTGGGCCGAACGTGTCCCTGGCCACTGCCTCGATGGGGCAATCCAGTTTTGCGCTCTCGCCCGACGGCACCCGGATCGCTTTCCTCGTTCTGGGCGCCGATAACGTGGTCCGCCTGGCTACGCGCCGGCTCGACGAGGATACCCTGACGCCGTTGGGCGGAACCGAAGACGCCGGTGAGCCCTTCTTCTCACCCGATGGCCAGTGGATCGCCTTCTTCTCCAATAACAAGCTCAAGAAGATCGCGGTTCAGGGGGGCGCGCCGGTCACCCTGGCCGATGCGCCCCTGGGACGCGGCGGAAGCTGGGGCGACGACGGCAATATCGTCTATTCTCCGGCCCAGGGCACCGCGCTCCTGCGAGTCTCATCCAACGGCGGGGCGCCGGCAGCCGCCACCGTCAAGAAGGGAGACTGGTCGCAGCGCTGGCCCCAGGTACTGCCAGGTAGCCGTGCCGTTTTGTTCACCTCCACCACGGCCGTCGGAAATTATGAAGACGCCAACATCGACGCGGTTACTTTTCAGACCGGGGAGCGAAAGACCGTGCAGCGCGGCGGCTTTTCGGGCCGGTATCTTCCCAGCGGCCACCTGGTTTACATGCACCAGAACAATCTCTTCGCCGCGCCCTTTGACCTGGACCGGCTCACCGTAACCGGGTCGGCCACGCCCATCGTCGAGCGCATCCGAAACTCGCCCTCGTCGGGAGGCGCATTTGTTTTTTCCGAGACGGGCACACTGGCCTACCTGGCCGGCATCACACAAGGAACCGCGGTTTCCTGGCTGGACGCGTCGGGCAAGACCCAGCAGGCGGGCGGTGGAGCGGGGTTTAACAGCACGCTGCGCCTGTCGCCGGACGGAAAGCGCCTGGCATTCGGCCGCAGCACCGTCAGCGGAACCGACGTCTTTGTGCTGGATATCGAGCGTGGCAGCGCGTTACGGCTCACGACTCTGCCCGGCGTGAACCGCTACCCGGTGTGGACCCCCGACGGCCGCACCATCCTGTTCCAATCCACCAGCCATCCCAGTCCGGGCATGTACGCCATCCGCGCCGACGGTTCGCGCGAAGCGCAGCGCCTGACCGATCGCGACCTCGACGCACCCTGGTCTTTCGCGCCGGACGGCAAGCGGCTGGTGATGGTCCGGCCGGAATCGGCGGCGAGTTTGGATATCTTCATCGCTTCGCTCGAAGGGGACCCCGACCATCCAAGGCTGGTCATTGGCGAGCCCTTTCTCAAAACGTCGTTCTACGTCGACCAACCGGCGTTTTCATCGGATGGACGGTGGATTGCCTATGTCTCCAACGAGTCCCAGACCATCGAGGTGTACGTCCGGCCGGTTGCGGGCGCGGGAGGCCGCTGGCGGGTATCGAACGGCGGCGGCAACATGCCCGTCTGGAATCGAAATGGCCGGGAGCTGATCTTTCGTGGCCCCGACGCCCGCCTCATGGTCGCGGACTACTCCATCCAAGGGGAAACGTTCAATCCAGCCAAGCCGCGCGTATGGTCGGAGATCCGCCTGGCGAATTACGGCCTGACTCCGGTGTATGACCTGGCGCCGGACGGCAAACGGGTGATCGGCGTCCTCGATCCGAACGCCACGGGCAAGGCCGACACGCATCTCACCTTCCTGCTGAATTTCTTCGACGAACTGCGGCGCAAGGCGCCGGGAAAATGACCCTTTCCTCCGGCGCCCGCCTCGGTCCTTACGAGATCGCCGAGCCCATCGGCGCCGGTGGAATGGGCGAAGTCTACCGTGCGCGGGACACGCGCTTGGACCGCACCGTCGCCATCAAGGTCCTGCCGGCCCACTCCGCCGACCGGCCCGAGGTGCGGCAGCGCTTCGAGCGCGAGGCGCGCGCCGCTTCCGCGCTCAACCATCCCCACATCTGCACGCTGCACGATATCGGCCGCCAGGACGACATCGACTACCTGGTGATGGAGTACCTCGAGGGCGAGACTCTGGCCGACCGCCTGCGCAAGGGGGCGATGCCGCTGGATCAGTCGTTGCGCATCGCCACCCAGGTGGCCGACGCGCTCGACCGCGCCCACCGCACCGGCATCACCCATCGCGACCTGAAGCCCGGCAACATCATGTTGACCAAGGACGGCGCGAAGGTGCTGGATTTCGGCCTGGCGAAGATTCGCGAACGCGGCGCAGGCCCGGCGATGAGTGGAGGCTCGGTGATGGCCACACTCACTTCGCCGCTGACTGGGGAAGGCTCCATCGTCGGCACCCTGCAATACATGTCGCCCGAGCAGTTGGAGGGACAGGAGGCGGACGCCCGCAGCGACATCTTCGCCTTCGGGAGCGTGCTCTACGAGATGGTCGCGGGCCGCCGCCCGTTCGAAGCCAAGACGCAGGCCAGCCTGATCGCGCGTATCCTGGAGCACGACGTGGCGCCGCTCTCGTCGATAGTCCCCAGCGCTCCGCCGGCGCTCGAACAATTGCTCCGCTCGTGCCTCGCCAAAGATCCCGACGAGCGGCGGCAGAACATGCACGACGTGCTGGTCGACCTGCGCTGGATCGCGGAGGGCGGGTCGCGGGCCGGGATTCCCACGCCTGTTCCGGCGCCGCGGAAGGCGCGTCCCGTCGCTTGGATGGCCGCGTGTGCGGTATTGGCGCTCGCCGCTGTGACGCTCGCGATCCTGTACTGGCAACGCCCCAGGCCGGAATCTCCGATGGTGCGCTTCACTATCCCTCCGCCGGAAAAGCAGGGATTCGGCTACGGCCTGACGATCTCTCAGGACGGTAAGCGCGTGGCCTTTGTCGCCGCCGCCGCAGAGGGGCAGCCGCAACTCTGGATACGCTCCCTCGACTCCCTGGCGTCGCAACCGATTCCGGGAACAGAAGGCGCTTCGTTTCCGTTCTGGTCGCCCGACGGGCGATCGGTCGGCTTCTTTGCCGGGGGCAAGCTCAACAAGGTGGATACAGTCGGCGGCCCGGTCCAGAATCTTGCCGACGCGCCGGACCCGCGAGGAGGCGCCTGGAATGAGGCGGGAGTGATCCTGTTTGCGCCGAACACGACTAGCCCGTTGCAGCGCGTTTCGGCTTCAGGAGGCAGCGCCGCGGTCGAAGTCACCAGGCTCGATGGAACGCGCAAGGAACACAGCCACCGATGGCCTCATTTTCTGCCCGACGGCCGCCATTTCCTCTGCTTTTCCTATATAGGAGGAAGTGCCAACGCGATTGCCACCGGATCGCTGGACAGCAAGGATCTGACGATTCTGACTCCTGCCGATTCCGCTCCGGCCTACAGTTCCGGCTTCTTGTCCTACGTGAGGGGTAGCATCCTGATGGCCCAGCCGTTCGATGCCGGACGGCTCAGACTGTCGGGCGACGCGGTCGCTGTCGCTCAGGGCGTGGCCGCGGAGGGCGAGATCGGGCCAACCGCGTTTTCCCGGTTCTCATTCTCGCACAACGGAGTTCTGGTCTATAAGACGGGATCGAGCGAAGCGGGACAGTTCACCTGGTTCGACCGCGCGGGCAAACCGTTGGGAACCGTTGGCGATTCCGGAACGTATGCCGCGCCCGCGCTTTCGCCGGATCAAAGACGACTGATCTTCGATTGGAACGAGACCCCCGCCGGCAATATTCTTTGGGAATGGAACCTGTCGCGGAACGTCAAATCGCGCTTCAGCTTCGGATCTGTACAAGACAGCTCAGCGGTCTGGTCGCCGGACGGATCGACAGTGGTCTATGCTTCCAAACGAGCTGTTGCCGCCGATCTGTACTCCAAGCCCGCGACGAACGCGGGGAAGGAACAACTGCTCTTCGCCTCGCAGTTCGATAAATACCCGAATTGCTGGACCCTGGATGGGCGCACCGTGGTCTTTGAGCTATACGCCCCGAAGCGCAAAACGGAGTTGTGGACGTTATCGGTCGCGGATCGCAAGGCGGCCCCCTACCTCCAGTCGGAATTCGACGTGGCCCATTCTTCCGTCTCGCCCGATGGACACTGGCTGGCCTACTCGTCCGACGAGTCCGGTCGGCCGGAGATCTATGTGCAGAGCTTCCCAATCCCAACCGGCGGCAAATATACCATCTCACCGGCCGGCGGCGATCAACCGAGCTGGCGGCGCGACGGCAAGGAGCTGTTCTATATCGCGCGCGATCAAAAGCTGATGGCCGTACCGGTGGCAACGGGAGCGGCCTTCGAAGCACAAGCCCCGCGCGCGTTGTTCACGGCTCGGGTGGACAACGCACCTTTGACTCTGACCGGTGCCCGGAATTCCTACGTCGCGAGCGGAGACGGACAGAAGTTTCTGGTTTACACAGTTTCGGATGCGGTATCCACGACGCCGATCACCGTGGTGCTGAACTGGAACGCGGGAATCGCGCGGTAGCTATGCGATTCGCTCGAGCGCATCACGAGTCGTACGCACTCAGATAGACCACGCGATCGTAATCGATGATGGCGACGCGGAGGCGATCTAACCAACCGCCGCGGCCCAGAAAGTTCCGTGAGAATTCAGCGTCCTGTGCGAAGAAGACGAGCGTTGAAAACTCGATGCCGAGCGTCTGGATCGAGACCGCGTGTTCATAGGCGGAAAAGGACCCGGTCATCGTCCGGAAGCGTTGGAGCCGGCCTGCTTCGACGTCCACGCCCAGCAACTCCGCGTACCTGCGCTCGAAAATGCGGGTGTGCCGCCCCCGTGTCCACCTTCGCTATCAAATCCACCGACTGGCCGTTGAGGCGGAGATTGACTGGGACTTCGATTCCATCGGCGCCGGCATCGTAGCGATGCGAGGCGGCGAATTCAAACGAGACCGGCATTCTACCAGCCTGGTACGAACGGAAGGGAATCTTCGGGAAGGATGTGTACCACGAACGGGCTCTCGATGCCCTCGGCCTTCGCGGCCACGAAGACTTTTTGTGCGTCTCTGTCTGCTGCGACCAACCGGTCACCTTCGACCGCCACCCATCGGTCGGCAAAGGCAGCACGATTTTGTGCAATCCACTTCCTCTCCGCGGTGCGATCGCGCGTCGAGACTCGCCGACTTCCAGTTTGACGCTGCAGGCCATCTGCGAAGCGCAACACCTCCTCCTGCTGCTCCTGAGGGAGTCGGCGAACGGTGTCGAGAATCGCTTCTTCGAGACTCATCGGTCTCTTTGATCATATCGGAACCCTTTTCACGGCGCTACCCGCGCCACTCATTCACCGGCGGAAAATCCACAAACACGAAATGATCCCGGCGATAGAGGTAATCCTCGCTGCTGTTGTCCACGATCCGAACCAGATCGTCTGCGGACGCCTTCGGATCGGTGAGAATCTGGTGCGGCCGCCTGCTACTCTCAAGCCCCCTTCACCGCCAGCACCGCGTCCAGATAAGCACCCGTTCGAACGCCCTCCACCTGCCCGAATCCCGCCCGCCGCAGCAGACGCGTGTACTCGCTCAGACTCCGCTCCTTGCCCTCGGTGACCACCAGCATGTTCAACGCCTGCATGTTCGCCGCCACGGGACCCACGCCGTCCTCGTTGAGCAGTTTTTCCGCAACGAGAAGTGCTCCGCCGTCCGGCAGACGATCGAAGATCCTCCCCAGCAGCAGGTTGATCTTCTCCTCCGGCCAATCGTGCAGAATCTGTCCGGCCGAATAGAGATCGGCCGCGGGCAGCTCATCCTCGAAGAAATCGCCTGCCACCACTTCGATCCGGGCGCTCGCCGGCGAGCGCGCCACGTACTCGCGCGCATGCGCCGCGGCGCGCGGCAGATCGAACACTACGCCCCGCAGTTCGGGATACCGTTCGCAGGCCGCGAGGACCAGGCGCCCGGTGGCGCCGCCGAGGTCCACGAGGCGTCGAAAGCGGCTCAGGTCGAAGGCCGCCACCACTCGGGGAGAAGTGAGCATGCCCCAGCCGTGCATGCCGCGTAGAAATTCGCGCATGGCCTCATCGGTCCTGAAAAAGTGGCTGAAAATCGGCCCTTCCAAGCCGTATGTCTGTTTCCAGCGGTGCGTGCCCTCTTTCACCGCGTCGTCCAAGTTGTTCCACATGGGATAAAGCGCGTCGTCGGAATAGCGGATATATCCGCAAAGCGAATCGGGACTGCCGCTCACCAGGTAGGCCTCGGCCACGGGATCGTTCGCGTAGACGCCATCCTGTTTGCGCAGCAGGCCGAGCGCCGCGCACCCGTCGAGCAACCGTTCGAGAGCGTCCGCGTTGGCGCCAAGCGTTGTAGCCAGCTCCGCCGCGCGCGCGGGAGCGGCGTGCAGGCGGTCGAAAACGCCCATCGAGACCGCCGCGAACATGGTCTTCGATCGGCGGAAGGCCTCGATCAGGTCGCGAACCGGAGCGGGATCGGGAAGATTCATGGGCGGCGCAAGTGGTCGTAGCCCAGCGGGGCGAGCGGCGCGTCATTCAGCTCGACCCGGCCCGCGGGACCTTTCCGCATGGTACCAATTCGCGTGAGCGGCAAGCCTTCGAACTCCAGCGGCACCGCGGTCCGCGCGGGGACGGTGAACAGCAGCTCGTAATCCTCGCCGCCGTGCAGAGCCTGCTCCAAGGTCGCACCCGAGAAAATGGGCGGCACTCCGATTTGCGCGCCGAGACCGGAGGCCAGGCACAGGCGGTGCAAGTCGAGCGAGAGGCCGTCGCTCAAGTCCATCGCCGCAGTGGCGCGCACTTGCGACCGTAGAAAGCGGCCCAGCGCCAGCCGCGGCTGGGGACGCAGATGCCGCTTCCGCGCCGATCCCCCGCCGCCGGCGAGTCCTAGCGCCGATCCGCCCAGCCGGCCGGAAACATAGATGGCGTCTCCCGCGCGCGCTCCATGGCGCCGCAAAGCCTTACCGCGGGGCACCGCCCCACAGACCACGACGTCGCACATCACCGTCCCGGCGCGCGCCAGGTCTCCTCCCATCAGCGGTGTCTTCTCCCGCTCCGCCAGCTTCAGCAGCCCGCGATAGAAGCCGTCCACCCATCGCGGCCCGGTCCACTCCGCCAGCGCCAGCGAGAGCAGGCAGAAGCGCGGCTCGCCGCCCATCGCGGCGATGTCGCTCAACCCGCGTGCCAGCGCCTTCCACCCCACATCTTGCGCGCGATGCGTGTCGCGGCGGAAGTGCACGTCCTCGATCAGCATGTCGGTGGTGAACAACAGATCCTCCGCCGAGCCGCGCGGGCGGAAGATCGCGCAATCGTCGCCAATTCCCAGGACCAGGCCGGCCCCTTGGAGCAAACCCGCCCGTTTCCCGATCCGCTCGATGAGGTCCATTTCGCTGGAGGCCGCCTTCGGGTGCTTGACCATACAAATGCCATCTGAGAGAATACCTTACGCAGATTCAAAAAGGTTGTTTGGACGCGCCTCGAAAGTTCTTAGCAAGCCTCGAAAGTCCGCTTTCCTTGTCTGGGGGACCCAAGAGCACGACGAACAATGTTCAGGAGAAGGTGTAGTGAAGGAAAAAGGTATTGTGAAGTGGTTTAACGCCGCGAAGGGCTATGGATTCATCCAACGGTCGAGCGGCGACGACGTGTTCGTTCATTTTTCTGCCATCCAGGCGAACGGGTACCGGTCCCTGGACGAAGGTGCGGAGGTAGAGTTCGAGGTCAAGCAAGGTCCTAAGGGTTTGCAGGCCGAGAACGTCAACCGGGTGTAAACTCTCAATCTTCCAGAAGCCGGGCGGCACGGTGCTCCCTTGCCGCCCGGTCCGCCCGGTCCCACCAATGTGGCGCGGGCCCCGCAACGGATCTATAATGGTATTTAAAATGCCTCAGAAGACGGCAGCCGCCGGGAGGGTTCTGTTCGTCCTGCTCCTGATGTGCGCCGTGGTTTGCGCGCAATCGGCTTCCTTCGCGTCTGAGCATTCCCATCGGCACTCATCCCAGCATTGTTGCAGTCTCTGCCACGCCGGTCCTTTGCCGTTGATCCAACCGGCCGCGGTCTCCGCCATCGCACCCGTTCTTTCGATGGCATGGCTGGAGTGGTCCTCCGGACTCGATGCGCCTCGCCAGGTGCTGCTCGCCGCGGGCTACTCGCGCGCTCCTCCCGCTTAGTCCCTTCTTGCATTTCAACTGGCTCCGTGAGCCGCATTTTTGATCACAAGAGGAACTTTGAGGAATCGAGGGATATGCGTATATTTTTGCTCGTGCCCGCAATCGCCGGGCTGTTCTGCGCGCAACTTCCGGCGCAGGACAATACCGAACTGCTCAACCGCATGAAGGCCATGGAGGAGCGCATCCAGGCGCTCGAGGCCGAAGTGCAGACAATGAAAGGTCAGCCGACCGCTGCCGTCACCGCGCCGCCAGCGATGCCCCCACAGCCACTGGCGCCACAGACGCCGGCTGCTCCCAATTTGGGCGGCGCCGGTCCGTCGGCCGCCAAAGCGTTAAATCCGGATATCAGCGCGATCGGTGATTTCATCGGCGCGGCCGGCAACGGCGCCAACCGCGGGATCCCGTCGCTCGAGATGCACGAAACCGAACTGGGATTCCAGGAAGTCATCGACCCCTACGCGCGCGCCGACTTCTTCATCAGCTTCGGCGAGAAGGGCGTCAACCTCGAAGAAGGTTTCCTTACCTTCACCGCCCTGCCCGCGGGTCTGCAACTCAAGGTCGGCAAGATGCGCGCGGCGTTCGGCAAGGTGAACACGCTGCACAACCACGTGCTTCCCTGGACCGACCGCCCGCTGGTGACCCAGAACCTGGTCGGCGGCGAAGACGGTATCAACGACGCCGGTCTCTCCCTCAGCCGCATCCTGCCCGCGCCGAAAGGCATTTTCCTCGAAGGCACCGCGCAGATTTATCGCGGCGACAGCGAGAATGTCTTTCAGGCCCTGCGGCGCAACGACGTGGCCGCGGTCGGACATCTGCGCGCCTACCACGATTTGAGCGAGTCCACCAATCTCGATATCGGTGCCTCGTATGCGCGCGGCCACAGCCCGTTCGGCGATGGCTCGAATCAGCTCTACGGCGCGGACCTCACACTCCGCTGGAAGCCGCTGCGCCGCGCGATTTACCACTCGTTCGTCGGCCGGAGCGAACTGGTGTGGGCGCGAACCGTGGTATCGCAGCCGGATCCTTTCCCTCCAGGCAGGTCTGCCGTCACCGTCAGGCCCTTCGGCTTCTACGTCTCGGGCGACTACCAGCTCGGCCGCCGCTGGTTCTTCGGCGGGCGCTTCGACCGTTCCCAACGCGGCAACTGCCTGGCCACTAACCCACCGACCACGACCGGCTGCAACGCACTCCTGCCGCTCAACCACCTGCTCCGTGACACGGGCGGCTCCCTGATCCTCACCTACTGGCCCAGTGAGTTCAGCCAGATCCGCGGGCAACTCCGCCGCACGCGTTACGGCGAATCGCTCACCGCCAACGAGCTCATCTTCCAATTCATGTTCTCCATGGGCGCCCACGGAGCACACCCCTTCTGAACATGAAAATTCCTTTCGTAACCCCGTCTGCCGTCAGCAACGTCCTGAAAGATAAGGGATTATTTCTTGTGAAAAGATTCATTGCATTGCCAACATTAGCCGCGGTCCTGCTAGCGTCCGCGGCCGGCGCCACCCAGGCCGCCACCAAACTCAACGTCATGACCACCACCCAGGACCTCGCGGCGATCGCGCGCGAAGTCGGCGGCGACAAGGTCAATGTCGAATCCATCGCCATGGGATACCAGGATCCGCACTTTGTCGAGTCCAAGCCCAGCTACCTGCTCAAGCTGCAAAAGGCCGACCTGCTGGCGGTAGTCGGACTTCAGCTCGAAATCGGCTGGCTGCCGCCGCTACAGACCCAGAGCCGCAACGCCAAGATCCAGGTGGCAGGCAAAGGCTATCTCGACATGTCGCAGTACTGCCAGGTTCTCGAGATCCCCACCGGCCAGGTCACGCGCGCCATGGGCGACGTACACCCGATGGGCAATCCGCACTACTGGCTCGATCCCCAGAACGGCCGGCGCATCGCCAAGGCGTTCCAGACCAAGCTCAGCGAAATGGACCCTGCCGACGCCGCATTCTTCCAGCAGCATTACGACGATTTCGACAAGCGCCTGACCGCCGCCGAGAAGGGCTGGGAGCAGAAGATGGCGCCCTACCGCGGCCGCAAGGTGGTCACCTACCACCGCTCCTGGCCCAACTTCTGCGAGCGCTTCGGCCTCAACGTCATCGACTACGTCGAGCCCCGGCCGGGCATTCCGCCGACTCCCAGCCACACGCTGGAGCTCATCAACACCATGAGGCGGGAGGGCATAAAGCTGATCCTCGTCGAGCCCTATTTCGACTTGCGCACGCCCAACTCCGTGGCGGCGGCCGTAGGCGGGGAAGTCGCGCAATTGATGCCGTCGGTGGGCGGCGTCAAACAGATCACCAACTATTTCCAACTGTTCGATTACGATATCGACCTGCTGGTGAACTTGTTCCAGAAGGTCAAATAAGGTCAGTCAAATTAGGTCACAATAATGGGCACACTCGAGTTCCTCCTGGCTCCCTTCATCGCCAGCCTCATCCTGACGGGCATTCACGCCTATCTCGGGGTCCACGTGGTCGAGCGCGGCGTGATTTTCGTGGATCTCTCGCTGGCCCAGATCGCCGCGTTCGGCACCACCATCGCGGCATTGTACGGATTCGAGCCCCACAGCACCGCGGCGTATGTGGTCAGCCTCATCTTCACGTTTATCGGAGCCGCCGTGTTTTCGACCATCCGCGGCCACCGCGCCCGCATTCCGCAGGAGGCCATCATCGGCATCTGTTACGCGGTGGCCTCCGCCGCGGCCATCCTGGCGATGAGCAAATCGGTGCAGGAAACCGAACACCTCAAGGAGATGCTGGTCGGCAACATCCTGACCGTCTCCTGGTTCGAGGTCGGCAGGACGGCCGCGCTCTACGGCGCCATCGGCCTGTTCCACTACATCTTCCGCCGCAAATTCCTGGCTATCTCCATGGACCACGAAAAGGCCGAGGCTTCGGGCATCTCGGTCCGCTTCTGGGACTTCCTGTTCTACGCCTCGTTCGGCTTCGTGGTGACGTCCTCGGTCGCTATTGCCGGCGTCCTGCTGGTGTTCTGCTATCTCATCGTGCCGTCCGTGGCCGCGATGCTCTACGCCGAGAACATCGGCCCGCGCCTGGCGATCGGCTGGACGATGGGCACTCTCGTCTCGGCGCTCGGCGTCTATCTGTCCCTGAAGATCGATCTTCCGACCGGCGCGACCATCGTCTGCACCTTCGCGCTGGTGCTCATCGTGATGGCGGCCCTGCGCCCCTTCATCCGCAAGCGGGTAGGTGTGCCTCAAGAGGTTGCCGTATCGCGGGACTAGTGGGGCAGGCGGGGCCGATCACCATGCAATCCCGGTAGAATCGAGACGGTTTCGACTGCCTCGCCCGCTTGCCGGAGATTCTTTCACGGTTTCAAAGGAGTGGTCTCCACGGAATACGCGCCAGGGTTGCGGCTCGGTGCTGCCGGCGGCCCGCGCCGCGCGCGTCGATGTCATGCAGGCGCTGCGAATCGGACTGATGTCCCGATCTTGGAGCTTGCTACAAGGCGATCTGCGCCCCACGCTCTCCCGCACGCGGATCGCCTTCTAAAAGGACAATCAGTTTCGCGGCCGCCTTGGGCGTACGCACCGGCGTGGTCACAATCTCCCGGTTCTCCAGCCTTTTGCCGTAGAGTGTGGCATTATCGTCCAGATCTTGCCGGAGCGTGGCGCCTTCCAGAGCGAGGCCGGCAAACAGTCCCTGGGATCGCGACCACGAGAGAATCTCGGCGTGCATTTGAGCGTCGGTTTGAGCGGTCGCCGTGCGCCCCACCGGCCCGGCGGCAACCGAGCCTTCCGCGCCTAGAGTGAACTTACTGGAAAGCAGTTTGTCGGCTCCCCGCTCGCTCATTACAAGCATGATCAAGTCCGTCGTGGAACCGCCGATCTGGAAGCCTACGCTGCCGCCCTCGATGCGAACCGTGCCCGGCGCCGACCAGCCATCTCCGCCTTTATTCCGGCACGACACGTATCCTTTTCCATACTTGCCGCCAAACACGAAAGCAGCGGTCTTGAGTCCAGGGACGATTACGATGCAGTGGGAATTTTCCAGCAATTCTCGCGGGATGCCTTTGTCCGGCGTTGCCATGACCTCCGCGAACACCGCGGTGGCTTCGTCCAGCCGCTTTACAGCTTCGTTGTCTTGGGCCAGCAGGGGCGCAATCGCCAGAGTAGCCGCCAAAATCATTCGCATTTATTGACCTCTTTGGTCGACGGGTGCACCCCTCAGGGGCTTTGGGCGACACGGTCCGTAGTGCACGAGTCGCGCCAACTTCCACTTCTGTTGAGCCCATTCGCCGGGGATGCGTTGCGGCGCTGGTTTGAAGGGAACCAGGCGTCGAGCGAACGACAGCCTATGGTCAAGTGGCGAGGCGCGGTCAGAGATCCTTGCGTGAGATGCCGAGTTTGCGCATCATGGCGTTAAGGGTCGTCCGGGGCAGTCCAAGACGGGTGGCTGCCGTGCTGACCACCCCACCGGTCTCGCGAAGCACACGGACGATATGTTCCCGCTCCACTTGCTCCAGCGTAGCGCCGCCAGCTTCTTCCGTCGCATCCTGCCGTATTTCGGCAAGAGGCGCACGAAGGCTCGGTCCTCTGGAAAGGATGACCGCCCGTTCAATGAAGTTCTCGAGTTCCCGCACGTTGCCCGGCCAATGCCAGGCCACCAGAGCGCGCATGGTCTCCGACGGGATCTTGTCAATCTGCCTGCCCATTTTCGCGGCGTATTTCTTGGTGAAGTGCCGGGCCAGGATCGGTATGTCCTCAGGGCGATCGCGCAACAGGGGCGTCGTGATCGGGAAGACTTTCAGGCGATAATACAGATCGCTGCGGAAGAGTTTATCTCCCATCATCTGCGTGAGATTCCGATTGGTTGCCGCCACCAGCCGGACGTCAATGGGGATCGTTTTCGTGCCGCCCAACCGCTCGAACGCCTTCTCCTGCAAAGCCCGAAGTAGTTTCGGCTGCAGATCCAGCGGGATATCGCCCACCTCGTCGAGAAACAGAGTGCCCCGGTGGGCCATCTCGAAACGCCCTATCTTTTGCGACAAGGCGCCCGTAAAGGCCCCTCTCTCGTAGCCGAACAACTCGCTTTCGAGTAGCCCGGTGGGAATGGCGGCACAGTTCAACGTGACGAAAGGAAGGTGCCGGCGCGGGCTCATCCGATGGACCGCGCGCGCGACCAGTTCTTTCCCCGTGCCGGTTTCCCCCAAAATCAAAACGGTCGCATCGGTAGGCGCAACCACTTCAACCTGCCGCTGAACCCGCTTCAGGGCTGCGCTGCGGCCTACAATCTCCTCGAAGTCTTGCTGGAGTTCGACATCTTCGTCCTCAATACTCTCGAGCCGGTTCCGTTCCCGCAGGTCCTGCACAAACGTGATCCATCGGAAGGGAGACAGCTTCAACACCGCCGTGGCAACCAGGACCGGGACCCGCGTCCCATCCTTTCGAATCAACTCCTTTTCAAAGGGCGTGCAGGCTCCGGACCTCAGGCCTTCTTCGTGCGCCACCTCGTCCAGCGGAACGTATTCCGGCGGAGTGAGATCGGGCCAGTGCAGCCGGCCTTCCAGCAGATCTTCGCGGCTGTATCCGACCAGTTCGAGAAAGGCATCATTCGCCTCGGGAACCCGGTCAAACTCACCGGACACGATGCCGGCGATAGTCGATTGAG
>JBGPKH010000056.1:0-24117 GCA_041485845.1 Bryobacteraceae bacterium
CAACGGACGGAGGGACGGCCGCAGGCGAGCAGAAACCGCTTTCGCTGTGGTGGTATGTAATGCTGGCGGTGTTGGCGCTGGCCGTAGTCGAATCGTTGTTGGGAAATCAACATCTTTCTGTGGACAAAGAGGCGGCATGAGACCATTGGATCGCTTGTCCGAGTATCTGGGCGCTATTGAGCGCCGGCTGCGATTGCTCGCGGTGACCCGCGGCGTTGCTGTGACCGCTGCCGCGGCCCTGGCGCTTACCGTCGTCGGCGTGATGGTGGCGAACAACTTCGCGTTTTCCAATCCGAGCGTCATCGGAGCGCGGGTGTTTCTGTTTCTCGGGGTGGCTTTTGCCCTGGGCGCCGCGCTCATTGTCCCGGTAATCCGCCTCAACCGGCGCCATGCCGCGCGTAAGGCCGAGCACCGGTATCCCCAGTTCGAAGAGCGCCTGCTCACGTTCACCGAGCGCGTGGAACAGGCCCCCAACGATCCCTTCCTGCACCTGCTGGCTGCCGATACGCTCGAAGTAGCGCGCCAGGCCGAGCCCAAAGAGGTCGCCAAGACGGCGTGGATCTTCAGTTTTTCGTCCGCGGCGCTGGCCGCTGCTCTCCTGCTGGTGTGGCTGGGCATGTCGGGGCCGGGTTTTCTGGGTTACGGCACCTCCCTTCTGTGGGGCGGTTTGCCCAAAGGCGAGATGAAGCCGTTCTACGCGGTGAAAGTCGAGCCGGGAAACAAGACGATTCGCAAACGTTCGGACCAGTTGATCACCGCAACGTTGATGGGCTTCACCGCCCCCAAGGTCCGGTTCTTCGCCAAGTACGCCAGTTCCTCCAAGTGGGAGCAGGCCGAGATGGGAACCCAGGCCGGCGGCAACGCTTACCAGTTCCTGATCGCCGGCGTTCCGGAATCGCTGGAGTATTACGTGGAAGCCGGTGGCGTCCGGTCGTCGCCGTACAAGCTCAACGTGATTGACCTGCCCTCGGTCAAGAACATTCGCGTCACCTATCATTTTCCGGCCTGGACCGGGATGCAGGACGAGGTCGAGGATCCCGGTGGGGACTTGCGCGCCGTGGAAGGAACCGTCGCCGACGTCGCCATCAGGACCGACCGGCCGCTCTCCACCGGCGCGATCCTGCTGGATGACGGGTCGAAGCTGCCCCTGCGCTCGGGCGCCGACGGAACGGTGGTGGCCAGCGTCCACATCCAGAAGGACGGACTCTACCACGTCGTTGCCGTGGAGAACGGCGAGGACGTCCGCCTCAACAACGACAATTTCATAGAGGCGATGAAGGATCATCCGCCCGAGGTGAAGATCACCCGGCCGGGCCGCGATTTCAAAGCGACCCCTATCGAGGAGGTCACGATCGCGGTAGAAGCCAAGGACGACTTCGGCTTGAAGGATGTCGAGTTGCACTATTCGGTGAATGGCGGCCCCGATAAGATCGTTCCTCTGCTTCCCTCCAAGGGCGCCAAGACCGCGTCCGGCACGCATACGATTTCACTCGAGGACTTCAAAGTCGAGCCCGGCGATATCGTGAGCCTGTACGCTCTCGCCAAGGACGCCCGTACGACAGCCAACACCGACATGTTCTTCATCGAGGCGCAGCCCTTCGAGCGGAACTACTCGCAGTCGCAGGATGGCGGCGGTGGCGGCGGCGGCGGCGATCAGGGCGACCAGCAGGACCAGATTTCGCAGCGTCAGAAAGAGATCATCACGGCCACGTGGAACCAGGCCAAGGGGCAGGGCGCCCGTGGGACCGATTCCGAGAACTCCGCTTTTCTTTCCCAGGTGCAGTCGAAACTGCGCGACCAGGCCAAGTCCCTTTCCGATCGCATGAAGGCGCGGCAACTGCAAGGCGCGGGTGATTCGTTCAAGAGCTTCGTTGCCGACATGGATAAGGCGGTCGAGGCGATGGCTCCTGCGGCCGAAAAACTGAAAATCGCCAAGTGGCAGGATGCGCTGGCGCCCGAGCAGAAGGCGCTGCAGTACCTGCTCCGCGCGGAAGCTACTTTCCGCGATATCCAGGTGGCCTTTGGCCAGCGTGGAGGCGGTGGTGGCGGGGGCGGGGGCGGCGGCGCAACGCGCGACATGCAGGGCCTGTTCGACCTCGAGCTGGATACCGAGAAGAACCAGTACGAAGGCGCCAGCGCCAGTCAACCGCAGGCCGGCGGCGCGCAGCAGCAGAAGGAAATCGACGACGCCCTGGAGAAATTGAAGCAGCTTGCCAAACGGCAGCAGGAGTTGGCCGACCAGGCTCGCAAGGGCCAGCAGACTCCCCAGCAACGTTGGGAGCAGGAGATGCTGCGGCGCGAAGCCGAAAAGCTCCAGCAGCAGATGCAGCAGATGGCCCAGAGCGGCCAATTGAGCCGCAACGGCCAGCAGAGCCAGCAGCAGGGGCAACAGGGACAGCAAGGGCAACAGGGACAGCAAGGCCAGCAGAGCGGGCAGCAAGGCCAACAGAGCGGGCAGCAAGGTCAGCAGTCCGGCCAGATGGGCCAGCAACAAGGCCAGCAGGGCCAGCAGCGTCCCGGTCAACAGCAAGGGCAACAGGGCCAGCAATCCGCCCAGCAGCAGCGCCTGAACCAGCAGCAGCAGGACCGCCTGCGCGGCATCGACCCGCAGCAGTTGCAGCAGACCCTGGATCGCCTGAATCAGGCGTTGAACGACATGCGGCAGGCGGCCTCTTCCCAACAGGCCGGAACTCCCCAGGGCGAGGCCCAGGCACGGCGTGCGGCCGATCGCCTGAACGAGGCGATGCAGTTGTTGCAGGGCGCGCGCAGCCAGCAGTCCACCAACCAGGTGGAAGACATGGCTCGGCAAGCCGAGGAACTGGCGCGCCGCCAGCAGGACTTCGAAGGCCAGATGCGCCGCGCGTTCGGTCCGGAAAGCCCCGGCGTCACGCGCAACCAGGCCGAGCAGCTCGCCACCCAGAAGGAAGGCGAGGTCGCCGACCTCAAGAAGCTCGAGCAGCAGATGCAGAACGCCGTGCGCGATCTGCAATCCACGCAGCGCCAGGCTTCCACCAAGCTTCGCGACGCGCTTGGCGAAGTGCAGCAGCAGGAGTTGGAGCGCGGCATGCAGCGCAATGCCGACTGGATCCGTCGCGGTATGGGCGGGTACGCCGTGATGTCGGAAGCCGGAATTACCCAGGGCCTCAACAACCTGCGCGATCAGCTCAAGCAGGTGCAGCAGGCCATGGGTCCCGGCAACGGGAAGCCTCAGGATGACAAGGCCATCGAAGCGGCACTGAATCGCGTCGAGAACCTGCGGCGCCAGATGGAGCAGCTCGCAGGTCGCGGCCAGCAAGGCCAACCCGGCCAGCGTGGGCAACAGCCCGGCCAGCAGCAAGGTCAACAGGGTCAACAAGCCGGCCGCGGCGGGCAGCAAGGCCAACAACAGGGGCAGCAAGGGCAGCAAGGACAGCAGGGCGGCCAACAGGGCGGCCAACAGGGTCAAGGTCAGCAGGGCGGGCAACAGCAAGGCGGCCAGCAGGGCGGCCAGCAGGGTCAAGGTCAGCAGGGTCAAGGTCAGCAGGGTCAAGGTCAGCAGGGTCAAGGTCAGCAGGGTCAAGGTCAGCAGGGTCAAGGCCAGCAGGGCGGGCAACAGCAGGGCGGCCAACAGGGCGGTAGCCCCCAAGGTGGTGGTGGCGCCAATCAAGGCCAGTGGAACGGTGGCCCCAACTACGGCGGCAACTGGGCCGGCAATCCCCGCAACGGCGTATGGAACGGCGGCAACTGGAACGGCACCTGGTCGGATTTCCAGCAGAACTACCGCGACACGCTACAGTCGCTCCAACAACTCCAGCAGCAAATGCGCGACGACCCCACCACGGCCCGCGACATCCAGGGAGTCATCCGCGACCTGCGCCAGTTCGATCCCTTCACCGGCTCCAACGATCCGCTCTTAGCCGAGCGCATTCAGGCCGCGCTCGCCGGCGTGGAGCAGGTGGAGATGGAACTGCGCCGCAAAGTCGATGCGGCCAGCGGCAGCGGCAGCGTCCGCAGTCCCGGCGGCGAAAAGGTTCCCGAGGGCTTCGCCAAAGCCGTCGAAGAATACTATCGCAAGCTCAGCAAATCGAAGTAGCTGATGTGGGGCAGGTTGTCAACCTGCGGGCGGGTTGTCAACCCGCCCTTAAAGCTTACTTACCGACACGTAATACAAATCCGTCGCCACCTCAAAGTCATCTTTCTTCATCGCCGTCTTCATCGTCTTCCAATCGGCCGTCGGCCGAATGATCTCCCATCGGTCTTTCGCCCCCACCCGAACCGGCATCGCGAACCCCGCCTCATCTGTATTCCACCGATAGGAGACCGACTCCTCGTCGAACTTCAGCTCCAGAACCGGAAGCGCCGTGTGCCGCAAATACTGATCGAAGATCGGGGTCAGGTTCATCCCGCTCTTCTGATTGAAGTACCCCACCACATCCTCGGTCAGAATGGTCCGATACTTGAATTGCTGGTAGAAGGCGTGGATCAGCGCCCACCAGCGGCGGTCGTCGTCCACCACGCTGCGCAGCGTGTTGAGGAACAGCGCCCCCTTGAAGTACTGGTCGCCCGGCGGTGTACGGTTGACGCCGCGCTGGGTGACGATCGGCTGGCTGTTCCGCACCTTCGACTTGTACCCGTTCAAATACTTCAGGCCATCGTCACGCCCGTACATGTATTCCACGTAGAGGCACTCCAGGTACGTCGCCCAGCCTTCGTGGATCCACATGTCCGACACATCCGCCGCCGTCACGCTGTTGCCGAACCACTCGTGCGCGCTCTCGTGGATGATGATGAAGTCGAACCGCGTGCTGATCCCGACCCCCGTCCAGTCGCGCTCCAGGTAACCGTTCGCGAAGCGGTTGCCGTACGTGACCGCGCTCTGGTGTTCCATGCCCGAGTACGGCGCTTCGATCAGCTTGTAGCCGTCCTTTTGGAACGGATACTCGCCGAAATAGTGCTGGAATGCCTCGATCATCCCCTTGGCTTGCGCGAACTGCTTTTTCGCCTTGTCCAGGTCTTCCGGGAGCGCGTAAAAGTCGAGCGGCAAGTCGCCGAGCCGGTCGGCGAAATGCTCGTACGCGCCGATGTTCAGCGACACGTCGTAGTTGTTGATCGGGTATTGCACCACCCAATCCCACCGCGTGTAGCCGTCGCCCAGGTCGGTCTTGCCCGTGAACTTTCCGTTCGAGACGTCCACCAGGCCGTTGGGAATCGACACGCTGATTTCCATGTTCTCGACTTCGTCGCGCCACTGGTCCTTGTTCGGCCACCATACGCTCGCGCCGATGCCCTCGCACGCGGTGTTGATCCACGGCCGGCCCGCCGGGTCCTTACGGAAAGCGATGGCGCCGAACCTGCCCGTCTCCACCGGATTCCCCGAGTAGTAGAAGTCGATCGTGTACACGCGGCGGGCGGCCAGCGTCTCCGGGAAATCCACGAACACCGCGCCGGAATCCCGCTCGTACTTCAACTCAGTGGAGCCCAGCAGAATCCTGTCGACGTTGAGCGCCGCGTGCAGGTCGAGTTGGATCCGCGTGCCGTCCTTGAGCATCTTGAAGCGGATAGTCGTCTTCCCGCTGATGAACTTCTTCTCCGGGTCGACGCGCACATCCAGGCGGTAGAACAGCAGATCGTTGTTGGCGCGATACGGCCCGTACTCGCCGCGCAGGATGTCGGCCCGCGAAGGGGGCGCCGCCGGTTGCTGCGCGATGGCACACGTCAGCACAAACAGAACGGCGGATACTCGCTGAATTTGCATGGTGATCACCCCCAGCATACACCGCTCGTTTCCGGGGCCGGAGTCGCAAGGGCGTACGCCAGCGCAGTCCATCAAACCGCGCGAAGTCGCGGTCCATCGTGATCCGCTCGCAGCCGGCCTCGATTGCCAGCGCCGCAAACCACGCCGAGGCCTGGCTCTCCTCACCAGACGAGAGGCCGGGAGGACCATCCCACTTGTGATACGCTTTCAGAGGAACAGGAGGCACCATTGAGACGCAAGACCCTGACAGTATCTGTAGCGGTCCTGGCCGCGTTCGCGTTGGCGGCCCAGGAAAAGAAAGATGTGAAGAAGGCGGCGCCTGCGCCGATGATGAAGTCCGCCATTCTGCATCCGGAAATGGCAGTGGAGAACGGAACGTACGCCAAACCGATGGCCACGATCGGCAGCAAGCCCGATCAACCGTGGTCGACCACCAGCGTCGCCGCGGGCGTGGACAGCAAGCCGCAAACCGGCAAGCCGATCTCGGTGGTCGGCGAGATCGTGGATTTCTCGTGCTACCTGCAACTCGGCAAACACGGCGAGAAGCACCGCTCGTGCGGCCAGAAGTGCGTGCAGAACGGACAGCCGATCGGCTTGCTGACGCAGACCGGGATGCTCTACATGTTGATGCCGGAAGAGCACGACCCGCGGCGCGACGGCGGCGTGGACGCGAAAGCGTCGGCGTCGGACCACATGGGGCACATCGTTCAGGTCCACGGCACGGAGGCTTCGGTGGGCGGCTATCGCGGCATTTTCGTGATGGGGCTGACGAAGTAGCCGGAATCGCGCCATGAAATCGAAAAGAATGCTGGCCGGGGCGTTCGCGCTCCCGGCCTTTTTGATCTTGTGCTTCGCCGCCGACGACCCGAAGGCGCCGCTCGGGCTTCCTCCGCTCTCCTGGCCGAAGGAGAATCCTTACTCCGCCGCGAAGGTAGAACTGGGGCGATACCTGTATTTCGACCGGCGGTTGTCGGCGGACAACACGGTGTCGTGCGCGTCTTGCCACGATCCGCGGTACGCATTCACGGATGGCGCGGCGGTCTCGACCGGCATCCAGTCGCAGAAGGGCAACCGCAGCGCGCCCACGATCATCAACCGGGCCTACGCCCTGGCGCAGTTCTGGGACGGCCGCGCGGGCTCGCTCGAGGAACAGGCTAAAGGTCCGATGGCCAACCCCATCGAGATGGGCAACACGCACGACGCGATCGTCGGCAAGCTGCAGACCATCGCCGGCTATCGGCCGCTGTTTGCGAAAGCCTTCGGCACGGAGGAGATCACGATCGACCGCGCGGCCATGGCGATCGCCTGTTTCGAGCGCACGGTTCTTTCGGGGAATGCGCCCTACGACAAGTACAAACACGGCGGCAAGAAGGCCATGACGGCCGCGCAAATGCACGGCATGTCGGTGTTTTTCGACAAGGCCAAGTGCGACAAGTGCCACGAGGGCGCCAACTTCACGTTGAACGCGTATGCCAATCTCGGAGTGGGCACGGACAAGCCCGAACCCGATGTGGGACGCTTCGCCGTGACCAAAGATCCGCGCGATTTGGGCGTGTTCAAGACGCCCACGCTGCGCGAGATCGAGCACACCGCGCCCTACATGCACGATGGCAGCATGGCGACGCTGGAGGACGTGGTGGAGTTCTATAACAAGGGCGGGATCAAAAACAAGAACCTGGACGAGAACATCAAGCCCCTGAACCTGACGGACCAGGAGAAGAAAGACCTGGTGGCCTTCCTCAAAACTCTCAGCGGCGAAGGCTGGCAGAGCGTCAAGGCGCCGCAAGAATTTCCCCAGTAGAGTATCCTCACGCGAGCCTTATAGATCGACTCGCAGTCCGCGGCCGGTCTGCTGCGCGCGGCGCCAGGCGAGGCTGGCGGCCACCAGATCTTCGATGGCCTGACCCAACGACTTGAACAACGTGATTTCGGAATGGTCGCGGCGGCCGGGTTTGCGGCCGGACACGATCTCCCCCAACTCCGCGCGGACGTGTTCGGGGGTGAAGCGGCCTTGGCGAATGGGCTGGACGATGTCGCCGGATTCCTGGAGCGCGGCGGCCTTGGAATCGACCACGACATGCGCGCGGGCCACGAGCGCCGGATCGATTTCCTGTTGCGTGGGGCGGCACGCGCCGATCGCAATCACGTGTGTGCCGGCGCCCACCCAGGCGTCCTGGATGGCCGGAGTGACCGCGTTGGTGGCGAGCACGACCACGTCCGCGCCGCGAACGGCATCCTCGGCGGTTCGCGCCGCCCGCACCGGGGGGCCCGCTTCCGCTACGAACCGCTCGAGGTTCGCTGGTGTGGGACTCCACGCGCGGATCTCCGTGAAGTTGCGTACGGCGGGAAGTGCCGCCAGATGGCCGCGGGCCTGCACGCCGGCGCCGAGGATCGCAAGCACCGAGGCATCCGCGCGCGCCAGCCAGCGGACGGAGACGGCGGAAGCGGCTGCCGTTCGGACCTCGGTGATGTAACGGCCGTCCATGACCGCGGCGAGCTCGCCGGTCTCGGGGTCGAAAAGCGAGATGGCGGCGAGATGAGTGGGGAGGCCCTTGCCGCGGTTGGCCGGGGTGACGGTGACCAGCTTGGCGCCGAGAATGGCGTTGCTCTTGTCGAACGCCGGCATCAGCGCGAAGAACGATCGATCGGCGGTTTCGATGGCCGTGCGGACCGGCTGCACCACCCGTCCGGAGGAAAGCGCGGCCAGCGCGGATTCCATGGCGTCGATCAGCTCGCTGGTGGTAAGGACCGCGCGGACGTCGGACTCGGTGAGCCAAAGAGGCATGTCTAGAAGTTCAGCCTGGAGAGGTAAGCGAAGCTCTGGCGGAGGCTTTCCACGGGATCGCCGGGAGTTTGATCCTGTTCGACGAAGTAGTGCGCCACGCCCGCGGATGAGGCGGCTTGCAGGACTTTGCGCCAATCGATGACGCCGTTGCCGGCTTCCTTGAACGCGGTCCGCGGAACCGATTCGTTGTACATTACGGGGGTGCCCGAGGCCTTGTCTTTGACGTGCAGCAAGGGGACCCGTCCCGCCATTTTGCCCAGCATCTCGGAGGGATCGAGCCCCGCTACGCTGACCCAGAAAACGTCCATTTCGAGAGCCACGAGATTGGCGTCGGTGCTGTCCATGAGGACCTGGAACGGCGTGATGCCGCCCGTCGGCTGGAACTCGAAAGCATGATTGTGGTAGCAGAAGGTGAGACCGGCTGCGCGGGCCTTGTCGCCGGCGGCGTTGAGCTTCGCCGCGAGGGTCTTGATGGCGTCGAGCCCCCCGCGTTCGGCGGGCGGCAGATAGGGGTAGACGGCGTAGGAGAATCCCTTCTGCTTGAGCTGTTCCATGGTGCGGGCGATGTCGTCGTCCGTGCCCTTGGTGATGAGCGCGGAATCGAGGTGCATGCTGACGGGCTTCAGGTGGGTGGCCTGAAGCGCGGGCCAGATGCGGTCCAGCCCGGCGAAAGTCGCTTCGGCCTCGCGGTACCCGATGGCATCGATGGCGCGCAGGGTCTCCGCGGGTTTTTCGGGGAGCACGGTGCGAACCGTGTAGAGCTGTAATCCGATGGTCCGCAGTTGCGCGCCGCGCGTGGTGGCGCAGAGGGTGGCGGCCAGCGAACCGGCCTCGAGGAACTCACGTCGGGAGAGCATGTCCCATTATGCGATACGGGCGGCGGTTTGCGCGGGTGGCGCATGGTTACCGGTTTAACAGGAAAGCGTATTTGACGCGCCCCGGGAGTAGTAGCACCGCCAAATTTAGTACCCTCAAACTTGGCACACCTTCTGATAGTCGATGACGACGCCAATACCCTCGCCTCCCTGGCGCGAGCCTTCCGCCTGGCAGGCCACGAGGCCACGGTATGCGACAATGCCGGCCGCGCGCTGGATCTGGTTAAATCCCAACCGTTCGACATGATGCTGTCGGACGTGGTGATGCCCGGCAAGGACGGCCTCTCGCTGTTGCAGGACCTGCGCAACCTGGGCATCGCGCTCCCCGTGGTGATGATTTCCGGGCAGGCCAATATCGAGATGGCGGTGCGCGCCACGCGGCTCGGCGCGATCGATTTCCTGGAGAAGCCGCTCTCCACCGACAAGCTGCTGCTCACGGTGGAGAACGTCCTCAAGCTGAAGCGTCTCGAAGACGAGAACCGCGAGCTGCGCCAGCGCGTCGGCAAGCACGAGATCGTCCACTCGGGCGAAGCCATGCGCCGGGTGATGGCGCAGGTAGACCGCGTGGCGGCCAGCGAAGCGCGCGTCTGCATCCTGGGCGAGACGGGCACCGGCAAGGAGCTGATCGCGCGCGCCTTTCACGAGCGCAGCGCGCGTCGCGGCGGGCCGTTCGTCACGCTCAACTGCGCGGCCGTGCCGGGCGAGCTGATCGAATCGGAGCTGTTCGGGCACGAGAAGGGGTCGTTCACCGGGGCGGCTTCCCGGCACATCGGCAAGTTCGAGCAGGCCCATCACGGTACCCTGTTCCTCGACGAGATCGGCGACATGCCTCTGGTCATGCAGGCCAAGCTCCTGCGCGTCCTGGAGGAACGGCAGGTGGAGCGCGTGGGCGGCGATCGCGCGATCCCCGTGGATGTGCGCGTGATCGTGGCCACTCACCGCAACCTGGACGAACTGGTGAAGAAAGGCGCCTTCCGCCAGGATCTCTATCACCGCATCTACGTATTCCCGTTGCTCTTGCCTTCCTTGCGCGAACGCGCCGAGGATATTCCGGCTCTGGTGGTGCACTTCGCCGCGCAGGTGGCGGAACAGAACGGCTGGAAGGCCAGGCCGTTCGGACCCGACGCCATCGAGGAGCTCCAGCGCTACATCTGGCCGGGCAACGTGAGGGAGCTGCGCAACGTGGTGGAGCGCCTGCTGCTGCTGGCCGATGGGCCGGTGGATCGCGCGGCCGTGAGGCTGGCGTTGCCGCAGGGAGGCGCCAACGGGCAGGTTGGCGTGGCCGCGCAGGCCACCGGCACGTTGGCGCAGCGGACGGATTCCTTCGAGCGGGAACAGATTCTGGCGGAGTTGAAACGCCACAACCAGCGCATGACCGATACCGCCAAGGCGCTCGGGCTGGAGCGCAGCCATCTCTATAAGAAGTGCCAGGCATTGGGAATCGACCTGCGGGCGCTGCGGAAAGGCGCGGATGCCTGAGGCCACGGAAATCGTCCACGCCCTTTACCGCGGATTCTTCGAACGAGGCGTGCGCTATTTCTTCCCGGAAGCCTCTTTATCCGATGACGGAACCACGCCCGAGGTGAACCCCACGCTCATCTTCCACAGCCGGACCGATGGCGGCGTGGACCTGGAGTGGATGGGCGCCCGTTACCATCTCGACCACGGAGGCCGTCCCTTCACGGAAGACCAGATGCGGTTGCTGGCCGCCATCGGGGCGGTGTTGTCGGCGCGCTATCGCAGTATCTTCTCCGCCGTCTCGGCGGCATCCACTACGAGCATGTTCGAGGGCCTGCCTGAGGATCGCTACGTCTCGGCCTTTCTCGATCACACGCCGTACCTGGGCGAGGGCTTGCCGGCCGAGCGCGACGTGGTGGCCAACGCCATCGAGGTCATGCGGGAAAGCTCGCTGCTCACCTACGAGAATCGCCGCATCGCCAGCGGTGCGATCCTGATGGGCAGCGGGCACGATCCCTTTCGCGATGCCCCGGTGCCGCCGCGAGGAGCTTTGCCGTACACCAACCTGCTGGTCGGGATCAAGAGCCTCCACCGGTTATGCGACGGCCTGCGTACGGCCTTTCCCGCGCGGGAATGCTGGTGGACCTGGTGGACATGCAGGGGTTCGCGGGGATTCACCGTGCTTTGCCGCTGCCGGCGCCCAGCGCGGCGCGTTACTACCCGCACAGCATGGCAACACTGCACGGAGGCCACATCTGCCTGGTGCTCACGCCCAACGGCGAGATCAAGATTTTCGCGGGCGGCGTGCAGGTCTTCAATTTTCTGGAAGGCCGCTGGCACTTGAGCGACATCCCCGAGAAGTACCGCGAGTTTCAGCGAGTGGTCGGAAACCTGCCATTGGCCGAACGGTTGTTCACCGCCGCGCTCAACCTCGCCGAGCACCGCCGCGGAGGCCTGTTCGTGATCCTGGATAACCACGAATCCGCGCGCGATCTGGTAGCGCCGCAAGACCTGCTGGAGAACGGGGAGCCGGCCGGCTCCAGCAAATCCCGGATTCACTACCTGTTGCAGCACAAGGACATCCTGGGAATCGAGTTGAGCGTGCTTGAAAGCGTCGCGCGCGTGGATGGTGGCATTGTCCTGGACCGCCATGGCAGCCTGCTGGCGTTTGGCGCCATCCTGCGAAACAGCGGCGAATACCCCACCGCGCAGGACGGCGGCCGAACCACCGCGGCCGTGCACGCCTCCCATTTCGGGCCGGTGCTGAAGATCAGCGAAGATGGCCTGGTTTCGCTGTATTGCGGTGGCGTTAAGGCGTGGGAGATATAGTGGGACAGGCCTCCCGGCCTGTCAGGCCCCTAAGGCTTTATTACTTTGACGACGTAGTAGCTGACCGAACCGGGAACCTCCTTGAACCAATGGGGGATGCCCGCCGGAACCACGATCACGTCGCCCTTGGTGAGGTGGTGAGTCTCACCATTCTTGATGTCGGTGCCTACTGACTGACCGGCCTTGGTCGCTTTCTGTCCGATCACGGTTCCGCCCGTCACGAAGGTTGCCTGGCCCTCGATCATATAAATCACGTCCGTCTCTTTATCATGGATCTCGACCTGGCCAGCCTTGTCCCGATGGCTGCCGGAGACCGCCAGGTCCGGCGCAGTGACCAGGGCGCCGCCTTTGCCGAGGGCGGCTGCTACTTTGTCGTGGCCTACATAAGTGACGCCCGGCCCGTCTGCCGCCGTCAGCACGAGAGCCGTCGCGCTCAGGGCGGTTAACACCAACACGTATTTCATTTTGTCTTTCCTCCTCTGAATAGTCTAAAAGAGAATCTTCATGGCGAACAGCACCGTTCGCGGCGACGCCCAGGTGTCGGTCACTTGCCCGAACGCGCTGCTGCTTGGCGTGGTGTTGGGCGTATTGAACTGGGTGTGGATCAGGGCGTTGATTCCTTCGGCGCGCAACTGAAGCTCCACTCCTTCCCTGAGCCGCGTGTTTTTGATGAACGCGAGATCGAAGTTGTTGGCTCCATCCGCACGGATTCCGGAGAAGCGGCTGCTCATGATGCGCAGGTTCTGGCTGGGCTGCAGCGAGGAGTTCCGTTCAAATCCTGCATCGACATTGAACCAGCGGTCCGCCGTACGCCGGCCGTTGGGAATCGGAATGTTCCTCAGATTGCCAAGGAAGATGGCATTTCCAAACCCCAACGCCGCGCCGCTTTGCCCCTGGTAGATGCCGGACGCCTGCCAACCGCTGGCAATGCGGGAAGCCAATCCCTTCCAAGACCCGCCCAATCGCTTGCCCTTGCCCAACGGAAGCTCGTAGATCGCGGTTACGACAATCCGCTGCGTGCGGTCCTGATCGGAAATCACTTTCTCCGGCATCGCATCGCCGCCGTTCAAGTACGAGCGCGCCTCCATGAGCTTCGACCAGGTCCAGGAGACCGATGACGTGAACCCGGCCGAAAGCCGCTTTTCAAAACGTGCCTGCATGGAGTGATATTGATACCAGGAGTAGCCTTGGTTTGAATCTATGGTGACGCCGGTAAACTGCGGGTACGGGATCACTAACTGGGACCGCGAGACCGTGGTGCCCGACAGGTTTGTCCCCGGCAGCAACGGATAGAACGGATTGGATACTTGCGCGCTCAGGAAGTTGATGGTGGTCTGATCGCGGAACGGTGACGCGCTCAGGTATTGGTTGGGCAGCGAATCCAGATTGCGGCTGATTCGCTGCCGCACGCCACGGTTGCCCACGTAGGAGACTTCCAGCAACGACTGGCCCCGAAAGCTGCGCTGCAACGCGAACTGCCAGCGCTGGACGTAAGGATTCCTGGCGTCTTGATTGAAGAAACTGACGCTTTGACCCAGGTTGGCGCTCAGCCCGCCGGCGGCCCCCAAGGGCAAAAGAAAGCCGCCCGGGAACGGGTTGGCCGCGGTCGCGATGAAGTGCAGGCCGTTGTCCAGGGTAGGCACCAGCGTGGTCGTTTGGCTGAACCCGGTTTGAATCACATCCTGGTTGGGCACCCCGATCGGCTCGAAGTAAATTCCGTAGCCTCCCCGCAATACCGTGGCCGGCGTGATGGAGTAGGCGAAGCTCAGGCGCGGCATGAAATTCTTCTTATTGGTGTTCCAAAGCAGGTTCGACTGTCCGTTCACGGCGGGGTAAGTCAGGCCCCCGCGCACGCGAAACTGATCCGCGGGGACTTGCGGAATCGGATTGGCCGCGTAGTTGGTTTTTACCGCAGCCTCGATGGGACTCACAGCGGCGAAGTCGAACCCTTTGACGCTCCGGTTGAACCGCTCCCGCATCGGGGAGGGAAGTTCGTAGCGCAGCCCCCAACTGAGCGTGAGCTTCCTGCTGATTCTCCAGTCGGCGGAAATGGAACAACGAAGAAAGCCGCAACGATCAGCCCCCGCCTCTGGAAAGTCGCATCAAGAGCCCCCCTTTTTTTCAAGCCGCATCCCTGCGGACCATGCTGTGGGGGAACGCTATCACGTTCTCTTGGCTGTGTCAAGTAAAACAAACTAAGATACTTGACAACAGTGCCCCTGTTCGATAGACTGCGGCTAGTTCAACCCGAAGGAGGGGAGCCGATGAGGCCTCGGGTTCTTCGTCCGTCAGGACGTCACGCCGTATCTCGTTTCGCCTGGACTTTGTTGCTGGGCATCCCTTGGATAGCAACTCCACAGACGGCGAAGAAGATCTCCTTCTCCCGTGATGTCGCTCCCATCCTCACGGAGAAATGCATTCAATGCCACGGGCGGGAACCGCTGATGGCTCATTTGGACCTCCGCACTCGCGACGGCGCGTTGAAGGGCGCCCAGCACGGGCCGGTAGTTCTTCCGGGCAATGCCGCCGAGAGTCATCTGTACCGCCGCCTGGTGGGCCAGGAGCAACCCCCCATGCCCTTGGGCGGCCGGCTCAGCGACGCGGAAATCGCCATCATCAAGAACTGGATCGATAGCAGCGCCGAGTGGGACGCCGGCGTGACGCTGGGTCCTGGCGCCGTGTCCACGGACTCTTCGCAGAAGAAGTTCACCGTTCAGCAGCGCCGTTATTGGGCCTTCCAAAAGGTGGTGAAGCCGGCCGTGCCTGCGGTGAAAGACCGCGAGTGGGCTCGAAACGCGATCGACGCGTTCATCATGGCGAAGCTGGATGAAAAGAGAATCAAGCCAAATCCGGCGGCCGACAAGGTCACGCTGATTCGCCGCGCGACGCTCGATTTGACCGGCCTGCCGCCCACCCCTGAGGATGTGCAGGCGTTCCTGGCCGATAGCGCGCCCGGCGCGTTCGCGAAAGTGGTCGACCGGCTGCTGGCTTCCCCGCAGTACGGCGAGCGGTGGGGCCGTCATTGGCTCGATTTGGCGCGATACGCGGACACCAACGGTTTCAAGACCGACGAGCCGCGGCCGAATATCTGGCGGTATCGCGATTACGTCATCCAGGCTTTCAATGAGGACAAGCCTTACGACCGGTTTATACGCGAGCAGATCGCGGGAGACGAGTTGTATCCGAACGACCTGAACGCCAGGATTGCAGTCGGCTTCAACCGCCACTTCACCGAGGAGACCAATCAGCCGGTGATAGAGTTGCGCCGGCAGGAAACCCTGAACGACATCACCGATACGGTGGGCGCTGTATTCATGGGCATGACGTACGGCTGCGCGCGCTGCCACGACCACAAATTCGATCCGATCCTGCACAAAGACTACTACCGGCTGCAAGCGTTCTTCGGCAACATCCGCGAGCAGGACGACCTGGTGCTGCTCTCCGGCGCCGAGTTGGAAGCGTACCAGCAGCAGCAGGCGGCGTGGGACGCCAAGACGCGGGACATCCGCAACGAGATGCACGCGATGGTGGAGCCGATGGGGAAAGCGCGGCGCGACTTTTACAGCATCCGCTTTTCGGCGGGCACGAGGGCCGCTCTGCGAACACCGCCCGAGAAGCGCACGCCGCTCGAATCCCTATTGGCGATCAAGGCCACCCCGCAAATCACTTACGAAGACCGCGCCCTGGTCAACTTCAAGGATGAGGAATTCGGCACGGCGGAGTTGAAGCCGGAGCAGAAGAAACGTTTCGCGGACCTGGAAGCCGAGTTGCGGAAATATGAGCCGGAGAAGCCGAATCCGCCGCTGGCGCAAACGATTATCGACAACGGCCGGGAGGCTCCCAAGTCTTATGTCCTGGGCGCCGGCAATTGGGACGTCCAGCGTGACGAAGTGCAGCCGGGATTCCTTTCGATCCTGGATCCCAGCGATCCCAAGATCGTCCCTCCGGTTGGCCTGAACTCCACCGGGCGGCGGTCGGTTCTTGCCCACTGGTTGGCCGATCCGCAGAATCCGCTCACCCCTCGCGTCATGGTGAACCGGATCTGGCATTATCACTTCGGCCGCGGCATGGTGGCTTCCACCAGCGACTTTGGCGTGATGGGCGACCGGCCCGGCAATCCGCAATTGCTGGATTACCTGGCCTCCACGTTTGTGGAGAACGGCTGGAGCATCAAGAAGATGCACCGCCTCATTATGCTCTCGAAGCTCTACCAGGAATCGTCGGCTTTTCAACCGGAGGCGGCAGCCGCGGATCCGGACAACAAGTTGTTGTGGCGTTACGAGCGCCGCCGCTTCGAGGGCGAGGCCATTCGCGATTCCATGTTGCTCGTCAGCGGCTTGCTGAATTCGAAAATGGGCGGGCCCGGCGTCAATCCACCGCTTCCGGCGGGGGCCGGCGGCCGAGCTTATGCAGGACGAGGAGGAGGAGTCGCCGGCGGGGCTGGGCGGGGAGGAAGAGGCGCCGCAACAGCCGGCGCGGACGCCGCGGATGCCAACCGCCGCAGCGTGTACGTTTTCGTGAAGCGCAACGCTGTGTATCCCATGTTGGAGGCATTTGACGCACCCAATCCGCAGGAAACCTGCAGCCGGCGCTTCCGTTCGGTCATTCCATCGCAGGCATTGATCCTGATGAACGATCCGCTGGTGCTCGAGTGGTCCCGTGCCCTGGCGGCCCGCGTGTTGAATGACGGCGGGCTTTCGCTCGATCAGCAAGTGGACCGGGCTTACCGGCTGGCGCTTTCGCGCCCCCCGAACACCTCGGAGCGCGAAGCCGTTCTCGATTTCCTGCGCCAACAGTCCTCACTGCTTGGGGAACGGCTGGCGCGTAACGAAAGGCCTCCCTTGCCCGCTCAACTGCCTGACGGCATGGATCCGGCACGCGCCGCGGCCTTCGTGGATTTTTGTCATACCTTGCTGAACTCCAACGAGTTCCTCTACGTGAATTAGAAAGGCGGGCTCTATGATCGACAGACTCAAGCATCATTGGAATGTTTCTTCGCGCCGCGAGTTTTTTACTCGAGCGGGAAGCGGCTTGGCGGGCTTAGCGCTCGCCAGCATGTTGGCCGAAGATAGTTATGCCGCGCCTGGGGTGCCGGTAGATCCTCTAGCGGAGAAGAAACCGCACCATCCGCCCATGGCGAAGTCGGTCATCTTCCTGTTTATGGAGGGCGGGCCCAGCCATGTCGATCTTTTCGATCTGAAGCCGCTGCTGGCCAAGCTCGACGGGAAGCCTGTGCCGGATTCGATCGGCAAGCCTTCGCAAACCTCGCGCGGGACGGCCAACAACACGCTCATGGCGTCCCGGCGCAAGTGGAAGCAATACGGGCAAAGCGGCATGTGGGTATCGGACTGGTATTCGAATATCGGCGAGCACGTGGACGACTTGACCATCATCCGCTCCTGCTGGGCAGACGGCCTGAACCACGTGGGATCGGTCTGCCAGATGAACACCGGGTCGATCCTTGCGGGCCGGCCGTCGATGGGCGCCTGGCTCACTTACGCGCTGGGCACGGCGAACAAGAACCTGCCCACTTTCGTGGTGCTCTCCGATGGCCGCGATCCGCTCGGCGGCGGCGCCAACTGGAATTCCGGATTCCTGCCGGCGCTTTACCAGGGAACGCGCTTCCGCACCGGCGACACGCCCATCCTGGACCTCAAACCCCCAGCCGGAATCAGCGACCAGCAGCAGCGCAACCAACTGGGGCTGCTGCAAAAAATGAACCAGCTCTGGGCGCAGGATAAGTCCGACGACTCGGAGCTGGACGCCAGAATTCGCGCCTACGAGTTGGCCTACCAGATGCAGTCGGCGGCGTCGGACGCCGTCGATCTTTCCAATGAGTCCGAAGCGACGCGAAAAATGTACGGGATGGACAATCCCGCCAGCGCCGTCTTTGGAACCAATTGCCTGATGGCGCGGAAGCTCGTCGAGCGCGGAGTGCGGTTCATCGAGCTGTACAGCGGCGCCGGCAGCGGCTGGGACGCCCATAACGACCTCGAAGGCAACCACACCAAGTATTGCGGAGCTTCGGACAAACCGATCGCCGGCCTGCTGGCGGATCTGAAGGCCCGCGGGATGCTGAAAGACACGCTCGTGGTGTGGGGCGGGGAATTCGGACGTACGCCCTTCAACGAATTAACCACGGGCCGCGACCACAACCCGTGGGGCTTTACGATGTGGATGGCCGGTGGGGGCGCTAAAGGGGGCCAGTACGTCGGGAGTACCGACGAAATCGGCTTGCGCGCCGTGGAGCGGCCGGTTCACGTCCACGATCTTCACGCCACGATCCTTTGGATGCTGGGGCTGGATCATCTGAAGCTCACCTTCATGCACAATGGGCGCGCCGAGCGGCCGACGGTCCTCGCCGGGCAAGTGGTCACGGAAGTCTTCTCGTAAGTTATGAGAAAACTCTCGTGGATCTTCCTGGCGCCCCTCGCCCTCATAGCGGCGTCCAACGACCCGCAGGCGGAGAAAGAAATTCTCGCGGCCATGGACGCCTACAAGGACGCGATGATTCACAATGACGCGGCCGTTCTCGGGAAGCTCTTGAGCGACGACCTCACCTTCGTCCACTCAGCCGGGCAATTGGAAAGCAAGGCTGACGTGCTCAAGTCCGTCACCACCGGCAAGAATGTCATCGTCCGGATGGAGTTTTCGGACACCAGCGTCCGGTTATACGGAAATACCGCGCTGGTGAAATGCCGCGTGGACCTGTGGCACAGCGAGACCAACATCGTGCATATGAACGTACTGCACGCCTGGATCAATGGCCGTGGCGGCTGGCAACTGGTGGCCCGGCAGGCGACCAGGCTGGGCCAGTAGGATCGGTAGCTCATCGGCTAGAAGCCCGCCATCCGGATAAACGCCCCCGCCAGAGCGCCGCCGATCAGCGGCCCGATGATCGGCACTCCCGCGTAGCCCCAGTCCGACCCGCCCTTCCCGGCGATGGGCAGCAGCGCGTGAGCAATCCGCGGCCCCAGATCGCGCGCTGGATTGATGGCGTAGCCGGTGGTGCCACCCAGGCTGAGACCGATTCCCCACACCAGGCTCCCCACGAGATAGGGTCCGAGGCCCGCCGCCGGTCCGCCCGCCGCAACGGCCTTCGAGAAAATTGCGCCGGCCACCAGAACCAGCACGGAGGTGCCGATGATCTCGCTCAGCAGGTTGGCGCCGGTACTGCGAATCGCCGGCGCCGTGCAGAAACACGCACGTTTGAGGTCTGCATCCGGAGTCTCCCGCCAGTGCGGCAGGAAATGCAGCCACACCAGCGTCGCGCCCACGATCGCGCCCAGCATCTGGGCCACCACGTACCAGCCCACGTGGGTGAAGTCCCCGGACTTCACGGCCATCCCCAGAGTCACCGCCGGATTGAGATGGGCATCGCTGCTGCCGCACGCAATCGCGGTGAACACACCGGTCATCACGGCCAGCGCCCATCCCGTTGCGATCACCATCCAGCCGGCATTTTCGGCCTTCGACTTCCTCAACAAGACATTGGCGACCACACCGTTTCCCATGAGGATCAGCACCAGGGTCCCCATGAACTCACCGAAGAATCGACTGTCCATACACCTCCGCGGCCCGAGCCACTCCGCTATTCTATTGCAGGAGAGGCCCTCATGCGGGGCTGAGTCGCCAAGGGTGCTGATCGAGTACCTGAAGCGTTCGACGATCGTCATTCCGGGGCCCGTGACCGGGCGCGCTTACGCGTTTGCGGGTCCGCACACCGTGAAGCCAGTGCTGGCAGTCGATGCGTGAGCGCCGGGTTGCGTTTTTTGTGGGGCAGGCGCTTTCGCCTGCCAACCGATTTTTTCACAGCTTCTCACGGCTAGGATCGGAGCCGCGCGTAAGCCAGCGGACGGCTCGCTAGCCAAGGTCCTTCGTCATCGTAAAGAGCGGGGTTCCCCTCAGTTCATGAGGACCTTCGGCGGTCCGCCGAAAACCGAAGCGCTCATACAGCCGTATGGCCCGGTCCAGAAATGGAGTCGTGCTGAGAAACATCCGCCGGGCGCGGGCTTCCGCCGCGAAACTCTCTACGGCCGTCAACAGCCGGCGGCCGGCGGCGTGCGCCCGCGAGTCCGGCGCCACGCCCATGCCGCGGATGTAGCATCCCCGGCTTTGGTTGACCGCGGCGATCGTTCCAATAATTCGATCGCCATGAACGGCGACCCACAGCGGTCCTTCGCGCATGCGGTCCAGTACCAGCGTCGCACCGGGGGTCGTTGCCGCAAATGCCGGCGCTGTGTACAACGATTCGAATTCCGCGAATGCCTGGCGCAGCACTTCCGCGACCGCCTGAGCGTCTTGCTCCGCCGCCCGCCGGACCTCCAGTTTCGATCCCACCCTCCTCCCAATCTACACTCCTCACCGAGAGGTCAAGTACTTCACGCTGCTACACTGAGCAGGAAGCATGGCTGCGAACGCCGCAACGGGGCTCACCCTCAGCGAATTGACCGAACACCGCGCGATACGCGACTGCCTGCAGTGGTTTACGCGCGAGAAGCAGTGGATCAACGAGACCCATTTGCAGCTCTGCCGGGTTCCCGCGCCTACTTTTCTCGAGCAGGAACGCGCCGCCTGGTTCCTCGAACAGCTTCGTTCTTTCGGATGGAACGCCTTCATCGACCGCGCCGGCAACGTGGTCGCCGTTTATGGGGATGGGCCTTACGTCGCCCTCACCGCGCATCTCGATACGGTCATCGCGCCGCGCGGCAAAGACGACATCACGGTGGACCCCGATGGCCGTTTTCGCGGTCCGGGCGTCTCCGATAACGGCGCCGGTCTGACTGCAGTCCTGGCCGTCGCGCGCTCCTGGACGCTCTCCAAGGATCTGCCGGACCTGCCGCTCGGGCTCGTGCTGGTGGCCAACGTCGGCGAGGAGGGCGAAGGCAACCTGCGCGGTATGCGCCACCTCTGCCAGGATTCGCGGCTGGCCCGCCGCGTGGAATCGTTCCTGGTGGTGGACGGCGCCAATACCGACCACATCACCACGCGCGGGCTCGGCAGCCGGCGGTTCGAGATCGCGTTCAGCGGTCCGGGCGGCCATAGCTGGAGCGACTACGGCGTCGGCAATCCGCTGCATGCCTTGTGCCGCGCCGTGGCCCTGTTCTCCGAAACCCGTCTGGATGGCCCGGTCAAGTCCGCCTTCAACGTCGGACTGATCGAAGGCGGTTCGAGCGTGAACGCCATTCCCCAGGCGGCCCGCGCCAAGGTCGATATCCGTTCGGAGAGCAACCAGAAGCTCGACGATCTCGTCGATCTCCTGTCCGGCGCCGTTGACCGCGCACGCGACCTCGAGAACCAGCGCGCCACCGGCGGGAAAGTGGCTGCCAAGCTGAAGGAGATCGGCTCGCGTCCCGCCGCCGCCCTTCCCGAGAACGCGGCCATCTTGCAATATCTGCGCGCCGTGGACGCACATTTGGGTATACGCTCACACATCGACACTTCGTCCACCGATGCCAATATCCCGCTCTCCCTGGGGATTCCGGCCCTGTCGATCGGGGCCGGCGGCATCGGCGGAGGCGCCCACACCACGCAGGAGTGGTTTCTGCCGGAGGGGCGCGACCTCGGCCTGAAGCGCATCTTCCTCACCTTGCTGCTGCTCATGCGCAATACCGCAAACGGCGGACCCGGCAAGTGAATCTTCGCAAAGCCGGCACATGGGTCGGATAACGATTTGTCTACACGCGTTTTTCTGGGTTTTCGGAACCTAACTGTAATGGCTGCCACGCCGAGGATCTTAGAATGGTTGAACTACTACATCTGTTTGCGGAAAATGGGCTAAGATTAAATTGGACTTAGAGCGTCCGCACAAGTGCAGTTGACGACCGCCTGGCACCGAACCACGCGGGAATTTGTTCGTCCAGCCCGATGGGCTATCCAGCCCATGCTGTTGGTATTGTGCCTTCTTGCGCCCGCCCTGTTCCCGGCCCGGGCCGCTACCGTTGTCCACAACCCTTATCTCCAGAACATGCGTGCCGATGGGGTCACCATCGTGTGGTCCACCAGGGAGAACCAGTCGGGCGCGGTCGAGTATTCCATCGACGGCAGCTACTCCCTGCGCGCCACCGCCCGAGTTCGTTCCTTTCCGGGACCGACGGGTGGCCTGAGCCGCCCCTTCTACCAGTACCAGGCCGATTTGACCGGTCTGGCTCCGGCCACGGCATACTCCTACCGGGTGATGATGGATGGCCAGAATCTGACCCCTGAGCCGGAGTACCGGTTTCGAACTACGGCTCCGGGACCGTTCAGCTTTCTGGTATACGGCGACAGCGGAAACGGAAGTGACGGACAGCAGGCACTGACACCGCTCATGGCTGCGGAAAAGCCGGACCTGGTCCTCCACGTGGGCGACATTGCCTATGAGTCCGGCACCTTTGATGAGTTCCAGGCATACTATTTTTCCTTCTACTCGACCATAATGCGGCGGGTTCCATGGTTCACGGTGCCGGGCAACCACGAATACCTGACGCTTGCTGGACTGCCGTATTTGTCGTTGCACGCGACGCCCACCGACACGGTTCCGCCCGGCGACCGGGGCCGCTACTATTCGTTCGATTGGGGTGACGTGCACTTCATCGCGCTCGATTCCAATCTTCTGGGGGTCGGGTATTCGGCCAGAGACGAGCTCGCGTGGCTGGAAAGCGATCTTTCCAGGACCACGGCGAAGTGGAAGGTCGCTTTTTTCCACCACCTCCCGTACCCCATCCTGCACCATCTGACCGATCCGATCTGCCAGGCGACGCGCGAGCAGTTCGTGCCGGTCCTGGAGGGGCATGGTGTGCAACTGGTGCTCACCGGACATGAACACAACTACCAGCGCAGCAAACCGCTGCACGGGGGTGCCGTCGTTGCTTCCGGAACCCAGTACATCACGACCGGCGGGGGAGGCGGAACCTTGCACGACGTGGTTCCCAAAGAATTCCTGGTGACGCAGAAAGCTGTGTTCCACTATCTGCAAGTGCAGGCCGACGCCACCCATATCACCATCCGTGCCATCGGGCTCGATAACAAAGAGTTTGATCGCGTCACCCTGGCGCTGCCGGCGGTAGCATCGTCGGAATCCGTGGTAAACGCGGCCTCTTTTGCGCCGGCTCTGGCCCCCGGGGAACTGGTCAGCATTTTTGGGAGCGGGTTGGCGGCGGACACGAGCGCCGCCGCCAGCCTCCCCTTACCCAACGTTTTGTCGGGTACCACCGTCACGCTCAACGGAACCGTTTTGCCCTTGACTTACGCATCGTCCACCCAGATCAACGCCCTGTTGCCCCTCGACGCGCAGGCGAACGGGACGCTGCGGGTCGCCACCGCCAGCGGTTTCGCCGAGGTTCCGGTAGCGATTTCCGATACCGCACCGGCGATTTTTCCGGGGGGAATACTGCATCTGGACAACACGCCGGTGTCGAGCGCGTCGCCGGCCCGGCCGGGCGAAGTCCTGGTGATCTACATGACGGGACTCGGCCAGGTCGACGGCGGGCTGATCAACGGACAAGCCACTCCCGCATCACCGCTTCTGCGCGTGCTGGCTCCCGTGGCGGTGCAGATGGGAGATCTCTCCGTGGCTCCCGCCTTTGCCGGTCTGACTCCGGGCTCGGTAGGACTGTACCAGGTGAATGTCGTGGTACCGCAGGATCTGCCGCCCAAGGTCTACCCGCTGCGTGTTTCCGCCAAAGGCAACCTCAGCAATACGCTGAATTTCCAGGTGCAGCCCCGCAATTAGCCACTTAGGGGCGAAGCCCGACAAATCTTTTGTCGATCTTTCAAGCGGCCACTCCGAGTTCCCGCAAAACGCCCGCCATGCCGGTGCGCACGGTTTCGTAGTGTCGGTCGAGCGCCGTCGGGTTCTGTGATCCGCGCGAAGGCCGGATCTCTTGGGCGGCGGCCAACAGGGGACGGATTACTTTTTCGCGCAGAACAACCAGCGCGGCGATGGCCTTCAGACC
>JBGPKH010000057.1:0-23982 GCA_041485845.1 Bryobacteraceae bacterium
CTATTGCAGCACTCCCGCGCAGTACTTCCACCTGCTGCGGCGCCAGATGTACGGCGGCAAGGACCGGCGCGGCGTGCGCAAACCGCTGGTCGTATTCACGCCCAAGAGCCTGCTGCGCCATCCGCGCGCCGTGTCTACGCTTCACGACTTCACCACCGGAGGCTTCGTGGAAATCCTGGGCGAAGGCGGGGCAGGCCCTCGGCCCGCCGACCGCATCGTCTTCTGCTCCGGCAAGATCTATTACGATCTTCTCGATCGCAAACCCAATCGCGTGGCCCTGGTGCGCGTCGAGCAACTGTACCCCTTCGCCGCCGATCAGGCCGCCGACGTCCTGGCGCGCTACGCCCCCACCGCCGAGGTGGTCTGGGCGCAGGAGGAGCCGCGCAACATGGGACCGTGGCGCCTCATGCGCGAGCAGATCCAGCCGCTGCTCGACGCCACGAAGCGCGAAGTCCGCTACATTGGCCGCCCCGAAAGCGCCAGCCCCGCCACCGGCTCCGGCAAGCGCCACCAACAAGAGCAGGCCGGGATCGTCAACGACGCGCTCACCCCCGGCCCCCTCGCCGAAACGCGCCGCGTCCGAGTGGTCTCGCGGAGGAAATAATGCCGCCGCGGCGCGCACGCACCCGCACGCTTAGCACACGGTTCGCAAATACGGATGCGTATCGGAAAACCGCGTGCCGAAGCGAGCGGCTCCGTTCTGAGCCGCGACCGAGGGAGCGGTCTGGCCAGAATACGTTGGCGAACTTATGAAACGGTGTACTTGGCAACACCAGCCCTACCCGCAGGAATGGGTGGGGCCGCGCTGGAGATTCGCTGGAATCTTGCCAAGAAATGTACAAATTGAGGAGTAAGGCCGGCGGACGGCGCTACCTGGATAGGCGGCGGGCGCCTCGGATCGGGAACACCAACCAAGAAAAACACCCTCATGGTTTTGGGGTTTACAAGTCTCCATGGCAAACATGCGTTAGTCTTTGGCCCATAAGCGCTGCGGAGCCCCGCCGCGGGCGGAGGGCGAAGCCCGCCCGCTTGGCCGCCGGAGACGGCCCGCGGTTCTTCTTCAGTAAATGGTTGTCCTGGGTCGAAGTGGAACTCGGCCAGCGCCGCAAAATTTGCGTGACGCGAAACGCCTCTCATGACCCACTGCTGCCGCCGCCACCTCCACGACGTCACCGTTCTACAGCCAGGGCACGCGCGAAGACCAGTGGGCCAACGAAGAAAAGGCGCCGTTAGGACACGTCTCCTGGCAGTGCCACTTCTCGAACTACACTGTTGGTATGCTCCGCTATCTTCCGCTGATCCTGAAGAACTGCTGGCGCAACCGGCGCAGGACCATCCTTACGATCGCGAGCATCGGTGTTTCCATGTGCCTGCTGGGGGTGATGATCGCGATGTTCCACGCGCTGTATCTCAGCGATGCGACGCCGGAACAGGCGCTGCGCCTGGTCACGCGGAACCGCATCTCGCTGACCGTGCCGCTGCCGGAGTCCTATGGCTCGCGCATCCGGCAGGTGCCGGGCGTGCGCGATTTTCTGATCTCCGACTGGTTCGGCGGCACCTACATCGACCAGAAGCACTTCTTCGCTCACATGGCGGTGGATACGGGCAAGCTGTTCGCGATCCACCAGGAGCTGACGATTCCCGAGGACCAGCGCCGCGCCTTCGAGCGTGAGCGCACCGCCTGTGCGATCGGGCGCGACCTGGCCAACAAGTACAACTTCAAGCTCGGAGACCGCATCCACCTGGTGGGCGACATCTACCCGGGCGATTACGAATTCACCGTGCGCGGCATCTTCGACAGCCCGCGCCCCAGCGAGTTGATGTACATCAGCCGCGAGTACCTGGAACAGAGCCTGCCGGAGCGGCAGCGGGGGAACGCGGGCACGTTCTACATTCTGCTCGATAGCCCGTCTTCCGCCACGCGTGTCGCGGAGGCCATCGACAACCAGTTCCGCAATTCCACGGCGCAGACCAAAACCGAATCCGAGCAGGCCTACATTCTGGGATTTGTCGCGATGCTAGGCAATGTGAAGATGTTTCTGATTGCCATTTCCGCCGCCGTCATGTTCACCATCCTGCTGGTTTCGGCCAACACCATGGCCATGTCGGTGCGGGAGCGCGTGCGCGAGGTGGGCGTGCTCAAGACCCTGGGCTTCACGCCCGGCGCCATCCTGAGCCTGATTCTGGGCGAAGCCGTGGCGATCTCGCTGGCGGGCGGAAGCATCGGCTTCCTGTTCTCGGTGATGGTGACCAGCGGAGTCCGCCACAGCCCGGCCGGCGCGTTTCTGCCGCTCATTCCTCCGTGGCAACCCTCGGTGGCTGTGGCTTGCGTCCTGACCGCGGGCGCCATCGGCTTCATCAGCTCTTTGCTTCCGGCGATGAACGCGTCGCGCACGCCCATCGTCGAAGCGCTTCGCAGCTCGGATTGAGAGCCATGACGATTCCTCTCGCATACAACCTGCGGAACCTGGTCGTGCGCAAGACCACCACCATCATGACCGCGCTGGGCATCGCCCTCACCGTGGCGGTGCTGCTGGCCATTCTCGCGCTGCTGAACGGTCTGCGCACCACGCTGGCCTCGTCCGGCGACCCGCTCCACATCCTGGTGCTCCGCAAGGGTTCGGATTCAGAGATCGTCAGCGCCTTCACGCGCCAGCAGTTTCAGGACCTGAAGTTCAAGCCCGGCATTGCGCCCGGCCGCGACGGGCAGCCGCTGGCCTCGCTCGAAATCGTCACGGTCATCAACCTGGGGGGCGGCGACAACCAGGAAGGCGCCAACGTGACGGTTCGCGGGCTGCCTCCGGCGGGCATCGAGATGCGCGCCAATGTTCGCATCGCCGGCGGCCGCTGGTTCGAGCCGGGCAAGCGCGAGGTGGTGGTAGGCAAGCAGATCGCCGCGCGGTATCCCGAGGCGGGGATCGGCAGGAAGCTGCGCTTCGGCCGCGGCGATTGGGAAGTCGTGGGGCTGATGGATGCCGGCAGCGGCGCACAGGGCAGCGAGATCTGGGGAGATGGGAACCAGGTCAGCGCGGACCTCCAGCAACAGGAATCTCTCAGCTCGGCGCTGGTGAGAGCCACGGACGAAGTCACGGCGAAGGCGCTGATCGACGACATCAACAACGACCAGCGGCTGAGCATGAACGCGCGGTCCGAGCGGGAATATTACGAGGAGCAGACCGCGAGCGCCGCGCCTATCGAATATACGGGGATTTTCGTGGCGATCATCATGGCGATCGGCAGCAGCTTCGCCGCCATGAACACCATGTACGCGGCGGTGGCGCGGCGGGCGCGCGAGATCGGCACGCTGCGCGTGTTGGGCTTTTCGCGCGGCAGCATCCTGTGGTCCTTCTTTCTGGAATCGGTGCTGATCTCCGGTATCGGCGGTGTGTTGGGCTGCCTTCTCGTCATGCCGCTCAATGGGATCACCACGGGAGTCTGGACTGCCAACTTCTCCGAGACGGCATTCAGCTTTCATGTATCGACGCGGATCATGCTGGGCGGCGTCGGGTTCGCCGTCGTGTTAGGGAGCATCGGCGGACTGCTTCCCGCGCGGATGGCGGCGCGGAAGGAGATTCTCACGGCGCTGCGGGAGATATGATGGACGCGGACCTCAAGAGCCTCCAGATCGATCGCAGCAGGCCCTTGCACGCGCCCTCCAAATGGGCCGCGCGGTGGATCGTCGCGGGCTTGGTGGTGCTGGCGTCACTAGGCGTTTGGCGATTGACCTCGGAGCTGAACGCCGCGCCCGAGGTGGAGATCCAGCGCGTGAAGGCGGTCAGCGCCGCCGCCGCGCCGCAAGGCGTAGTGCTGAATGCCACCGGTTATATCGTGGCCACGCACAAGATCGAAGTGGCAGCCAAGGTAGTCGGCAAAGTGAAGTGGATCGGCGTGGACAAGGGCGACCGCGTGCGGGAGGGCCAGGTGGTGGTACGGCTGGAGGACGACGAGTACCAGGCGCAGCTCGAGCAGGCGAAGGGACAGCTCGCCACGCTCCAGGCCAGGCTCGATGAAGCCTTGCACGGCTCGCGTCCGGAGGAGATCGCGCAGTCGCTGGCGAATCTCGATTCCGCGAAGGCCGATCTGGGCAACGCCAAGGTCACGCTGGACCGCGCCCGCAGCCAGGTGGGCGAAGGTCTGGTTGCCAGGCAATCGCTCGACGACGCGCAGGCGCGTTACGATTCCGCCGGGCACAAGGTCAACTCGCTCGAGAAGGCTTACGAGCTGGTGAAGCTCGGTCCGCGCCAGGAGCAGGTGGACTCGCTGCGCGGCCAGGTGCAGCAGGCCAGGGGCGCGCTGGCGTATGCCGAGACCAATCTGGCCAACACGGTGATTCGGGCGCCGGTCACGGGAACGATCCTGGAGCGCGCGGTGGAGAAGGGCGAGTTCGTCACCACCAGCTTCGTGGGCGATCGCGGCGCCAAGGGCTACGTGGTCTCGCTGGCCGACCTCAACGATCTCGAGGTGGAGCTGGACATCAGCCAGGGCGATTTCGCCAAGCTGCATGCGGGCCAGCGCGGACTCGCCAACACCGATGCGTTCCCCGACCGCCGGTACGAAGGCTTCATCAAGGAGATTTCGCCCGAAGCCAATCGTCAGAAGGCCACCGTGCAGATCAAGGTGAAGGTGCTGAAGCCGGACGAGTATCTGCGGCCGGAGATGAATGCCAGCGTGGCGTTCCTGTCCGATGAAAAGGCCGCGGTCTCCGGCGGCGCCGCACCTGCGAGGCCGGTGGCGATCGTGCCGAATTCGGCCGTGAAAGAAGGCGCCGTGTTTGTTTTCCTGGATGGCAAGGCGCTGCGGCGCGCGGTCAAGACGGGCGCGGCCGGCGCCCAGGGCACGCGGATTGAAGAAGGGCTGATCGGGGGTGAGGATCTGATCGTGCATCCGCCCGCCGGTTTGAAGGACGGCGACAAGGTGCGCCGGAAATCATGAGCGACGTCGTCATCGAAGCCGGCAATCTGAGCAAAGAGTTCGTGCGCGACGAATTCCACGTGATCGCGCTCAAGGAGGTGAGTCTCCAGATCCACAAGGGCGAGTTCGTGACCGTGATGGGGCCGTCGGGATCGGGCAAGTCCACGCTGCTGCACCTGATTGCCGCCATGGACAAGCCGAGCAGCGGCAGCATCCGCGTGCTGGGGCAAGACCTGCGCGAGATGAGCGATCGGGCGGTGGCGCGGTGGCGCAACGAGAATGTCGGTTTCGTCTTCCAGTACTTCAACCTGATTCCGGTGTTGACCGCGCTGGAGAACGTGGAGCTGCCCTTGAAGCTCACCCGGCTCAAGAAGGCGGAACGGATGGAGCACGCCGTCACGTCGCTCAAGCTGGTGGGACTGAGCGACCGGATCCACCATTTTCCGCGGCAGCTTTCTGGCGGTCAGGAGCAGCGGGTGGCTATGGCGCGCGCGATCGTGACCGACCCGGCCTTGATTCTCGCCGACGAGCCCACGGGCAACCTGGACGCGGCATCGGCGCAGGAAGTGCTGACGCTGCTGTCCAAGCTGAATCGCGATTTCGGCAAGACGGTGGTGCTGGTGACGCACGATCCGCACGCCGCGCAGTTCGCCAGCAAGGTGTATCACCTGGAGAAGGGGGAGCTGGTGTAGCGAGCGACGAACGTGACTCCGGCGCCGCGCGCCCAATCCTCGAGCCTTCCGACTGGAGGCTGCACTTCGGGCTGGGAGCCGCCGAATCGAGCCACGCAGCCTCCCCGCGATGAGAACTGCTGCGCCGCGGCCAGCCCTGATAAAGTTGAAGATCTTGCAGCCATCCTCTCATGCGCGGCGAATGCTTTCGGCAACACTCCTTCTCTGGACCGCCGCCGCCGCCGACCTGGGGATCTTTGAGGACGTCACGGCGCGCAGCGGCATCGCGTTTCGGCATCGAAAGAGCGCGACCTCGCGCAAATATCTCATCGAGAGCGTTTCCGGCGGGGTCGCCATGCTCGACTACGATGGCGACGGCCGGCTCGACCTGTACTTCGTCAACGGCGCGCTTCTGAAGGACCCGATGAAGGCCGCCGAACTCCCCGACAAGTCGGACCCGCGCTATTGGAACCGCCTTTACCGGAACCAGGGCGATGGAACCTTTCGCGACGTGACCGAAGCCGCGGGCGTGCGCGGGCGCAACTTTGGCATGGGCGCCGCAGTGGGCGACTACGACAACGACGGCCGGCCGGACCTCTACGTCACCAACTATGGATCCAACATCCTCTACCACAACCGCGGCGGCGTGTTTGAGGACGTCACGGCGGCGGCGGGAGTGGCGGCGGGTGGCTGGTCCTCCAGCGCGGCATGGGTTGATTTCGATCACGACGGGTACCTGGACCTGATCGTGGCCCGGTACCTGAGGTGGGACTTCGAGCCCGATCTCTGGTGCGGCGCCCGCCGCGAGGGGTATCGCTCTTATTGCCACCCTGACCAGTTCGAGCCGGTCACGCACATCGTCTACCGCAATCGCGGCGATGGCACCTTCGAGGACGTCACGGCGAAGGCGGGCTGGGGCAAGGCCGCGGGCAAAGGACTCGGCATCGCCATCGGCGATTATGACAACGACGGGCGGATCGACATCGCGGTCGCCAACGATTCCGCTCCGCAGCAGTTGTTCCACAACCTGGGCGCGGGCCGGTTCCAGGAATCCGGACTCGCCGCGGGCGTCGCCTATGACGACGATGGTCACACCTATGCCGGCATGGGGATAGACTTTGGCGATTACGACAACGACGGCTGGACAGACCTTTTCATCAACGCGCTGTCGCTCCAGCGCTACGCGCTCTATCGAAACCACAAGGGCTCGTTCGAATACGCCTCGACCGAGACGGGTATCGCGCCAATCACGCGGGTGCATTCGGGCTGGGGTGCGCACTTCATGGATTACGACAACGACGGTTTTCAGGACCTGTTCGTCGCGCAGGGGCACGTGATGGATAACATCGCGCTGACGCAGCCGGCCTCGCGCTACCTGGAGTCCGCGTTGCTGCTGCGCAACCAGGCGGGTAAGTTCACCGCGATGCCGGCAGTTACCGGCCCCATCGCCGCTCGCGGCGCGGCGTTTGGGGACCTGGACAACGACGGCTGGACGGACGTCGCGATTAACTGCAACGACGGTCCGCCGGTGCTCTTGCGCAATCGCGGCGGCGGCAATCACTGGCTGACGGTGGATACCGTGGGGACGCGCAGCAATCGCGACGGCATCGGCGCGAAAGTGCGGGTGGTGACGGAGGACGGCGTCGCGCGTTATGCCACGATCAGCACCGCGGGGAGTTATCTTTCTTCGAATGACAAGCGCGCTCACTTCGGACTGGGCTCGCGCACGGCGGTGAAGGTGGTAGAGGTCGTTTGGCCGACCGGGGTGTCGCAGAAGATCGAGAACGTGAAAGCCGATCGGGTCTTGAGAGTGGTCGAAGCGCGATGAACGGGAGCCGGAGCTACCGGCGCGGCAGGCGGGATTTGCTCGCCTCCCGGAACTTCGCAAGCGTGCGCGCGGCATCGGCATCCCTGCCCAACTTCTTGTAGGTCTGCCCGAGCACGTATAGCGCGTCCGTGTATTGGGAGTCCAGCTCGACCGCACGCTCCAGCCACCGCAAACTTATGTCCTGCTTGCCAAGGCGGACCAGCGCCTTTCCTGTCAGAAAGGCATTCCGCGCCGATCCGGGATTCCGTTGCGCGGCCTCCGCGGCGAACTGAAACGCTTTCTCGTTCTGGTCGCGGCGCAGGAAAAAATCCGCGACATTAGCGTGCGCCCAGTCGTACTCCGGGTGGTCCTTCATCACCAGGTCAAGCGCCTTGGTGAAGCTGCGGAGCGCGTCGGCGTCGCGGCTGAGCGAATCGTAGCACACGCCGAGGTTGTCCCACGCCTTATAGTTTTTCGGGTTGATGCGCACGGCGGCTTCGAGTTTCTCCACGGCCTCCGGGAAACGGTTCTGCATGGCATAGAGGCGGCCGAGCGCGTATAGCGTTTCTTCGTTCTTCGGATCGAGCGCCAGGGCAGCCTGAAACGACCGCTCGGCTTCGATCTCCTTGCCCAGGAGGTACTGCGTCTGGCCGAGCGCCACCTCGAGGCGCACGCGATCGTCCGGACACTGCGGCCGCGCCGATTCCAGCTCCGCCGCGGCCACGACGAGTTGTCTGGCGTCGAAGGCGCGCTGCGCGCGGTCCAGGAGGGCGGGGCAATCCTGGGCCGCCGCGCCAAAGGCCTCGAGAAAAGCCGCGATCAGAACGTGATGCGTGTCGACAGCTCCACGTTCCGCGCGCCGCCCTTGCCGGTGATCTGGCCGAAGAAGGGGCTCGATAGCGACGTCACGGGGTTGTTCCGCAACGGATGGTTCAGGAAGTTGGTGAACACACCGCGAAGCTCCCACGACACGCTCTCTCTGAACTTGTAGGCCTTCACGAGGGCGAGGTCGTGCCCGTGAGACATAAGCCCGCGCACGTTCGGCAGCACCGAACCGAGCGTCCCGAGCCGCTGGATCACGTTGCGGCCGCCGGGGTAAACCGGCGGATCCGCGAAGGCCGCGCGATTCAGGTACGTCTCGCCTCCCGCAAATCCGCGGAAGCTGACGCCGGCGTCCGGGTTGGTCACGATCGGCACGCCGAGGACCTGGTCGGGACGGACCGTCGTGAGGGGATTATTGGCCACGTTCACGCCGATCGAAAGCGGCGAGCCCGATCGCGCGTAGTGATTGCCGGTGAGACTCCAGCCACCGAGGATCTTGCCGCCGATGCCGTTCACGTTAAGCGCCTTGTTCGGACCGAACGGCAGTTCGTAGATCCACGTCAGCTTCAGGAACTGTGGATAGTTGAACGACGAGATGGCTTTCTCGAGGCTGCGATTCCGGACGTCCGCGATCGATTCGCCATCCAGCGCGGTATCGCCTGCTGTGTTGATGGCCTTCGAGAAAGTGTACGCCGCCAATATGGACAGCCCGCTGCTGAGATGGCGCGTGGCCTGAACCTGGAGCGCGTTGTAAGTGGACGTCCCGAGATTCGGGAAAGCCTGGCCGATGCCGGTGAACTGCGGGTAAGGACGCAGCGCTTGCAGCACCGTCCCGGTGAACCCGGTGTATGGCAGCGGAACGCCAGAGGCCGCCGACCAGGGGTCCTGCAACGAGTTGCCGCGGGCGAGTTCGCTTAGCGGCACCTGGTCCATCGAGTCGAAACCGTACGCCAGCAGCCGGGTGCCCTTGTTGCCGACGTAATTCACTTCGAGAACCGTGTGGGCCGGCAGTTGGTACTGGAATCCGAGGTTCCAGTTCTGCACGTACGGCAGGCGGCTGGAATCTTTCGCCGTGTAGGTGATGCCCTGTCCGTTGGAGAGGGATGGATCTTTATTAGGCAGCACCGCGGTGAAGTCGGGATAGCGGTCGTGCAGGAAGATCACCGGATCTTCGGCAAACCGGATTGCCGTGTTGCTGGAGTTGCGCGAAATCGTCCCGTTGAAACCGTTGGTTCCGCCGAAGCCGAAGCCGTTGGAGATGGTCGGCGTGTTGTTGATACCGTATCCGCCGCGCATCACCAGCTTTTCCGAGATCTGGTACGCGAACCCGAATTTCGGCGAGATCTGCTTGTAGTACGAATCCATGAAGCCCTTGCGGCCAAGGTCCTCCACGAACACCAACGCGCCGGGACGGCCGCCCGCGCCCGGATTCGGCTTGTCGAACTGGAGACCGGACATTCGGCCGGCCACTTCGAAGAGGCCGCCGATGAACTCCCAGCGGAGGCCGACATTCAAAGTCAGGCGGCGCGTGACCTTCCAGTCGTCCGACGCGTAGAACGCCGTCTCCCTCCAGCGATGGCCGGGGTTCACCACGTTGACTCCGCGGCTGGTGCTCACGGCCGCGCCCAGCAGGAAGCTCGCGAACGAGTGTCCCGTCTGGCTGGTGAAGCCAGGCAGCGCGGTCGAATTCGGCGAGAATGCATAGGTGCCGGAGCCCGACAAATTGCGGGTGTTGTAGTAATAGCGGCGCTGTTCGAACCCGAACTTGAGGTTGTGCTTGCCGCGGACATGGGTCAGGTCGTCCGCCAAGATCGTGCTGCCGTTGTAAGAACCGCCCGCGTTCGCCGATCCAAGACGCCCGCCGGCGCCGATTCCGCCGCCCTGCTGGCTGAGTCCGGAGAAAGTGAGTGTCGGAAAGTGAGTTCCGGGCACGTTCTGTATGCCGATCTTCTGCGGCCAGTCCTGATTGACAAACACACTCTGGTTTAAGTTGCCGAACCGGTTGTACCCGATCGCCACGTGGTTCAGGACGGTCGGCGTAAGACTCGCATCATAGGCGATGCGGCCGAGCGTACCCGGCGTTTCCTGCCACTGGTAAACGCCGGTCGGCGTGCCCGGAGGCACGCCCCAGCGGCCTCCCGGAGAGTTGTTTCGCGCGCGGAAATTGCGATTGAACGTCGCCGAAACCCGGTGCGCCGAGGAAATCACGTGATCGCCCTTCAGGGTCAACATGGTTTCCTGGAAATTCGGGCTGCTGGAGCCCAGCGTCGGGATGTTGTTGACCATCGTGTCAAACAGCGGGTCGGTGATGGGCGCCAGTTCCAGAATCTTCGTCGCCACCGGACTCCACTTACTCTTCGGAACGATGTTGCCCGGGAACGGGTCGCGAACCCAGGTACTGCCCACCAGCCGCGACGTCGAGGGATCGTAAATCGTCCCATAACGCACCGAGCGGCCTTCGGCGTCCGTGCCGACGACCGTCCCCGATTGCGTAACATTGGTGAACGCCGGGTTGAACAGGCGGGTAAAATCGCCTTGTTTGTAGTCAGGCATCGGCAGCGTGCCGAAGCTGGTTGAGCTGTAGTTGCGGACGCGCGTGCGCTCCAGGTTGTGGAAGAAGAACGTACGGTTGCGGCCGTTGTATACTTTGGGCACCACTACCGGCCCGCTGATCGAATAGCCGAAGTTATTCGTCTTGTTCGGCTGCCGCTTGATGCCGCCCGCATTGTTGCCCCATCCATTGGCGCGGAGCGCCTCGTTCTGCACGTACCAATAGCCGCTGCCGTGCAGTTTATTGGTTCCGCTCTTGGTCGCAAAGTTGGCGACCGCGGTCTGCCCCCCACCATACTGGGCGCCGATCATTCCAGTCTGGAGTTTGAACTCGCTAATGGATTCGGCCGATGGACTGAACTCGTTGTTCGATCCGCCCTGAAGATCCATGCGGCCGAGCGCGATGCCGTCGATCAGGATCTCGTGCGAGTAGCCCTGGCCGCCGTTGATCGACCCCAGGAAGGTGTCTCCGACCGTTCCGGGCAGCGAGGTGAAGATGAACTGCTGGATCTGGCGGCGTCCGTCGCCCACGGTGATCGGCCATGTGTCAAACTCTTTCTTGGACACGTAGCTGCCGATTTCGGCGGTGCCGGTTTCGAGTAGCGGCGCCTCGCTCGATACCGTAACTTGCTCCGTTGCGGCGCCCACCTCGAGAGCAAAATTGAGCGTGAGCGTCTGCGCCACCTGGAGGATGATGTTCTCGCGAACCGCGGCCTTGAAACCGGGCGCGCTGGCGTTCAACCGATAGGTTCCCGGCGGCAAATACGGCATGCGAAACACGCCGGCGTCGGTGGTCGGGACCGACGTCTCGACTCCTGTATCGACGTTCACCGCCTTGACGACAGCTCCGACGACAACCGCTCCCGAGGGATCGGCCACGGTCCCGTTCAGCGTGGCCCGTTCCCCCTGGGCGAACAAACCTGTAGCAAAAACCAGCAACCCAAGCGACAGCTTACTTGCCATTTGACGTCCCCCCTTGACATTCGGATTACAAACAATAGAGAGACGTTACACCCATCCAGATGCGGTGTCAATAGCTTAGGCGGTCCCGAGTTGCCGAACACCGGCCAGTGCCAACCGGCCGCTGCCGCGCGGAACGTCTCAACCACAGGCCCAAGAATCTGCAAAGCCACCCTTAACCCGCTACACTGGGCACATGGTGTTCGAGTGGAATCCCAGCAAAGCATCTGGGAATTTCCGCAAACACAAGGTTTCCTTCAGCAAGGCGGTCACCGTGTTCGGTGATGCCTTTGGCGTCACGGCCCGCGATCCCGATCACTCCGGTGACGAAGAACGATACATCACAATTGGGATGTCGAATCGAGGCCGGTTGCTGATGGTCTCTCACGCGCAACGCCGCGAACGGATTCGGATTATCAGCGCCCGAAAGCTAACCAGCTAACCAGAAACGAAAGAAAAGACTATGAAGAAACGCAGAGGCAAAACGAGTGACGAGCTGCGCCCAGAGTATGATCTTCGCCAGTTGCTCAAGGGCGGAGTGCGCGGCAAGTACGCAAAACACTATCAGGCGGTCACAAATCTTGTTCCTTTGGATCCTGATGTTCGGAGGGTCTTTCGCAGCGGGGAATCGGTAAACGAAGCCTTGCGACTGGTCATCGAATTGCGCAAGATTGGAACGGGAAAAGCCCGAGTAAACTGAGGGCGGACCGCGGCCGGCCCTATTCGTCTTCCGACTGCCCCACCTTCAACACCGCCAGGAAGGCTTCCTGCGGGATCTCCACGCGCCCCACGCGCTTCATGCGCTTCTTGCCTTCCTTCTGCTTCTCGAGCAGCTTGCGTTTGCGCGAGATGTCGCCGCCGTAGCACTTGGCGAGCACGTTTTTGCGCAGCGCGGAAATGGTCTCTCGCGCCACGATCTTGTTGCCGATGGCCGCCTGCAAGGCCACTTCGAACATCTGCCGCGGAATCAGCCGTCGCAGCCGCGAGATGAGCACTTTGCCGCGCTCGTGGGCGAGATCGCGGTGTACGATCATGGAGAGCGCATCCACCGGCTCGCCCGCCACCAGCACGTCCAGCCGCACCATGGGCGAGACGCGGTACCCCGAAAAGTGATAGTCCAGGGACGCGTACCCGCGCGATGCCGATTTCAGCCGGTCGTAGAAGTCCAGCACGATCTCGTTCAACGGCATCTCGTAGAGCAGCATCACGCGTCCGCTGCCGATATGCTCGAACTTCTTCTGCTCGCCGCGCTTCTCCTCGAGCAGCTCGAAAAGCCCGCCCAGGTATTCTTCGCGCGTGATCACCGTGGCGTCGATGATGGGCTCTTCGATCTGCTTGATGTCCGAGGGATCCGGGAACTTGGTGGGGTTGTCCACCTCGATCACTGCGCCGGCGGTAGTGGTGATGCGGTAGCGCACGCCGGGCGCGGTGGTGATGAGATCGATATCGAACTCGCGCTCCAGGCGCTCCTGGACGATCTCGAGATGCAGCAGGCCCAGGAAGCCGCAACGGAAACCGAAACCCAACGCCACGGAATTCTCCGGCTCGAAGCTGAACGCGCTGTCGTTGAGGCGCAGCTTTTCGAGTGCGTCGCGCAGCAGGCCGTGCTCGTGGGATTCCACGGGGTAGAGGCCGGCGAATACCATCGCCTTGATCTCTTCGAACCCGGGCAGCGGCTCGGCGGCGGGATTCTCGTGATCCACGATGGTGTCCCCGATCTTGGCGTCGGAGACGGTCTTGATGTTGGCGAAAAGGAAGCCGACCTCGCCCGCGGAAAGCTCGTCGCACGGAATGGCTTTGGGCGACTGGTAGCCCAGGCCATCCACTTCGAACACCTGCCCGTGGGACCACAGCCGGATCTTCTGCTTGAGGCGCAGCTTGCCATCCAAGACGCGGACCAGGATGATCACGCCGCGATAGGCATCGAACCAGGAATCGAAGATCAACGCCCGCAACGGCGCCTCGGCCGACCCCTTGGGCGGCGGCACCAGGTGAACGATGGCCTCCAGGATGTCGTGAATGCCGATCCCCTGCTTGGCGCTGGCCAGCACGGCATCGCGCGCGTCGAGCCCGATGATGGTTTCGATCTGCTCGCGGATGCGCTCCGGTTCGGCCGCCGGCAGGTCGATTTTGTTGATCACCGGAATGATTTCGAGGTTGTGGTGCAGCGCCAGGTAGGTATTGGCCAGTGTCTGCGCCTCCACGCCCTGGGAGGCGTCCACTACCAGGAGCGCGCCTTCGCACGCCTGCAGGCTGCGCGAGACTTCGTACGAAAAGTCGACGTGGCCCGGGGTGTCGATGAGGTTGAGCTGGTAGAGATTGCCGTCATCGGCGCGATAGTTGAGGCGCACCGCGTGGGCCTTGATGGTGATGCCGCGCTCCCGCTCCAGGTCCATCGTGTCCAGGACCTGCTCCATCATCTCGCGCTGGGAAAGAGCGCCGGTGGTCTCCAGCAGGCGGTCCGCCAGCGTGGACTTGCCGTGATCGATGTGCGCAATGATGGAAAAATTGCGGATGAATTCGCGGTCCATTCGGTGTGGGGAAGCTCTACTCATTATCCCACACGGGGGTGTTGGCGCTATGGGCGATGCACCGATTTGCACCGGGACTTGTATTTTGGGGCGGCATCCGGGTTCGATACGCCCCGTATCCGTGGTCTAGTGGCAGACGCTATACGGGATATTCAGATCCATCCAGATGTAAAACGAACGAGTCCGATACTGCCCAACCTGCAAGTTGAACCGGTTGTAATACCCCTCCACAGTGGTCTCAGTCACTTTCGGACATCCCAACTGGACGTTGATCTGCGTAACGCTCACGATCATGCCCGGAGACGATCCCACGTACGTAATCGGTGGTGAGTAGAAGCTCTCTACGGGTACGAAGCTGGTGGGCAGCACAGGCGAGTTGCCAGCCGCGGCAGCGTTCCGAAGTAGGGCCCGGCCGGTGGTGCTAGCGACGGCAAGCGCCACCAGCGGAAGGCTTTGCGCTATGAGGCGCCCTACCACTCGGTGCATTGTCATGTGTCACTACAAACACCCTGGATACCGTGCGGCTGACGACAGGGGCGATTGCGATTGGAAGAATTTCCATGGCAAAGCCGTTCAGTACGGCGCGGGAGCCGCCTTGACCGGGATTTTGGCGCCCAGACTGGTCTTGCCATCGATGCAAAAGCCGGAAGGAAGACCTGGATTGATGCACAAGGTCTTGGTAACGGCATTCAGCAGGGCGTCACCATCGGGTGTCGCGCTCGGAAGCCTGAAATTCACCTGGAAGACGCCGACCAAGCCGGGAGCCAGCCCCGAATACAACATCTCGGACTCGGAGCCATTCACTGTAACGAACGGAGCGCTGCGAAGATCGCTTGAAGGCATTAACGACGGCAAGGGATCGGCTGGAGCCGGAGAGCCTATTGGCGGGGCGTTCAGCGTGTACGAAAGGCTATCCAGGTTCGTGGCATAGACGATCAGGACTTCGCCTGGCTTCGCCGGATGGCTCGGCGTTACCAGGGAATAGTCGACGTGCTGCGAGATAGCGTAGCCCATCGAGTCAGTGAAGAATACGCCCCAGGCCGCTTGTGCCTGAACAGGCCAGGCGGCCGTAGCCCCTTGCGACACCACGATGTCCACGCCCATGTTGGGGCTTCCTCCCGCGGGCACCTGAAAGTTGACCTGTTGGTAGGAGCCAAGATCCGCCACCGCCAGCAGTGGAGCAAGGTTTCCAACGAAACGAACGGAAACTCCGGCGATCTGGTTCGGCAACGGATACTGAGTGGCGCTTTGGACTCCATGAATACCGGTCAGCCCCGTACAAAAGACGGTAGCAAGACTGCCGTAGTTTGGCACTCCCGGTGTAAAGGTGGCGCCGTCAGTGATGGCGAGAATTCTGACCTGCGCCGATGCGCAGCAGGAAAGCACGATGGCAAGGATAAGACAGGGAAGAGCTCTCTGCGGCCCCCCCCTGAGTTCCAGCCGTACCTGCGACGGGGGTGTGAGTCTAGATGGCCGGAGGAGTCTCCGCAGGGTTGACAGCGGACCGCCTTCCATACACGAGAGGTCTCGGAACTGGGCGCGGAGGCCAGCGCAAAGAATCGGGAGGGCTCTTAGCATGAGCCCTCGTGTCATGAGGCATCGGAACATAAGGCATGCACTCATGATATTAATAACCCAAGATAGCGGATATCGGCCGAGTCGGCGCCACGAGAGTCAACTTGAACTGGGCTTGCGTCGCTGCATTGGGCAGTATGAATTGCTGTCCCTTTCCCGCAACATCCAGGCTGGCCCCCGAATCCGTGACGGCATCGTATTGGCGGCAAAGGAAGGACAAGGTCAGGTTGACTCCGGCCGGCACAAGGATCTGAAACTGGAGGTCCGTCCCAAATTGGCCGGCAAACCCAGCCGGAATAAACGCACCGGAAGCCGTGCGCACGCCGACATTGAAGCCGCGGGACGCTCCGCGGACGAAATTCGCCGCCGGGAACTTTCCTTGGGGATCGTGCACGACCACGCTTACTGCCGCCCCCCGCTTGATGCTGATTGAGATGGGTTTCGCAGCGGGCGATTGGGCTGTGACCGTGAAACTGGTTGCGGCGCCCCAGACACAAGAATTCAGGAACAGCGGAGCATCCACGCAGACGACGTATTTCTCGCCAACAAGGCCGTTCGGGAGAGCCGCCGACCCGTTGGCTCCCGATTGCACGGTGACTCGTTCCAACCGTGGTCGCGGGCCTGGCCGAGCCGGGCCGTAGCCGGAAACTCTTGTGAAGGCCACGGTCGCCCCGGCCACTCCGGCTCCGTTCTCGTCCACGATGCTCACCGGCACCTGGACCCGTGGCTGAGGCGCCGTCGGCAGCGGAAGAGGGGGCGCGATTGGGGTAGGCCGCGGGATAACGGGTATGGGCGGCATCGGCGGAGCCTGGGTGAACGCCGGCGTCGCGAGTAACAGTGCAAGACATATTGGACGTATCATCGTTCTTACCCTCATTTTCTCGCTATTTACAGAAAGCTGCGCGTAGCGGCTTCCTCAGGGTTGGGGTGTATACCACAGCCGGAGGTTGTCGGGAAACCCGTAACAGGTCACAGTTGTCGGGCCGGGAACAAAAAGCGGATTCAGCCACGGGCGCCAAACTGTCCCAGGCGCTCCATTCGGCAGGCGCCTGCCGCTCAGGCTGCTGAGGTTGAATCCCTGTACCGTTCCAGCCGGAGTTGCCAGGGGCGACTCATCGCAGTTCACCCCATATCGATAGGGATTTGACGGAACGTATAGCCCCGTTTCGCCGAGCATGTAGAGCGGGTTGCAAATCGGAAAAGTCTGCGAGCCGCTTGGATTCCGCCATCCGCCCGCACAGAAGGAATTCATGAAGGCCTTCGTGGCGTTGAACGTGGTCTGGGCCTCAGTTTTCACCATATCCTGGCTCTGGTACGTGATTGGTCCGCCCGTGCCAATCACCATAGCGCCGTCGTGCTGATCGATGATGTTCGACAGTCCCGTGGTCATGCCGCTTGGCGGGGGCATCGGCGTTGTCACCAGGTCTCCTGGCGGCGAGGAACTGCACCGGAGATGGCCATGATTGGGGTCAAACGGGACATGCGCCTCGCCAAAGCCGTAACCCCCGATGGCCGCCACCCAGGCCGACAACGCCTGGATTCTCGCGGAGTCTCCGTAAAATGAGCCCCAATCGGCCGAGGCATCCGAAGCCTCATCGACCATCGTCGACACGGTTGCTCCGCTCACCCCGTTTGGCGCAAAGCCATAGTGGGACATGAGTGCCTGCAACCGCGCGAGGACCGGTGTGTACGAATACTGAATTCCGGAGCTGGGATCAGTCCAGGGGTTCTTGTTGTCCGCAATGAGCCTGCCTTCCACTGTAAAGCGATCAATCTCCACCTCATTCGTCAAGTCGAATTCCTCAACCATCAAGCCGTTTGCCTGCGCCTTGTTGAGCACCGAATCAAAAACCGAGAAGATCTTGTCCCACCCGACCAAATACGGGTTGCTTTGGGAGCAGTTGTATGCGTTATTAAGGAAAGCATCCGCGGGATTGCCGTCTTCTCCGATGGCGTATGGCGACGCAGGCCAGAAGTCGAACCTACTCTGTGTGTTCGTGCAGGAGTCGAATAGCGTCTGTTGTGGCACGTAGCCCACGTCGTTTCCGAAGCCTTGCAGTGACGGGGTGGGAGTAATGTTTGGAATTCCGGCGGCGTGGACATCGGCGAGAAAGGCATTTAGCTTCGAGACCCAGGCCGAACTGAGGACAGCGGTCGAGGGTTGGTCACAATCCACCAGCGCAGTGCTTCGGCCTCCGCCACAAATCCCGAATTGAAAACGGACCCCGGACACGCCTTGCTGTCCATATCCATTGAGTGCGTCACGAAAACACTGCTGAACGGACAGATTGGCGTCACACGCCGGCACGTAGCGCTCATTTCGGTCTGTTTGGCAGACTGGGGAGGTCATGCAGTTCGACTGCGGGTGAGTGGAATCAATCCAGTAGGCATCAATTTGCACCGGTGCCAAGTTTGCTTCGATGCGTACCGGGCCGGTGATCTGCTGAAAGTTTACCGTAACTTGAGGCGCCGGTTCGCCGAGTACATTTTCAGCAAACCATCCCGTGGATGCCGGCACTAAAGCCGCCGCCCAGGCGAAGGTTGGCGAAGTCGCGAAGGATCCGAGGAGGCTGATCTGCAAAGTGAGAGAAACGCTGGATGAGGCTCGGGTGAACGTACTGTTATATCCGTTTAGAGTGCACTGGGTGTTTGAGATCGACCCCGAACCGTGTGAGCCGGCGCCGTTTCCGACGGTAACCGGGGGAAGCAGCCAAGCGCTCCCGGCGTCGTTCATCAGGTACGCCTGGTTTGCGCTGCTGACGAAACCAACGTAGCACGAGTGCAGCGCATCAACCGCCGGATTGATCAGTTCGTACACGTTGGTCACATTGGCTGGTGTAATGTTGGCGACTGTCACGGTGTGCGTTCCGTCCGAGTTCTCCGATACCCCGAGCGCCGCCCCCGGCGCGCCGGGCACGCGCCAAACCCCGGAAGTCTGCCACCCCGCGTTTCCGTCGTTTCCCTGGCTTCCCAGGTAGACCGCCTTGTCACCCGCAAAAGCCGGTTTGAAGGAAATGTTCAGAGTAAGCTCGATCTGCCGGAAGTGGTCCCCTTGTGCGTCTGAGTAGCCGTCGCGCTCCTCCACGTGTGACCAGGCGCTGTAGATCGTGCATTGAGTGTTGGAAGTCGATGCAGGGGTGCTGGAGGAGAGACTGATTGGTCCGGGCACGAGCCCGCCACCGCTGTCCGTCACGAGGTATACGAGTCGTTGGGCGGGATCGCTGGAATGAACATAGGCAAAGTAGCAAGCATTTCTTCCGTCGAGGGCAGTGTTGTGAACAAACCGTTGAGCACAATGAAGTTGTTGACGTCGGTTTGATCGTGGAATGTGAAGGTGAACGTCTGGGCCGGGCCAGATCCTTGCAGGGGGCGAACCGCCAAAACAGACGGCTGCGCAATCCCGTCCGAAACAGTGACGAGCAGCAGGCTGCCAAGTAGGATCAGCGGGCCTATCAAGAAAGAGCGCAACACCGACAGCACCCTCGCGACGCGGGATTGCCGGAATCTGGGCATCGCAACGGAGGCTTGAGACTCAGCCGCCGCGCGAATACTAGAACTTACGGTACTCATATTAGTATCTATAGATCTTTTAGTGCTAAATTGCAACAACAAGATTAATTAAACTAGTACTGGTTCGTACCGGAGCATCCAGGTGTCATACTACGGCCGATGGGTTCCAACCTGCTCCCGGCGCTCGCCGCGCCTCCACGAGGGGACGGATGCTAAACTGATCCAAGTAATGCCCTACGACCACATCCTGTTTGAGGTGGACGCGCACGGGATCGCGCTGATTACGGTGAACCGGCCCGACAAGCTGAACGCGCTCTCCGGCGCGGTGGTCGGGGAATTGAGGGACGCATTCGAGCGCGTCGCGGGCGACCGCGCCATTCGCGCGGCCATCGTCACCGGAGCCGGCGAGAAGGCCTTCGTCGCCGGCGCCGATATCAACGAGCTGGCGGTGCTTTCGGCGGTCGAAGCGCGCGAATACGCGCGGCGCGGGCAGCAGGCTTTTCGCCTCCTGGAAACCATGGCGAAGCCCTCGGTGGCGGCGGTGAACGGATATGCGCTGGGCGGCGGCCTGGAGCTGGCCATGGCCTGCACCGTGCGCTTCGCTTCCGAGAATGCCCGGCTGGGACAACCCGAAGTGAAGTTGGGAATCGTCCCGGGCTACGGCGGTACGCAGCGGCTTCCGCGCCTGGTAGGCCGCGGGCGCGCGCTCGAGGTGCTGCTCTCCGGCGATCCGCTGACCGCGGCCGAAGCGCATCGCATGGGCCTCGTCAATGCCGTCCTGCCACAACGGGAATTGCTCGGCCACAGCCGCGCCTGGTTGCAGAAGGTGATCGCCAATGCGCCCGTGGCGCTGGGGCTGGTCCTGGAAGCCGTGGACGTGGGACTCGACGCGGGCCTGGAAGCCGGACTGCGCTTCGAGGCCTCGGCGTTCGCATTGAGCGCGGCAACGGAAGATGGTCGCGAAGGCACCCGCGCGTTCCTCGAGAAGAGGAAGCCGGCCTTCGCGGGGAAGTGAGACATGTCGAGAGTTTTTGAAGGGCAGCTTTCGTCTGCCGGACTGCGGTTCGCCGTCGTCGTCAGCCGCTTCAACAGTTTCATCACCGAGCGCCTGCTCGGCGGCGCCATGGATGCGCTCACCCGCACCGGCGCCGATCCGGACCTGATCGACGTCATCAAGGTTCCCGGGTCTTGGGAGGTGCCGCTGGTGGCCGGCGAGGTGGCGCGCCAGCACCGCTACGACGCGATCATCTGCCTGAGCGCCGTGATCCGCGGCGAGACTCCGCACTTCGATTACGTGGCCGCGGAGGCAGCCAAGGGGATCGCGCACGTAGCGGCCGAGACCGGTGTGCCGGTGGCCTTCGGGGTGCTCACCACCAACACGTTGGAACAGGCGATCGACCGCGCGGGCGCCAAGGGGGGCAACAAGGGCTTCGATGCGGCGATGACCGCTGTCGAGATGGCCAATCTGATGCGAACGCTCCGGCAGGCTACTTAATGCCCACACGCCGCAGGTCCCGGCAGCGCGCCCTACAGATTCTCTTTTTGTGGGATGCACGCAGGCAACCGGTGGACGAGGCGATCGACTCTTACTACGACACGCTTTTTTCCGAAGAGCGTCCCGCGCGCAACACGTTCGTGGTGGATCTGGTGCGGGGGACCGTGGAACATGTAGCCGAAGTGGATGAGCAGATCTCCAAGCATGCGGAGCACTGGCGGATCGAAAGGATGCCGGCCGTGGACCGCAATGTCCTCCGGCTGGCGGTTTACGAGATGACTTGGGGCGGCACACCGGCGCCGGTGACCATCGACGAGGCGTTAGAACTAGCCCGCAAGTTTTCCAACGAGGAGTCCGTCCAGTTCGTCAACGGGGTGTTGGACGCCATCCACCGGTCGCGGGCGCAGGGCGCGTGAGGCGAAGCCCCAGATATCCGCATGACCTTGCGCTATATCTTTCCTCATTTTTCGGCTGTAGGGAGCCGATCCAGTTGCGAGGCGACGGCGAGCAGCCTCCGATCGAGGCGTTGGAGGTTACGCCGAGTTTGCTCATCGCCGAGTTGGCGGCGATACATCTCCAGGAGGTAGCGTGTGGCGGCCAGGGCTTGGCGGATGCCCGGAAGGTCGGCATTGGTGGCGGAGTTGGGAACCGAGAGGGTGGGCAAGCGATGCAGTAACGCTCGCCGCCTCCCCCGCGGGGCTGTGCCACAATGAACACTAACATGCGATTCCTGATTGTTGCGGCGGCACTGGCGGCATGTGCGTGCGGACCCTCCAGCCAGGCCAGCGGCATCCCCGAGTATGGCTACCAGGTAGTCCACACGTATCCCCACGACAAACTGGCTTTCACCGAGGGCCTGTTCTATCTGGATGGGGTCCTTTACGAGAGCACCGGGCTAGAACAGCGGTCTTCGATTCGCAAAGTGCGGCTCGAGACCGGTGAAGTGCTCCAGAAACACGACCTCCCCGGCGAGTACTTCGGAGAAGGCATCATCAAGTGGAAAGACCGCCTGATCCAGCTCACATATCGAACCGAGGTCGGCTTTATCTTCGACTTCGCCACCTTCGAGCTGCGGAGCCAGTTCAAGTATCCCGGCGAAGGCTGGTCAATGACCACCGACGGCAAGCGCATCATCATGGACGATGGCACTCCGGAGCTGCGCTTCTGGGACCCGGAGACCTTGCAGGAAATCGGCCGGCTCACCGTAACGGCCGAAGGCCAGCCCGTGAAGAGTCTCAACGAGCTCGAATGGGTGAAGGGCGAGATCTACGCCAACATCTGGCAGACCGACCGGATTGCGCGGATCGACCCGGCCAGCGGCAAGGTCGTCGGCTGGATCGACCTCACCGGATTGCTGACCCCCGCCGATCGCGTGGAAACCGGTGACTTCCAGACCGACGTGATGAACGGCATCGCCTACGATGCCGCGCGCGACCGGCTCTTCGTCACGGGAAAATGCTGGCCCAAACTGTTCGAGATTCGCCTGGTCAAGAAATCAGCCGCGCAGTAAGCGGCGGGGTGAAGGACCTGAGTCTCAACGCCAGCGGCCTGCCCAGCCGGGGGCCAGGGCTGCCGGGGCTTTCACCGCCGACCGGACGCAGATCCGGCAGGCAGTTAGAGGACGCGATTGGTTCAAGACGACATGGTTCCACTTGGAGCGTTTGAAGGCAAGTGATAGGTTGTAGAACATGGCTGCCAGCGCTTTGACTGCTGCTTTTGCCGTGGATCCAGGCTCGCCGCATCCCCTGGGGGCGACTCCCGGACGGGACGGCGTCAACTTCTCCATCTTCTCGGGAAACGCCACGGGCGTGGAGCTTTTGCTGTTCGCGGCGCACGACGCTCGCGAGCCGTTTCAAACCATCCGGCTCGACCCGGCGGTGAACAAGAGCTTCCACTTCTGGCACGTGCGCGTGCGCGGGCTCGCGGCCGGCGCGCACTACGCCTATCGCATGGATGGGCCATTCGATCGCAACGCCGGACAGCGGTTCAACCGCAAGAAGGTCCTGATCGACCCGTACGCGCGCGGCAACACCGAGAGCGTCTGGGATCGCGGGGCGGCGTGCAGCCTGGACGATAATGTCGCGACGTCGATGCGCTCGGTGGTCATCGACCCGTCCGGGTACGATTGGGAAGGCGACGGTCCTCTCCGCCGACCCATGGAAGACACGGTCATTTACGAAATGCATGTCCGGGGATTTACCAAGTCGCCATCGTCGGGCGTGAAGCATCCGGGAACGTTCGGGGGCATCCTCGAGAAGGTTCCGTATTTGCGGGACCTCGGCGTGACGGCGGTCGAGCTGATGCCGGTCTTCGACTTCGATGAGACCGCGGTGCTGCGCGAGGTGGGCGGCAAGGCGCTGACCAACTACTGGGGCTACAGCACCATGGGCTTCTTCGCGCCGCAATCCGCGTTTTGCGTGAGTCCCGAATCGGGCAGCCATTTGCGGGAGTTTCGAGACCTGGTGAAGGCCTTGCACCGGGAGGGGATCGAAGTGATTCTGGACGTGGTGTTCAATCACACCGACGAAGGCAATCATCTCGGTCCGACGTTCTCGTTCAAGGGCGTGGATAATCGCAGTTACTACTTCCTGGCGCCCGGCGCCCTCCAGTATTACATGGACTTTTCGGGTTGCGGCAACACGTTCAACTGCAACCACCCGGTGGCGCAGAAGCTGATCGTCGAATGCCTGCGCTACTGGGTGCGGGAAGCGCACGTGGACGGGTTCCGGTTCGACGAAGGGTCCATCCTGGCGAGAGGAGAGGACGGCACTCCCAGCGCCCATCCGCCGGTGGTGTGGCAGATCGAGCTGGATGACGACTTGGCCGACACCAAAGTGGTGGCAGAAGCGTGGGATGCCGCAGGGCTGTACCAGATCGGGCATTTCCCGGGGGATCGATGGGCCGAGTGGAACGGGCGCTACCGCGACGATATTCGCCGTTTCGTGAAGGGCGATCCCGGCCTGGTGGGGGCGGCGGCCACGCGCCTCGCGGGGAGCTCCGATCTTTATCAGGAGCGCGGCGAATTGCCGGTGAACAGCATCAACTTCGTGAACTGTCACGACGGCTTCACGCTGAATGACCTGGTCTCCTACAATTCGAAGCACAACGAGGCCAACGGCGAAGACAATCGGGACGGCATCGACGAAAACC
>JBGPKH010000058.1:0-23739 GCA_041485845.1 Bryobacteraceae bacterium
CACCGGCGAGGCTTTGGAAACAGTAGGACAGGCCTCCCGGCCCGTCTGACCGGCGCCGGGAGGTGTCTTCCCCGCCCCGGGGACTGCTAGTGTAGGCGTATCGAGGCCGCGAAACGATGACGATGCGAAAGACGGCGTGGATGGCGTTGGGGATTGCCTGCATCGGCGCCCTGTTTGCGCAGCGGCCGTTCCGCGAATATCCGGGAAATGAGTACAACTCGTTCCCGCTGCCGCCCGATTACACGGAAAAAACCGAGTGGGTATTCGCCCGGTTGATGTACCCGCCATTCTCCGGGATGCGCCGCGGCTTCCGCGGATATGGCCGGTTCGGTTTCGATTGGCGGGAGGGCCGGTCGAGTTGGACCACGGACTATCCGCGCTCCGACCGCCATTTTGCGTCGGCACTGCGCCGGCTGACGCGGGTTCACGCGCGTTCCGCCGAGCAGCCCGTGAACCTCGATGACGGCGACCAGTACGATTGGCCTTGGCTGTACGCGGTCGAAGTGGGGCACTGGGAACTTACCGACTCACAGGCCAAGTCGCTTCGCGAGTATCTGGACCGCGGCGGCTTCTTCATGTGCGACGACTTTCACGGAACTTTGGAGTGGGAGGTTTTCGTGCGGAGTATGAGTCGCGTGTTTCCGGACCGCCAGATTGTCGATTTGCCCAAGGAAGAGGCGATCTTCCACACTATTTACGATCTCGACGACAAGTACCAGGTTCCCGGCGCCCAGATTCTGTACAGCGGCCGCACGTACGAGCAGGACGGCTACGATCCGCATTGGCGCGGAATCTACGACGACAAAGGCCGGCTGGTGGTGGCGATCTGCCACGACATGGATCTGGGCGATTCGTGGGAGCACGCCGACAACCCGTATTATCCGCAGGAGTATTCGGCGCTGGGGATCCGCATCGGCGTGAACTATGTGGTCTACGCGATGACTCATTGACCGGTGGGACAGGCCTCGGCTCGCGCCGCGAGGTGAAACTCCGGCTCGCCGGCCCTGTCGCGCGCGCACTACCCATGGCCGGCGGAGGAGAGCCGGATGTGATATCGTTCCCATCCATGACGAGACCGGATTTCCTTTCCCGCCGTGGCTTCCTCGCCATGGCCACCGCTTCCGCCGCCGCACTGCGGGCGCAAAACAGGAAACACATCCCCGTCGGATTACTGATTTACGCCGTCCTGGCCGACTGGAAGAAGGATTTCGACGGGACCCTGACGGCCGTCGCGCAGATGGGCTATGAGGGCGTGGAACTCACGCAATACGAGAGCTGGACGCCGGCTCGCGCCAAGGAGGTCCGCAAGCTGCTGGACTCCATCAAGCTGAAAGTTCTCGCGACGCACACCGAGCCCGAGTTCTTTGTGTCCGGCGACAAGATGAAGGCCGCGATCGAGCTGAATCAGATTCTCGGCTCGCCAACCGTCTGCTGCGTCAGGGGCCTGGGCACGACCCCGACGGGCATCGGATATCACGCGAAGGCCACGCCGGAGGCCGATGCCTGGAAGGAACTCACCGATGCGCTCGAAAGCGCGAGCGAGGTCCTGAAGCGCAACAAGATGGCATGCAGCTTCCACAACCACGCCGTGGAGTTCCAGACGAAGGACGGGATCCGGCCGATCGACATTCTCGCCAAATCGAAGGACCTGGTCTTCCACATCGACGTGAACGTTTGCCGCCGCGCGGGCGCCGATCCGGTGGCCTTCATGAAGCAGTATCCCGGAAAGACCGAATGCCTGCTGCTCACGGATGGACCACCCGATGCGGGCCGTCACGCGCCGCTCTTCGGCAAAGGGGACATTCCGTGGAAGGAGGTTTTCGCGACGGCCGAGAGCGTGGGCGGCATCAAGTACTATCTGCTCACTCACGGCGCAACAGATATGACGCCGATGGAAACGGTCAAGAAAGACCTGGAGCAATACAAGCTGATCCACGGTTAAGTTGGGCTACGCGCATCACCGCCACTCGAACTCGGCCCACACCACAGTGTGATCGGAAGCGCCGGACGCTTTGCGGGGCGCGACATCCACCTCGGCGTTTCGGCAAACCCCGGCCAGCGGCGCGGTGGCGAGGATGTGATCGATCCTCCAGCCCCAATTGTTCTCGAAGGCGTTTCGGAAGTAGTCCCAATAGGTGTACTGCACGCGGTCGGGGTGGAGCTTTCGGAAAACGTCCGTGAAGCCCCAGGCGGCGGCATCCTTGTAGGCGTTGCGGGCGTCGATATGGAAATCGGCGTCGTTGACCCGGCGGTCCGGATGGTACACGTCGATCGGCTCCGGTGCGACGTTCATATCACCGAGCCAAATGGCGGGCTTCCCCGGATCGAGTTGCTCCTTGAAATAGCGCCGGATGCGCAGGAACCATTCCAGCTTGAAGACATACTTGTCCGTGCCGACTTTGTAGCCCTGCGGCACGTAGACATTGACGATGGGCAGGCCGTCGATTACGGTTTGGAGGACGCGCACGTCCTCGTTGTCCGGACCTTCGTGCAGTCCATGAAGCACGGATTCCGGCTGGCGGCGGCTCAGGGTGGCGACGCCGTTGTAGCCTTTCATCCCGCGAAAGGCAGCGTGGTACCCGGCACTGCGAAAGGCGTCGATCGGAAACTCGCTATCCTGCACCTTGGTTTCCTGGAGACACATCACATCGGGCTGGTGCTGCGCCAGCCATTCGAGCAGCAGGTCGAGGCGTCTACGAATGGAGTTGATGTTCCAGCTTGCTACCTTCATGGCTTCTTGAATGGTAGCGCGTGCCGGCGGTCCGACATCCGGCAGCCCAAGGTGGATCCGGCTGTCTCTGCCGCCGGCCTTTGGACCTGCCAAGCACTCGGCTTATTCATGACGCGGCAGGGGTGCGGCTTCCTCGCCGGACGCAAACGCGATGGTCACCGGACTGGCGTTGCGCACCACCTCACCTGCGGGAGTCAAACGGCCTATGGCATCCGCCCGCCACAGCGCAACCGTATCCGATTGCTCGTTGGCTGCGTAGAGAAACCGGCGCGAAGGATCGAACCCGATGAAACGCGGCGTCCTCCCCCCGCTCGACACCCAACCCGCCGGCGTCAACAACCCGGTCTTCGGATTCGCGGAGAAAATCGCAATACTGTCGTGCCCGCGGTTCGAGCAGTACACGAACCGGCCGCCCGTGGAGACCGCGATCTCCGCTCCGGTGCTTTCGCCGGTGTATTCCGCCGGCAGCAGGGGCAGGATCTGCGCCAGCCGCAAACTGCCGTGCTCCGCCTCCCAGTAGCAGGTGGCGATGGTATTGCCGATTTCGTTCACCACCCAGGCGACCGGCAGCGTAGGGTGAAAAGCGGCATGCCGCGGACCGGAGCCCGCCCGCGCGATGGCCGCTCCCTGCTCCGTCGCTGTCAGCTTGCCGGCCGCCGGATCGAATCGGAAAACAAAGATCCGGTCCAGCCCTTTGTCGGGAACGATGACGAAGCGGCCCGACGGATCGAAAACGATGTGATGCGGGTGCGAACTGGTCTGCTCGATGCGGTGCGGTCCCGGCTGGCCCTGCAAGGCGACCACTTGCACCGGCTCCGCGAGGGTTCCGTCCTGTGCGATCGGCAACACCGCGACGCTGCCGCTGGTGTAATTCGCCACCAGCAGGAAGCGCCCGCTCGGGTCGACCGCCTGGTGTACGCCGTTGCGCCCTCCGGTTTCGACGCGATTGCGTTGCCTCAGGTGTCCCGTTTCGCGATCTATCGAAAAGGAGGTCGCGTAGCTTTCATCGCCGTGGACCGAATACAGCGAGCGCTGGCCGCGGCCCAGGACGTCCTTGCCAACCACCAGGAAGGATGGATTGACCAGGCCCCCGAGGTGCTGGACATGAGTCCACGCGCCGGTATCGGGGTTCACGCGATACACATGGATGCCATCGCCGCGGGCGTAACGCTGCGCCGTGGTATAGCAGCCCACGTACGCATAGACCACTGCCTGGCCCTGTGCCGGCGCGGCCCATCGCCCGGCGATCGCTGCCGCGCCCCCGAGCAGACCGCGGCGGGTCAGTTCACCTCTTGGCGGCATAATCCCGATATAGATCCGCCACGTGTCCGGACTCGGCATCGCCCGGATGAATGACCACGCGCCACCGGAACACCACCTTCTGTCCCGCCGGCACCTTCCATTTGCTCTCCTCCTGATCCGGATCGAAGGCGTTCTTCCCGAACGGATTGAGCGCGAACAGACCGTAGTCGCGCGCGTGCCAGTAAGCCGGATGACGCGGATTTTGGGGATGATCGAACATGGCCACGCCCAGCCGCTCGCCCTCCACCTCAGCGGTGTAATCCACCCAGTTCGAGCGCTTCCCCCATACCTTGGCCATGGTGGCGCGGCCATCGGCGTCGAGGATACGGGCGCCTTTCCTTTCGGTAAAGTTTTCGGCCAGCCGGATGGCGAACGCCCCTTCCTTGGTGTCGCCGAAGGTGACGTCGACGGCCGCGGTGAGGGTGATTTCGAAGTCGATGGCGCGCAGCTTGGGGTCCGCGTCAAACACCATATTGCGCGTCTCGGCGAGCAGCGTTTTCCCGTCCGGATCGCGCCAGTCCAGGGTGGCCGTTAAGATCCCGGAACGGCCGCCGTCCTTCCACTCGGCGTTGCGCACCACGATTCGGCCCATGCGCCCCCTGGTGTACGAGGGATCGTTTTCCCAGAACTTCACGCCGTTGACGTCGTCATAGGAAAACCACAACCCGGTGTGATGCAGGTGGTCGCGGCTCTCCCCGGGCACCTGCTCCATGGGGAAATGGCGGGTCACGACTTTGCCCGAAGCCGATCGCAACGGCGCCAGGTACGGCTTGCCGGACTCGCCGCCGTAGTGAAACGTGGTGAATGGCTTACCGTCCACGTCGATCGAAATCTGGTCCCGCGCAAAGCGCACCTGCCCGGACAGGCATACGCCTGCGGCCAACAGAATCAGAGGGAGTCGCATGGGTGTGAACTCACAGCAAGTGTACCGCCCCGCGAACTGGCATGCCAGTGGGGTTTCAGTCTTGCTGGCTGCGGACAGGCCGGGAGGCCTGTCCCACCTCACGGTCCGATGCGACTTGGTTTATATCCCGGCCGCGAGTGGACGCGGAGCTTCTTGCCCGGATCGCTCACGATCTCGACCGAGATCTTGCGGAAGCCCTCGTTGGGGTTGGGTACGGGATAGTAGGTAACGGTGTACGAGTTGCCGAGATCTTCGCGGATGTCTTCGAACGCCTCCACCTGCTTCTGCCAGGTCTTGGCCCAATAGGCCTTGCCGCCGGTGCGTTGCGAGATGCGGCGGAACGACGCGCTCGAAATCGGGTCCTTGTTCACTTCGCTGGTGGAGATCACGTAGATCGGGATGCCTTCATCCGCGGCCACCGCGGTGACGTCGTCCGGCGCCACCATGCTGGCGTTGTCCGGGCCGTTGGAAAACACGATCACCACCTTGCGGCCGGGCACCTTAGCGGCGTCGCGCAGCGTCAGGAGCAGGGCGTTGTACAGCGCCGTATCGTCGCCGGCTACCGACTTGCGCAGGCCCGCGATGGCCTCGCTGTGTTCGTGCGTCAGGCTGGCGGCACGCGACAAGTTGCGGCTGAACGTGTACACCGCCACCGAATCGGCGCGATCCAGGCCCCTCACGAAATCGGCGATGGCGTCCTCGGCGTAGACGAATCCGCGGTACATGAAGTTGCTGGTGTCGAACAGGACGAAGACGTTGGTGCCGATAAACGCGTCGGGACGATCCATCCCCGGAAGTGCGTCCTTTTTCGTATCCAGGAGAGGACGCGTGCTGCCGTCCTCGGCCACCTCCACGGGAAGCTTCGCCCCTTCCGCGAACGTCGAAATCTTTTGCAGAATGCCGTCTTCGTATATGCGGAAGTCGGTCGGTTTCAGACCGTTTATGTAACGGTTCTTGTTGTCCTGCACCTGGAAACTGAGCACCACCATGTCGACCTTGACGCGGAAGGTGGGCCTCTGGTCCTGGGCGCGAAGGAGGGCCGCGCCCGCGGTCATTCCGAATAATTCTCGTCGCGAAATGATCATCGTCGTTTACCGGTTGGGAGATTCCTGGAGCGCTGCCTTGGTATCGCTTGCCGCGGCGCGGGCGCTCTTGCGCACCTCGTCGCCCACCAGGCGGAGCGACTTCAACAGGGCGGGCCAATCTTCCAGGTGCGAGGCGAAGATTTGCTCCACGAGTTTCTGGGTCCACTCGGGAATTCGCACGTTGAGCTGCGAGGGCGTCAAGCTGAGCTCATCGGCCAGCGCCGCCCAGAACAGGGTGTTCGATTCCCAGCTCTCGGCCATGATGCGGCTGGAATAGCCCATCAGCGCCGGGAACGTCCGCAGGCTCATGAGGTCCGGCTCATAGGAGTTGGCCAGCGTGGGCTTGGGAGTGCCGAATGCGCGCGAAATCGCCGTGTAATTCACGTCTTTCGAATTTTCCTGCAGTTGCACCATTTCCGCAAGCAGGCAGGAAGCGTCGCCCTTGCGCTTGGGCCCCAGGTCGCGCGCCACCGAGAAGAGCTCCGAGGGCGTGATCCGGTCGAGAGCGTCCTTCACGTTGCCGTCCTCGAGCAGACGGGCCACCTGGTTGGTGCGCGCCGGCGGAGCGAACATCGCCAGCGACCCGACAAACTGCGCCCGCAGGTCCGCATCGATGGCCGAACCCCCCGCCATCTCGCGCCCGTAGCGTAGATGCAGCCCCACCCAATGCACCTGGGCGGACGATACACTCCACCAGCGCGGAATCTTGGCGCTGAGGATCATCTGCGGCACCAGGTCGCCCCAAATCAGAGCCTGGGTCTGCGCCGGAATCAGGAAGTTCTGCTCGGCCTCCGCCAGCGCGTAGGCCAATCCGGAAAGCGATCCCACCAGGCGGCCGCCGGCGTTCGACGGCCAGCCCGTCCCATACATCTCGGTCGGCCGCCAGGTGTGCGAAGTTCCCTGCATGCCGAGGAAGTCGTGGCTGCGCACGAACACCGGATTGGTGTAGAGCACCTGGGCTCCCGGTGGCGCATAATGCGCATAGTTGAATCCCAGCAACGTGTCGCGCAGCATCGGCGCCAGCAGCCCGCGGACCTCGCTCAGCCTGACGGCATCGCCTGCCGCCTTCTCGATGGCCGAGCGCAGATTGATCTTACGTTCCGCATCTATGTGCCGGTCGGTCCAGTAGCCGAAGCCCATGGCGTTCTTTTCGCTCGCGGTCAGAGATGCCCTGGGCATAGGAATCTCGCTGATGCTCTTGGTGAATTTGCTGACGAGGGCGGTATTCAGTTTCTCGCCCTTGCCGACGCCCTCGGTGTGATCCGCCAGTTGGAACAGAGTGTCGAGCGAGACGATCTTCTGCGCCTCCAGGATGCGGTTCATCTCCTGGGCGATCTGGTCGCGGGCATCGGTGTCCTCGGATTCCGCGGCGCCGGCCAGCAGTTCCACCATGCGCCCCTGCGGCTGGGTGGAAGCACCCGGCTTGGATGGCGCCGCAGCGAGCAGCAGTTTCACGCCATTGCGGGACGTATCGAACAGCTCGCGATCCGACTTGACCGCGGCGAACCCGCTGGCGATGCCGGAGAAGACGGCATCGGCCTGGCCATCGGGAATGGTGCCCTGCCGCACCAGGATCTGCCACAGCCCGACCAGCGCCTGAAACGAACCGGCGACATCCGAACGGAACATCGGGTCGCGGACTTTGTTGATAGCCTCCGCGGTGTCCAGGAACTGGTTGATCGATTTGTCGGAGATGCTCCGCGACTCGCTGAAGGTCGAGTACTGGCTGCCGAACGTGCGGTAATCGCGCGCCAGCCGGTCCACGGTGGCCGGGTCCAGCGGCGCGGCGCGGTTGCGATCGAGGTCGCTGATGGCCATGAAAATCTTGAGCGGCTCGTTCTCCACGGCCTTGCGGCACAGGGCGAACAGAGCTTCCAGCACGTCGTCGGGTTCTTTCCACGTGGTGGCCAGACGCGTGAGCTTGCCGTCGTACTTGCCCTGCGGGTGGTTGATGAAGAGATTCTTCCAGACCTCGAGATTGCCCGGGATGTGAGGCTTGCCGTTGATCTCCAGGCGGAGCCGCGTGGTCAGGAGCATCATGTCCGTGTTGGAACGGAACACCGGCCGCGCCGGCCCGGGGCTGGTGATGCGCCCGCGCACCGCTGAATAGAAGCGCTTCATCCGCGTGGGGTCGGTGAGGTACTCCTGCACCGGGCCATGGATGCGCGCCAGGGCGTCGTACAAGCTGGCCATCCAGCCGTCGTCCTTCGAGATCAACTTGTCGAAGAAGTCCGCGCCTTTGTCAGGTGAGGCGCCCGTCATCTCGGTCCACGCGGCTGCGGATTTTTGACCGCCGGGTATCTGCGCCTTGCCGCCGCGGGTTTCAAACATGCCGCCGAAGAAGTCGAGGACGTGGGCGTAGGCTTTGAGCCGCGGATACGCGACGGCCTTGCGGAGTTCCTCGGCGGTTTCGCGGTCGAGCTTCGAGAGTCCCAAGTAAAGCCGGCAGATCGAGGGATCGGAGATGAACGTCTCCAGGAAATCGGGAGACTCCTTCTCTTTCCCGCCGCCCAGCCAGTATTCGGGCCCGAAGGTCACCGGCACGTCGGTAGCGCGGTAGTCGTAGGTGAACGGGCGGTTGGTGCGCAGCGCCTGTTCCAGCTCGTGGACCGGAAATCCGGAGTCTGTGGTCAGAAAGGCGCGCGCCGCGTTCACGGTCTCCAGCACCACTTCCGAGCCGCAGCCGCCACGCATGCGGAATCCCAGGATACGGATCAATTCCGCGACGGTGGGCGATTCGCAGTTCTCCACCTTGATGACCTTGGCTTCACCGGCGACTTTGGTGAGCTCGCGCGCCTGCGAAAGGTAGCGGTGTACCAGCTTGAGGTACTCCGTCTGCTCCAGGGCGTCGTTGCTGTGAGAAGCCTGGTAGCCGTTGGTCACCACGTTCCTTGCCAGCGCCGGAAAGATATCTTCGGGCGCGGCTTCCGGTGAAATGGCGGCCATGCGGGCGAAGGAACGCATCGGTCCGGGGATCGGAGCGGTCAGCCCTTTTCCGCCCTCCGTTCCGGGCGCTGAACGAGGCGCGCCCATCGAGACGTTCTTGCCGCTGGCCGCCCGGTAGATTTCCAGGTCGCGCGTCGCGGCGTCGCGGTCGCCAGCCAGCAGATCGAGCGCGACCAGGCGCCCCGCGATGACTCCCACCCGCGCGGAGTCACCGGAATTGCGTAGCGCCGCGAGCAGCTTGGCATAGGCTTCCCGGCAGCCGGGGTCGCCGTAGCGGTCGAGGAATTCGGCGTAAGCGGTGAGCGCGGGAAGGCTATTGGGGTTGGCGGCGGCGGCGCGAGCCAGGGCGGCACGCGCGCCCAGGGTGTCGCCGGAAGCCTCAAGCCGGCGGACCTGGTCGAGGTCCTGTTGACCCAGAACCACTGATGATACGAAAGTTAACGCAAAAAATGTTACAACTGCGAACGCCCTCATAAACATCCTCCGCCACTGGTGAATCACTCTATCATGTCTACGCGATGTTTGGTGATTCTAAATCAAACAAAACACGAAGCGCAACTCTCGCGGAGTGGCGGTGCGATGATTTCCAGGTGTAAAAAGCTGTCTGCGGGCGGAGAACTACACGATCTCCGACAGGGCTTCTTCGTCGTATCCCAACACGATCTTCGTGCCTTTGACCAGGATCGGGCGCTTGATCAAGTTGGGGTGCTTGGACATCAACGTCAATGCCGCGTCGCGCGGCGGTGGGTTCTCTTTCATACCGAGATCGCGGTAGAGGCCGTTACGTGAATTCAGAAACAGGCGGTAATCGCGCTTACCGATCAGCGCGTCGAGTTCCTCCACCGACAGGCCGTGGTTGAGATCCACTTCGTCAAACTCCGCGCCTTTTTCGCGAAGCAAACTCTTCGCTTTGCGGCAGGAGGTTCAGGTGGGTTTCAGATAGAGCTTCATTTGTCGATAGTCTAACGCGGCAGACGCGCGGGAAAGTGGCAGAGAAGTTGCCACGCACCGGCGGCCATAAGGAGCGCGCAACCTGGTCCAGGGCGAAAATTGCGAGCCGGCGGATCAGGAGACCTGCGCGCCTGAGTGAGCGGCGTTCGGATAAGACGGCGATCTTGCAGAACCGTGCGGTCTCAGACCTTTGACTTCGAGGAGCTTCATATATTAACGGGTGTAAGAAGTTCCCGATCTCTGTTCCACTGGCACGCGGGCGACAGTCTCACCGATCGATACCAACCGGTATCAGAGGAGGCACGTGGTGAATCGACAATCGAGAAACATCAACGCACTGCGCCGGTTCGGCGCGGGATTGCTCATGGTTGCCCTGGCGCTGTCAACCGGCGCGAGTGTTGGCCGCGCGGACGACGGCAACAAAAGCGGCGCCAATAACAACGAAGTCCGGCTGCGGACGAACCTGTCCGGCGGGGCTATCAACGGCAAGACGCCTTCGGGACACGCCGATTTTCGAATGGAGACGTCGCGGAACAGAAGCCGGCTGAACGTGGAGGTCCAAGACGTGAATCTGGCGGCGGGAACCATGCTCCAGGTGGTCATCACGCATGGCGGCGTCCCTGCCAACGCCGGATCGATCACGCTGAACGGATTCGGCGCGGGTGAACTCGAGCTCAACTCGCAGGATGGCGATACCGTTCCGGCGATCGTAAAAGGCGACGTTGTCGCGGTGATGAATGGCGCCGCAACGATTCTGATGGGGGTCTTCTAAGCGGTGCGGGAGGTGGGGCGGGCCATCGCGGTGGTGGCCTGCTCCGCACCACCCGGCGAATTGCGTGCGGGGCGGGAGGACGCATGATACCCTGTCCTTCGGAGCGACAATGTCCCTCACGCGCGAAAAAGCTCAGTTCATGAGCGCTTCGGAGATCGACCGGACGCTGGTCCGCCTGGCCCACGAGATCCTGGAGAAGACCAAGGATCTCGATCAGCTTGCCTTCATCGGAATTCGCCGCCGCGGAGTGCCACTGGCGCAACGGTTGGCGCGCAAAATCGAAGCCCTGGAAAACCGCAAGATCCCCGTCGGCATTCTGGATATCAACCTGTATCGGGACGATCTCAGCACGGTGGACATCAAACCCGTGGTGAGCGCCACCGACATCCAGTTCGAGGTGGCCGGCAAGGATATTATTTTGATGGACGACGTGCTGTACACGGGCCGGACGATCCGCGCCGCGCTCGATGCGCTGTTCGATCACGGCCGGCCGGCGCGCGTGCAACTGCTCGTCCTGATCGACCGCGGCCACCGCGAACTGCCTATCGAGGCGAAGTTCATCGGGCGGGTGGTCCAGACCACCGATATTGAAATCATCGAGGTAAAATTCCAGGAGGTCGACGGCATGGAGAAGGTGCTCCTGGTGGAGAAGGCCGCCGCCGGCGTGGCATAACATATATGCATGCCGGACTGCTCGGAATCGAAGAGCTGGACCGCGCCGAGATCGAGGCCATCCTGGCGCGCGCGAAGGATTTTCAGCCCATCCAAAGCCAGTCGTTGAAGAAGCTGGACACGCTGCGCGGGAAGATGATCGTCAACCTCTTTTATGAGGCTTCCACGCGCACCCGCACCAGCTTTGAAATTGCCGCCAAGCGGCTGGGCGCGGACGCGGTTTCGATTACCGCTTCGGGCTCCAGTGTTTCCAAGGGCGAGTCGCTGGTGGACACGCTGAATACGCTGGCGGCGATGCGGCCGGACGCTATCGTGATGCGCCACGCGGCATCGGGCGCGCCGCACTTCCTGGCGCGGCACCTGCCCACCCCGATCATCAACGCGGGCGACGGCACGCACGAGCATCCTACGCAGGCGCTGCTGGACGCGCGCACGATTCTCGACCGCCGCCCCGCTCTCGAAGGGCTGCGGGTCGCGATCATCGGCGATATTGCACACAGCCGCGTGGCGCGTTCGAACGTACACCTGCTGTCGAAGTTCGGGGTGGAGATCGTCCTCTGCGGCCCTGCGTCGCTGTTGCCGGTGGAGTTGGCGCACCTGGCGCCGGGCGTCCGCCTCACCACGGACATTCGCGAAGCCATCCGCGACGCCGACGTCATCATGATGCTGCGCGTGCAACTGGAGCGCCAGCACGAGGCTTCCTTTCCGGCCAGCGAATACTTCCGGTTTTACGGGCTGCAACTGGAGCACATGGACCTGGCGAAGCCCGACGCCATCGTCATGCACCCGGGACCCATCAACCGGGGGAGAGAGTTGTCGTCGGAGGTCGCGGACTTCCAGCGGTCGGTGATTTTGAACCAGGTGGAGAACGGCATCGCGGTGCGAATGGCGGTGCTCGAGAGGGTGATTGGATAGGCCATGGCGATCGTCATCAAGAACGGACGCGTGATCGACCCCGCCTCCCATACGGACCGCGTGGCCGACGTTCTGATTGTGGACGGGCGGATCGTGGGAGTGGCGCCAAACCTGGCCTCGCCCAAGGCCGAGACTCTGGACGCCACCGGGATGATCGTGGCGCCCGGCTTCATCGACATGCACGTCCACTTGCGGGAGCCGGGGTTTGAGCACGCCGAGACCATCGAGAGCGGCTCGCGCGCGGCCGCAGCGGGCGGGTTCACATCGGTTTGCTGCATGCCGAACACCAAGCCGGTGAACGACAGCGCGACGGTGACGAGCTACATCGTGGAGCGCGCGCGCCGCCTGGCCGCGGTGAACGTGTTTCCGATCGGCGCGATCACGAAGGGCAGCGCCGGCGAGGAACTGTCGGCGATGGGAGGCATGAAGGCGGCCGGCGCTGTGGCCATTTCCGACGACGGGCTGCCGGTGATGAACGCGCGCGTGATGCGGCGCGCGATGGAGTTCGCCCGGTCGTATGGCCTGCCGGTGATCCAGCATTGCGAGGATTTGAACCTGAGCGCCGGCGGGGACATGCACGAGGGCGCACAATCCGTAAGATGGGGCTTGCGGGGAATTCCTTCCGCCTCGGAAGACGTGATGGTGGCGCGCGACCTGGTGCTGGCGCAACTGACCGGCGCGCGCTACCACGTGGCGCACATCTCCACGCGCAACGCGGTGGCGATGGTGGAGTACGCGAGGCGCCACGGGCTGGAGGTGACGTGCGAGGCGACGCCGCACCACTTCGCGCTGAGCGACGGGCAGATGGCCGCGTACGACAGCAATTACAAGATGAAGCCGCCGCTACGCTCGGGCTGCGACCGGGGAGCGGTGATCGCGGGGATCGCCGAGGGAACGGTCAGCGCCATCGCGACGGACCACGCGCCGCATCCCGGCAGCGAGAAGATGCAGGAATTCGAGCGGTGTCCGTTCGGGATCATCGGGCTGGAGACGGCCATCGCGCTGGCGCTGGAGGAACTGGTGCATACCGAAAAGATCACGCTCAACCGCATGGTGGAATTATTCACGGCGGGTCCGGAGTCGGTGATGCGGCTGGGCCGCGGGACGCTCGCCCCCGGCGCACCCGGAGACGTGACGGTGTTCAGCACGGAGCTGAGCTGGACCTACGACGTGAACCAGTCGCACTCGCGGAGCCGGAATTCGCCGTTTCACGGCAGGACATTCCGCGGCGGGCCGGTGGCGACGGTGGTGAACGGCGAGTTCGCGTGGCGAAGGGACGGGGCGTGATCCCAAAGCAAGAAGTCGGACACGGATGCGGGACGCCGGCTGATCTTACACTTCTGGCACACGGCAACGCGCAACGGCGGAGCGCCAGCCGGTGTACAAAGACTCACGGTCCGACTTGGCCATTCGCGGCTCGAACCGGCGTTCCGCGCGCCAAAAGGACTCCACTTCGTCCACGCTTTTCCAAAAGCCCGTTGCCAATCCCGCCAAATACGCGGCGCCGAGCGCGGTGGTCTCGACATCGACCGGCCGCACGATGGGCTTTCCCAAAACATCCGCCTGGAACTGCATGAGGAAGTTGTTAACCGCCGCGCCGCCATCCACGCGCAGCTCGCGCAGAGATTCGCCGGCATCGGCTTCCATGCATTCCACCAGTTCGCGGGTCTGGTAGGCGATGCTTTCGAGCGCGGCGCGCACGATGTGGGCGCGGCCGGTAGAGCGGCTGATGCCGCTGAGAACGCCGCGCGCCGCGGGGTCCCAATGCGGCGCTCCCAGGCCGACGAATGCGGGCACGAAGTACACACCACCGGTATCGGGAACGGACGCGGCGACCGCTTCGGATTCGGACGCAGCGTGAATGAGCCCGAGCTGATCGCGCAGCCACTGCACGGCGGCGCCGGCGACGAAGACGCTGCCTTCGATGGCGAACTGCGGGACCGCAGGCGCCTGGACGGTATCGGCCGCGCGCGTGGACAGCAGACGATTGCGCGAAACCGGATGGCGCGCGCCCGTGTGCAGCAGCGCAAAACAGCCGGTGCCATACGTGTTTTTGGAAAACCCGGGGCGAAAACAGGCCTGCCCCGCGAGTGCCGCCTGCTGGTCCCCGGCAATCCCGGCGATGGGGATCTCGCCGCCCAGATGTTCCGCCGCGGTGTGACCGGCCACCGCGCTCGAGGATACGATGCGAGGGAGCATGACGCGAGGGATGTCGAAGATCCGCAGCAGGCCGTCGTCCCACCCGGTGTCGAGATCCATCAGCATGGTGCGCGAGGCGTTGGAGGGGTCGGTGATGTGCAGCGCGCCGTTGGTCAGCTTCCAGATCAGCCACGTGTCGATGTTCCCGAAAAGCAGATCGCCGGCGCGGGCGCGGGCCATGGCGCCGGGAACATGATCGAGAATCCAACGGATCTTGCTGGCGGAGAAGTAGGCATCGATCACCAGCCCGGTCTTGCGGGTGATCTCCTGCGCCGCGGCCGAACCAGCGAGCTCCGCGCAGAAGTCCGCGGTGCGGCGGCATTGCCAGACGATGGCGGGCGCCACCGGCTCACCCGTGCGCCGGTCCCAGACCACGGTAGTCTCGCGCTGGTTGGTGATGCCCAGGGCGGCGATGTCCGATGCGCCGGCGCGATGCCGTTCGAGCAGTTTGCGGGCGGAATCGATCTGGGCGCGCCAAATCTCGTTGGCGTCCTGCTCCACCCATCCCGGTTGCGGGTAGCGGCAGGCGACCGGCGCGGATTCCATCCCGATGTTGCGGCCTTCGGCATCGTAGAGAGCGGCGCGCGCCGAAGTGGTGCCTTCGTCCAGCGAAAGTATGAATGCCATCTGTATGCCCACTATAATGAAATTTATGTTCTTTCGCAGAGAGCGCCCGCAGAATCCCACCTTCGCGGAGCGCCTCGAGAAACTTCGCAGTGCCGGCTTCACGGTCTCGCCCCCGCCCGGCGGCACGCTGCGGGTGAGCCGCGAGAATTGCGCGGTTGACCTCCAAGAGGACGGCGGTACGGTGCGGATCCTGGGACGCGCGGGGATCCTCATGGGCGATGAAATCGGCGCGCTGGTGGACGGCGGCTATCAAAAGTTCTTCCGCAGGCCGGGCGGGAAGAAGAAGCCGGCGCTGGCCGATGAGCTGAAGGCTTTGCATGCATTCGAAGAGGACCTGAAGGAAGCGCTGGGGCAGGAGAGTTACTACAACGACTCGTTGGGGACGGTTTCGACGTATTATCTGTACGACCGGGTGCAGGACCGCGACCGCGGCGTTCCGAAGCGCGCCTGGGAGCAGTAGTCGTGCTTCGAAGTCCCAAAACACCGCTCCCTGTGGTCGCGGCTCTGTTACGCGCTGAGGCGCTCAACTCCTGGAAAAGGCCATTCCAGCGAAGCTCACCACGCTCTGTTCATCGATGTTCCACTGCTCGTAGTGCAGCAGCTTGCCGCGGGCCTTGGGGACGGCCTTCAGAAACGTATAGAACGGCGCGGAGCCGCACCATTTCAGGTCGTCGCGATTCTCGCGCACGAGGTCCCAAAAGCCGGCGGCGTCCGACGCGTTGATGCGCTCGATTCGCGCTTCGTCGCGCGCGCCCACTTCGTTCATTACGCCCTGATTGGCGGCTGCCTCGAAGCGGTCGCCGTAGCGCGCCCCCAGGTGCGCCATGTCCACGCCGAGAATCCAGAAAAGGCGGTCGCCCTCGCGGTCGTTGAGCTCGCCGAGCGCCTCCAGGAAGCTCTTCACACCGCCGGTGTCTTCGGGGTTTCCACCCTGGTACAGGCTGTGGGCGAAGGAGCCGCAAAGAATGGGGAGAATGCGCACGTCCGGTCCTAAAATGTGCTGCAGGAAGACCACCTGGAACTCGATGGTGTGCTCGAAGGAATGGCAGTAGTCTTCCATCTCGACGGCTTCGCCGCCGCGCGCCGCAAGCCAGTCAACAAGGCGCTGGTCGGCGACCGCCTCGCCGAACGGAGTGGCGAAGTTCTTGCGGGTAAGCCCGAACTTCTCGGGCTCGCCGTAGTGCGAAGTGCCGAGGATGACGAAGGTCCGGTCGCGGTGCTCGGGACGCAGCGTGCGGAAAGCGGCGCGGTAGGACTGCCAGCCGCCTTCGGGGCTGACGTGGGGGGCGGCGATGGCGAACAGGCCGTCCGCGGCGGTTGGAGATTCCGTTTCGGCGCGCCCATCCGCCAGGTAGCGCGACATGGTCTCGCTCAGGGCCGCAGGTTCGGCAGGATACGCCGCGCCGGCGTGCGCCGGTTCGCGCACCGGTGACGCGGCGAACTCGCTGCGCCGCTGGGTGTGGAGCCGCTCGAAGTTTTCGTCCTCCAGGAACCCGGCCTCGCTGAGCGCGCGAATCAGGTGCTGCTGGATTTCTCCGACGTCGAGATCGTGCGTGAGGCGGACGAGCGCGGCGCGCAAATCGAGGTCGGTCTGGCTGCCGTCGAAGCACTGGAGGCATTCCACCAGCACCGGAGGAATGATCAGCAGGGCGTCGGAGAAGCGGAACGGATCGCGAATGAGCAGCCCGGGGCGATCCGGCGAGGGCGACGGCATGAAATCGAGATCGAGCCGCAGGCGGGGCAGAAGCTGGGACAAGTCCTATCGTAGCGCAAGCCCGCGATACTTCCGCAGCAGCTCGTATATCACGACGCCGCCGGCGGTGGCCACGTTGAGGGAGTGCTTGGCGCCGAGCATCGGGATGCGCACGTGGGTATCGCAGAGCGCCGATAATTCCGGGCGGATTCCTTCCACTTCGTGGCCGAACATCAGGCAGACCGGGAAGCGCGGCGCCCAATCGAAAAGATCCACGGCATGGACGGTGGTTTCCACGGCGGCGATTTCGTATCCCTGCTGGCGAATGTTCTTGGCCAGGGGGAGCGGGTCCCAGGCGTGTTCCCACGGAACGGATTCGTCGGCGCCGAGCGCGGTCTTCGAAATGCCGCGTTTCGGAGGACGGCCGGTTATGCCGCAGAGGTAGAGCTTCTCCACGGCGGCGGCATCGGCGGTCCGGAAAAACGCGCCTACGTTGTAGAGGCTGCGGACGTTGTCCAGCAGGACCGCGACCGGCAACCGCAGGCGATCGTAGAGCGCCCCGGCTGTGGTGGCCTGGAAAGGTACGCGATCCATGATGTTAAACTAATACTTTTCATGGCAATGCTGTCGATTGTCATCCCGATTCACAACGAGGAGCATTCCATCCTCCCGCTCTACGACCGTCTGACGGCCGTATTGGAGCAACTGCAGCGGCCATATGAAATCCTGTTCGTCGACGATGCGTCCAACGACCGCAGCTTCGAGCTTCTGGCCAACCTGGTGGAGACCGACGGGCACCTGAAGGTCATCCGGCTGCGCCGGAATTTCGGGCAGACGGCCGCGTTGTCGGCGGGCTTCCACGAATCCAAAGGCGACGTGATCATCGCCATGGACGGAGATCTGCAACACGCGCCCGAGGACATTCCCGCGCTGCTGCAGAAAATCGACGAGGGGTACGACATCGCCAGCGGCTGGCGCAAGAATCGCGTGGACAACGCCATCATGCGCCAGATCCCCTCGCGCGTCGCCAACTGGCTGATGGCGAAAACTTCCGGCGTGAACCTGCGGGATTTCGGCACGACCTTCAAGGCCTATAAGGCTGAAGTGCTGAAGGACGTGAATCTCTACGGAGAGTTGCACCGCTTCATCCCGGCGCTGGCCAGCTTTTATGGGGCGCGCATCGCCGAGGTGCCGATCCGCAACACGCCGCGCGCCGCGGGCGATTCGCACTACGGCATCGGCCGGACCTTCCGCGTGATGTTCGATATCCTGACCATCAAGTTTCTGCTGAAATACTTCACCCGCCCCATGCATTTCTTCGGCTCGCTGGGGCTGATCGGCACCACGTTGGGCGGCGGCATCATGGTCTACCTGGCGATCCAGAAACTGCTGGGCTATGAGATCGTGATGGCGCACGGGCCGCTGATGATTGGCGGGGCCCTGCTCCTGCTGGCCGGGATGATGATGTTCAGTACGGGTCTGATCGGCGAAATGATGATGCGCACGTATTTCGAAAGCCAGGACCGGCGCATTTACGCGGTGCGCGAGATCCTCACGCGCAAACAGCGCGGAGTAGCCGGCGGAACGCGCTAGCTCACGCGAAGCCCGTGAGGGTATAACCCTGGCCCCTGGCCCCTGGCCCCTGGCCCCTGGCCCCTGGCCCCTGGCCCCTGGCCCCTGGCCCCTGGCCCCTGGCCCCTGGCCCCTGGCCCCTGGCCTACTGGAGATTCCTCCCCCGGCGCCAGTGATCCTCGAACAGGCCTTTCATGGCCTCACCCATTCCTTCGTGCTCGAAGACGACCGCTGTCCAAACAGGGCGGGTGATCACCGGATCGAGCAAGGCGATCATGCCGCACTTACCGTCGAAGACCGCCAATTTCATGGGTAGGGCATCGGCACTGCGGACGTCCACGCCGGAAGCTATGTAATCGCTCAACCGCTGCCGGTGCTCATCGTCGAGCGTTGCGGTTTCGAGCAGGAGGCGGCAGGCCACTCCGTTTGAACCGGCCTGCTTGACCAGTTTTTCGTCCAGGGGATCCACCGCGTACGGCGGGCGCGAGAACTCCAGGTACTCCTGCTTCACCTCGGCGAGCATCCTGCGGTATTCGGCCGCGGTTTGCGCCGGCTCGCTAACGATCCGCAGAAAATCCAGGGTACCGCGGCCGCCTTGGCCCTCCGAATAGAGCGCTTTCAGGTCGTCGATCAGGCCGGTACCCGCGCGGACGTTGTCGGTCAGTTCCTGCTCCAGGATCTGCCGCTTGCGGCCGAGATAGCCGGGGATCGCCAGGCTGGGTTCCACCGCGGAGAAGAGCTTGGTCTTCTCCTGCACCACTTGCGCGAACCCCTTCTCCACCAAGCTGTCGAGCACCTCGTAGATCTTCTGCCGCGGAACGTGGGCACGCGCCGCCAACTCCAGCGCTTTGAACCTGGCGTGCCCGAGGAGCACCAGGTAGGAACGCGACTCGTAAGCATTGAGCCCAAGTTGCTGGAGTCTCCGCCAGAACCGCTGAAAATCAACTTCGGCCAATTCCTCGCTCATATTCATTTCACCTTAGCAAAGCACGGCACCGTACTGCAGCAAAACAGGCGCTGTCGCGGCAAAAGGCGCTGTCGCAGCAAAGCAAGGCGCTGTTGCGACTGGGTTGGTCGAAATGACCCAGCAAAGCGATTTTACGTCAATACCGAGTGCCCCAGCCCAAAACGTAATTTGACTTGGTACTATTAGAACTCTACAATCAAAACTATCGGTACGTGTATGTCCGAGAATAACACCCCCACGAACGGGCCCATGTCCGGATCGATGACCAAATCCAAGATTCGGATTGTAGTCGCGGACGACCATCCTATTTTTCGCGACGGCCTGTGTAAGCTGCTCGCATTGGAAGAGGATTTCGAGGTCGTCGCCCAGGCGCAGGACGGCAGGCAAGTGTTGGAGGTCCTGCAGCAACAGGAGCCCGACATCCTTCTGCTCGACCTCAAGATGCCCGGGCTCGACGGGCTGGCCACCTTGCAGCGCCTCCAGGCGGCCCGCAACAAGACGCGCGTCATCGTGTTGACCGCGTCGGACGACAAGAACGAGTTCGTCCAGGCCATGAAGCTCGGGACATCCGGTATCGTGCTGAAGCAGACCGCTACCGAATTGCTCATCAAGAGCATCCGCAAGGTGCATGCCGGCGAGATCTGGCTGGATTCGCACACGACGGCGGCGGTGATTCGTACGTTTGTGGCGGCGGAAGACCCTCCTGCGCCACAGTCGATACCGTCGGCGGCGCCTCGAGACCGCGAACGCTCTCCCCTGAGTCAACGCGAGCGCGAGATCGTGGCCCTGGTGGCGCAAGGCTTCAAGAACAAGGAGATGGCCGAAAAGATGTTTATCAGCGAGCAGACGGTCAAGAACCACCTGCATAACATCTTTGACAAGCTGGGCGTTTCCGATCGTCTGGAACTGGCGCTCTACGCCATTCACAACAACCTGCACGCCGGCCGGTAGGACCGCGCGGTTGAAGACGCAGCGACGAATCGGCGAAAACACCCGGCGCCATACCACCAGCGTCTTCATTAATTTTGGTGGGCCGCCGCGCAGCCCATCGGGACCTCCCTAAAGGAAGCGGCCCTTAAATTCAAAGGAAGCGGCCTTTGTCGCGGCCCCGAGCCGCGGAAAGGCCAGCCTATTTCTTCTTTGACGCTTGGCCGCCCTTCTTCTTGGCCGCTTGCTTTTTGGCGGCGTGCTGGGTGTGCTTGGCGGCAGGGGCTCCGCCACCGCCGGTCCACTCCATGATGATATCGGGATCATCGACCACGGCGCCGATCGTGACGGAGTGTTTGAAGATGGGATTGGAGCCGTTGCCGTTTGGGTTGGCCTGCCTCATCGTTTCATACTCCGTGGCGTCCCGCGGCGGATTGGAGGGATCCGGCAAATCCGTCACCGCGGATACGAAGGGCGAAGCATCGCCGTTAGTCCCAGGGTGGAAATGGGCCGCGATATTTGCCGCTGAAACTCTTCCAGCGGACCCTAAGGCGTCACGGAAGAACAACTTGGACAGTAACCAGGCCTCACCGTGGAGAAGCGGAAACGCGGAGATTTGCGCGGAGAAGAAATAGGGAGAGGAGGGCAAGCGGATTCGCGTGAATTGGCGGCCTCGACTCGCAGTCGGGTTTCGAGAACGCGGAGCGAGCGGAGGAAGCGCATTCCTGGGTGCGGCAGCGTGTCCCAGGGCTGCGAAACGGTCAAGCTATTTTGCGTGCCGCCTAACCCCGGGCTTCAAACTCACGTGCCGGCCGGTCTTGTCACTGGTAGCGTGGCCGGTATCGTGGTCGATGTATTGTAAGTGATCGTCAACCTTAAACACCTTGATCGTGCGAGGCCGGATCGCACTCCAGAGCAGTCCGGTAGATTCGCTCTACCTGCGGCCGGCGTTCGGGAATCATAACCGTCGCTCGATTCCGTGAGAATAGCGTCTCGTTCGACCAATTGGACGCAGCCAGTCACCGGCAGGATCATATCGCGGGCAGCGACCCGATTATCGCGGTTTCGTCAGTCGTCGTAGCACCGAGCGGCCAGCCGGGCGGCCGTTCACTGGACGCGGTTATTGCGAGTGGGGCTATTCTCAAGCCTGGATTGTTTGGTCAGGCCGGCCAAGACCGGAACTCAGTTCCGGTTTAGCCAGACCGTCTTACCAGTGTTCGATGGTCACCAGGTCGAGGGGCTGCTGCGGCTCGGCGGGACGGGATTCGTGGGGAAGGAGCGCGATGCTCAGGTACAGGTCGTCCTCCCGCACCATCAGATCGAGCTCCAGGAATTCGTCCAGTATCCTTTGCAGATCGCTGGCGGAAAAGGAGTCGCCATGTTGGCGCCGCAAGGTTTGCAGGAGCCGGCTGCTGGAGAGCGCCGCGTCGGCGGCCAGGTAGACGTCGCGGCGGAGGCCGTTGAAGCGGTACTTTTCGGGCGGGCGACCCGGGCGAGTGTCGGCGATCTCCAGGACGTCCGAATCCAAGCGGCCCGTGAGGCTGCCTCCGGTGTGATGGCGCTGCCACTGCTCCACGGCGCGCCACGCCTCGTGCAAGGCGCCGGAAGTCTCCACATCCATGGGCGAGGCGCAGTGGAAGAAATAGGCGAGCCGCTCGATCGATCGCTCGCTGAAGGGGTAGCAGAGACGGTAAGCCGGGAAGGGCCGCACGTCGCGCAGGCCGTATTGTTCCGCGCGCTCGAACATGGGGCTGAAGCGGTCGAGGCGGAATCGCGAAAGGGAACTGGGCGGCTCGAGGTGCGGGATGCTGCGCACCAGGCGGGCCATGCGCCGGTAGTCCTCGGGCCGCTCGCCCGGAAAGCCGCACAGAATGTTCCAGGTGATGGTGAACCCCATCTCCCGCGCCCACTTCAGAAGCTGCACGTTGTGAATCCCGCGGACGCCCTTGTCCATGAGGGCGAGCACGTGCGAGTCGAGGCTTTCGATGCCCGGCTGGAACCACGTGGTGCCGAGACGCCGCAATGCCGCCATCTGGCTCTTCTTGAGGTTGGACTTGGTTTCGTAGAAAAGCTGCAAGCGGAGGCCGCGTTCCTCGAGGCGCGGGAAGACTTCGCGGAAGTAGCGCATGTCGACGATGTTGTCGGTGTTGAAGATGGTGTGGATGCCGTAGGTCCCGGCCAGGTGCAGGATCTCGTCGTACGCCCGGGCCGAGGACTTGCTGCGATACGTCATCCCCATGCCGTTCAGTCCGCAGAAGGTGCAGTGGTGTTTCTGGCCCCACCAGCAGCCGCGGGAAGTCTCCATGGTCAGCTCGGGGCCGATGAAACGGGGGACGGAAGAGGACGAGAAGTCGCGGATGAAATCGCTGTGGTCGGGATAGGGGAGTGCGTCCATATCTTCGACGAGCATCTGCGGAGCGGTGCTGCGGACGCTCCGGGATCCGCGCCGGAAGACGATGCCCGGAAGGTCGCCGATGTCGTGGCCGGCGCGAAGCCGGCGGACCAACTCCGGGAAGACCATGTCGCCTTCGCCGGAGCAGACCACGTCGAGGAACTGAAAGCGATTGTGCAGCTCGTCGCCCATCTCGCCCTCGCAGTTGGCGCCGCCGAAAACAATGGCCGGCGAGGGGTTGCGCCGTTTGAGCTGGCGCGCGAGGGCAAGAGAGGCGACGTTTTGCTGGAAGGTGGTGGAGAAGCCGATGATGTCGTAGGCGGCCAGGTCGATCGAGGCGGCGCACTCGGCGATGAAGCCGGGGGCGAGCGCGCGGCAGCGATCGATCTCCGCCAATAATTCCGGCGTGTAGCGCGACGTGCCGCCGGTATAGACGTTGCGGAGGAAATCCTCCGACGGGCGTGCCGACGCGCCGTAAAGCGCGGGGGTGAAGATCCACTCGCCGGCGAGGTCGTGAGTGGGGGTGTCGTCGGCGATCTGCTGGTAGGCAGGGAAGCCGATGCAGTCTGCGAAGGCGAAGTGCAGGTGGCGCACATCGCAGGGGATGCCGGCGCGTTCCAACTCAGCCTTCAGCAGTCCCACGCCAAGGGCGGGACGGGCGAGGGGCAGGAACGGCATCACGATGAGGAGAACGCGCCGCGGCATGGGTTCACTTCCTGCTGGGCGGTCGGCCAGGAAGATCGGGCCGGATCTCGGGGCGGATCTCCGGGCGGATCTCCGGGCTGATCTCGGGGCGAATCTCGGGGCGGATTTCCGGGCCGATCTCGGGGCGGATTTCCGGGCCGATCTCGGGGCGGATCTCCGGGCGGATCTCCGGGCTGATCTCGGGGCGGATTTCCGGACCGATCTCGGGACGGATCTCGGGGCGGATCTCGGGACGGATCTCGGGGCGGATTTCAGGGCTGATCTCGGGGCGGATCTCCGGACCGATCTCGGGGCGGATTTCCGGGCTGATCTCCGGGCCGATCTCGGGGCGGATTTCCGGGCTGATCTCGGGGCGGATTTCCGGGCCGATCTCGGGGCG
>JBGPKH010000059.1:0-23346 GCA_041485845.1 Bryobacteraceae bacterium
AGGATGAGAACCGGGGGGACATGTTCCTGCCCCGGTGTCGCCGCCTGCATCTGCTGGAACCGCTCCTTCCACTGCGAGGCGATCTGCAGCAGAGCGCCTTCAGCCTCGCGGTAAATCACCTCGGGTTTGGGCCGTCCCGATTTGCCCGGCAGCCGTTCGCCGGGTTCCAGGTTCTCATTGATCGCCTTCCACAGCTTGAAGTACTTCGGATCGGGCCTGCCCGTCGTGTCCAGTACCGGCAGCCGGGGGATCTTCACGATGCCGCTCTCGATGGCGTCCACCAGGCCGAAGTCGCTCACGATCCACGGGAACGGCCTGCCTTCGGGGTAGCCGCTGCCCTTCAGATAGAACGGCGTCGCGGAAAGGTCCAGGCAGATCGAGATGCCAGGATGGGCGGCGGGGTTGGCAGTGCAATTGTTGATCCGGTCCAGCCCGTCCAGCCAGACGCGCGCCTCTTCCACTTCATCCTTGTCCACCGTGGCGAGGTCGTCTTCGGTTGCCGCGGGACGCCAGCAGTGGTGTCCTTCATCGTTCATCACCATGATGGGTAGCCGGTCGTAAAGGTCTTCCAGCACCCGGCGCGCAAACGTATCCAGCGTCTCCGGACCCTTATTCACTACCGCATAATTCTTGCCGTTCTCGGAATGTTCGGATTCCGGCGCGAACCGGTGCCAGTTCGTCACCAGCACTTTTCCGGACTGCAGCAGCGGGCGGTACTTGAGCGGAACGATATCGAACGCCTCGTAGTAGTTGTCCGGGCGCTCCGGGCGCAGCACCTGCAACCGCTCCTTCACCGTCAAGTTCGGGCAGCAGATGAGAACCCCGTTCGGGTAGAGAGTGGTCGCGGGGTTCTGGCCGCGATTGCAGAAGGCCCACGCCACCACCATGGACATCACGACGGTCTTGCCGCTGCCTGTCGCCATCTTGCAGGCGATCCGGCGCAGCGCCGCCATAGAGGCATCTTGCCCGGGATCGATCAGGCGCGGAAAGAAATCCTGTCGCGGATTGCTGAATGACGGGCGCTCCCCCGCCAGCAGCCGGTTCAGGTCCTCTTTGCCGAGCTTCGGATTCCCGCGAATACCAACCTTCCCCGGGAACCGGATCTCCTGCAAATAGATGATCGTCTCGACGGCTTCGATCTGGCAGAAGAACAGCCGCCGAGCGCGGTCCGTGCGCGCCCAGTGTCGCAGCAAGTCGCGCGTCACGTTAGTCGTGCCAGGGTAGCCCGCCTTGCGCCAATTGCGGACGTCCTGGCGCAAGGCGTTGACCAGCGGCAGGTCGTCGCGCTCCTCCTCTGCCAGGAGGCTCAACTGGGCGCTGCCGGTACGCTCCGTCTTGTACCAATAACTGGCGTCGCGCCGTATCCCCGCACGGCTGGCGGCGCCGGTCTCCTTATCGTAGATCCAGTGGTCGCGCGGCTCTTCGTATGGATTGCAGAGGATAGGCCGATCCACCGGCTGCACCGGTAGCTGCTCCTGCCCGGGCGTGACGGAGGTCTTCTTACCCACGATTGCCCTCCAGCGGATGGACGCGCATCACCTCGTTGCCGCGCGGGTCGATCACTTTCACCGCGACACACTTGTGCTTGCCCGCGGGGAACGGCAAAGAAACGGTGCCCGAGAACAACTCGAACCGCTCCGGGTCCACGACGCCGGCCAGCGCCCTGCTGAGCTTGTCCCACGCGCTGCGGTCCGGAAAGAACGCCTGCGTGATGCAGAACGTGCGCCCGTCGTAATCGCCGTCCAAGAACCAAGCTGCCACCTTCGCCGCGCCAGTATCCACGACGGTGTTGTTCACCGGGTCGTAGACGTCCACGCCTTCCATCTCGACAGTGTACATGGCGTCGCCGTCCGGACCTTTCACCGTGGTGCGGGGGCGACCGAAGACGGTGAACAACTGGCTGCCGGGTTGCTCTTTGAGCAGGCCGTTCATGCCGGGGTTCACATCGGGGCGGACGTGCGCGATGTGAATGTGCATCTTCGGGTGGCCTTCGTCGATGGCGGCCTGCCCGGCGCCGTCGAAACTGAAACCGGCGAAGACCAGATCGTCGTAGCGCCGGGCGGCCGGCCGGATGACCTCTTCGATCATCTTCGCGGTGATAGGGCCGTACTGCGGGCCGAACACCACGCCGACCGTGGCGTCGCCCTCCGGATCGGCATCGGTTTCGCCAACGTTCACCCACCGCCCTTCGGCATGGATGCCGGCGGAACTGCCGATGGCGTAAATCGGCTCCAGGCGCGTGAACTTCTTCTGTTTGTTATCCGGGAAGCGGACGCCGTCCATGCGGAGCAGGTCCACCATCTTGCTCAGGTACGCTTCGAGGTTTTGGGCCGACTCGCCCATCTGGGCCATGCTCACCGACACGAACTGGCCTTCGAGTTCATCCGGAGCGCCGCTGAACTCCGGCGCGGTATCCACCATGGTGACATCTCCCAGCGACATCTCGGGCGGCTGAACTGCCTCGACTGTGAACGGTCCGCTGACGCGCGTAATCTTGCGGTCAACCTCGGGCTGATCCACCAGTTCTTCTTGATCGGCATTCGCCGCGATGCATGCGTTGACCTCGTCCATCTTGGCCCGCCACGTGGCGCGGTATTCCTCGACGGCTTTCTTCAAATCGGATGGGTAATCCGGGTCGGTGTCAAACGAAACCTCCCAGTGCTGCCAGTCCTTCCCCTTGGCCGGAAGTTCCCACCGGCGGCGGTCCGCATCCGTGATCGCCTTTTTGCCCTCATGTTTCTGCCTGAGCGCCAGCTTCATCCGTAGATCTTGGCGCAGTTTGTCCGGCACCGCCTTCAGCTCGGCGTTCGCCTGGGCTAGCCTCGCATCCAGGATCTGTTCTTGTTTGGCAAAGATCGGATCGAGGTTCACGTTTTGCGCGATGCTCTTGAGCGTGATATGCGGGATTGTCCTGTAGCGAAAACCACCTGCGACACCAGCCGCCTCGTTTTTGAGCCTGAAGAATTCGTACTTGGCTGTGAGTAGCCGCTGCCGCGCGATAGCGACCGCGACGCGGCTGGTATCGATGGTGATCCAACGCCGGCCCCACTGCTCGGCAACGTACGCGCTGCTCCCGGACCCGCAAGTGGGATCGAGCACGAGGTCGCCGGGATCTGTGGTCATGACCATGCATCGCTCTATGATCTTGGGATTGGTCTGGACGACGTACTTCTTGTCCGCCATGAAGCTACTCATCACGTCATCCCAGAAATTCGTTACCGGAAACACAGGAAAATCGTCGAGGTGTCTGACGTAACCGGCGCGGTTGCCCGAGCCTTCTACCCTCTCGGCCAGCAGGAGTCGCTGCATCCCATCTTCGTTGGTCTTCCAACGGCTCTGCATTGTCGGGAAGTACTCTGCGCCTCCTACTTTGACCGGGAACCAGCACGCCGCACCTTCGCCCTTCTCTCTGCCAACACTCTGGCTGGTCAAATTGTCGAGAGCATAAATACGGTCACCCTTTTCAACAATAATTTCGTCCAGGTTTGCAGTGGAGCCATCCCGGCGCAGGACCTTCGTATATCCGGTCCCGCCGGCACCGCCCGGCCGTTTCTCCAGATATGGTTGATGGAACTTCACGTTTCGGATCTCCCTCGCGTACCACATCAGGTAGTCAGTGACGCTCGGAATGAAGTTCTGCGTTGAGCCGCTGGTTTTCTCCAGGGTGATCACGGCCACGCAGTTCGCTGCCCCAAAGACCTCTTCCATCACACATCGAACTCGGTGTAGGTTCTCATCGCCGATTTGGACGAAGATGCTGCCCTTGTCGGCCAAGAGTTCTTTCGCTACGATCAGTCGCTCTCGTAAGTAGCTCAGGTACGAATGAATGCCCAGTGTCCACGTATCCCGGTACGCCTTCACCATCTCGGGTTCACGCGTAAGGTCGCTCTCCTTATCCTTCACTTCCCGCTTGCCAATCTCCGGCTGGAAGTTACTCCCGAACTTGATCCCGTAGGGCGGATCAAAGTAGATCATCTGCACCTTACCCGCCAGATCTTCGCGCCGGGCCAGCGATGACATGACCTGGAGGCTGTCCCCCAGGATCAGGCGATTCGACCAATCCACGTCGTGCTTGTAGAACTGGACCGCCTCGTTGTACTCCTGCTCCGGGTCGGCGAACAGCGAGCGGTTCACGTCCTCGCGCGCCGCCACCTTCAGAATGGCCTGCGTGCTTACCCGCTCGTGGATATGCAGCGCGACCGGGTCCACGGCGAACGACTTGGTCTCCCTCTTTCCGGCCCACTCCAGCCACGGCTCGTGCACACGCAGCGCCTCGGCCAGCGCCCAAGCTTCCGCCTCGGTCAACTTCTGCTTCGTTGCCTTGGCCAGCAACTCGGGCAGCTCATCGGCCCGGCCCGTCGGATCAAACCGGAGTTCCGGGGGGCGGCGCGGACTGTACAAGTACTCGGCCTTCGGGATCAGCGGAACGTAGCCTTCGGCTGCGATCTTGGCGGGCGGATTATTCTTCCGTGTCGCCTCGGGAAAACGGTAGTCGCTGACATTTTTCAGTGCGTCATCCGCGGGCGCAGTCGTCGACTTCTGCTTCTTCGCCATAATCGTGATCGGTCTCTACGATTGTATGTGGTTGTTTCCCCGTTGTCCCTGACGGGGTGCGTCTATCGGCCACATCACCGGCGCGCCGCCTGGCGGCGATGGCCACACAATGCCGAGGGGGGTGAAGTACAGTCGCGGCCTCGTTTCAGGCGCTTCCTTCCCTGCCTCTCAGGATCGCGGCCATCACACGCGGGCTGCGGCTGCCGTGGAAGATGGCCAGCACACGGAGCGGTTTTTTGTCGGGCGCATAGGCAATCACATAATCACGCACCAGCACAAACCGCAAGGAGCGAGCCGTGAGGTTCGGACGTCTGTAGCCCTGATGGGGAAACGTCACCAGGGCGCGAATACGATCAAAAATTTCCGTGATCACGCGGTCGGCGGCGTCCGGGTTGTCCTCTGCAATGTACTCGCGGATGCCGTCGAGGTCCGCGAACGCCTCCGGGTGCAGCTTGTATCCGCTCATTCCGGGCGGTGGCGTTGCGCTTCCGTCTTCTCCATCAAGCGCCGGTACGCTTCCTCGCCGTCAATCGGCTTCACCCTGCCGCTTTCCAGATCGTCATAGCGGCGGTCGAGCGTTTCTCGCATGTGCGCCAGCTCGTCAAAATAACCGATGACTGCATCTTCGACGAGTTCATTGCTCGGGCGTCCGGTGTCCCGTGCCATCTGCTCAAGCTTCGCTTGTACGTCGGGGGTGAAATGTACTTCCATGGCTTCAGCGTAGGGGAAAGCGGCCCTTAAGGCAACACCCGTAATCACCGGCACGCCGCCTGGCGGCGATGCACATCATCCCGAGGGGGGTGAGGTATGGATAGATTCCTCGGAGATCAGTTATATTATCCGTGGGTTCTATCCAATGCCGGCTATTGACACAGGACTTGCGAAAGCACGCCACGTGTTCACCCAACCCGGGGCATGCTCCGCACCAGCAAGGCGATTCGGCTCGGCGTTCACCCGCGGACGCTGTATGCTCTCCGGGACTCTGGTGAAATCGAACAGGTCGGCCGCGGTCTTTACAGGCTCTCCACCGCTCCGCCGCTCTCCAGCCCGGATCTCGTTCCAGTCGCGATTCGAATTCCGCGCGCGGCCGTCTCCTGATCTCAGCGCTCGCTCACCATGGCCTCACCACGCAGGTTCCCCATGCTGTCGATCTTGCGCTGCCCAGCCATGTGGAATTGAGGTGCTGACACCGCGCGAGTTTTTGCGGACAATAGGAGCAGAGCGGATATGAGCAAGAGTATCGCGGTACCCGAGGATTTGTACAACAAGGCCGCTGAGATAGCTGCTAGGGACCACGTGTCGATCGAAGAGTTCGTGTCCGCTGTTCTGGCATATCGACTGGCCAGCCGCGAGTACATCGAGTCGCGCGCCAAGCTCTTCAACAGGGATGAGTTCGAGCGAGCCTTGAACGAAATTCCGGACGTGGAGCCTGAAGGCCAGGATCGTCTCTAAACGCACGCTCCCCTGAAGAGCGACATCCGGCTCTCTCAACACCTGGCACAATATCGGCCATGCGCGTGGCACTGTGTCTGGTTCCTCTCCTTTCCGGTCTCCTCTGCGGACAGGCCAATCGATTCGACCTCCTGATCACCGGGGCCAAGGTCATCGACGGGTCGGGCAACCCGTGGTATTACGCGGATGTGGGAATCCGGGGGACACCATCGCGGCGGTCGGGCTGCTGCCGAATGCCACAGCGGCCGTGCGCATCGATGCCCGCGGGCTTGTCGTGGCGCCGGGCTTCATCGACATCCACTCGCACGGACGGCGCGGGATCTTCAACGTGCCCACCGCGGAGAACTACCTGCGCGAGGGCGGGACTACGATTATCGAAGGTCCGGATGGCGGCTCGCCGCTGCCGCTCGCGCCGTTCTTCGAGAACCTGGCGAAGACTCCGATTTCCATCGACTTCGCCGCGTTCGCGGGGCAGGGGACCATCCGGCAGCAGGTGATCGGAATGGCGAATCGCAAGGCGTCAGCGGAGGAAATGGTCAAGATGAAGGACCTGGCCGCGCAGGCCATGCGCGACGGCGCATTCGGGTTTTCGACCGGCCTGTTTTACGTGCCGGCGAATTTCACGCCGGCCGAACAATCGAGGTCGCCAAGGCCGGCCGCGGCTCGCAAGACGATACGTGCATCGTTCCACCAAGCCAGCGGATAACGTCCGGCTGCGGGAGAACCGTTCCAAATCGTCGCGCACCTCTGCCGAAAGAACCCTCTCGCACCCGTCCAAACAAGACTACCCGATCCGGTACGATTTGTGCAGCGGCGCCGTTACAAAACTTCTGACGCACTACACTAAGTCTACGCCGCGGCGCGGAGCAATGGCGACGTGCTCCATTCGGGCTGGCAGGCGGTGGGGAGTCGGGGAATATGCAATAAACGTAGGATGATCCCGTATTTCGAGGTGGGGCCATTCGAGATCGGGGCCGTGCGCATCTACCCGTTCGGGGTAATGGTAGCCTGCACCCTGCTCACGTGGCTGGCGATCGTCCTTCGCCGGGCCGGGCGCATGGGGCTCGATCCCCGCCGCGCGGTGCGCCTGTTGGAGTCTATGCTCGCCGCGGGGGTAATCGGAGCGCTTTTGTGGGCAGGGGCTTACAACCTGGCCGTGCCCGGCCGCAGCGCCCGATACGCGAGTTTCGGCGGCGTCTTCGGAAGCCTGGCCGGCGCGGCGCTGTATTTCTATTTCGCCATGGTTCCCGCTGAACGGCGCTGGAGTTATCTGGATCTGCTCGCCTATGCGTTCCCGTTCGGTTGGACCTTCCTGCGGCTCGGTTGCACGCTGGCGCACGACCACCCCGGCCGGCACTCCGGGTCGTGGCTGGCTGTGCAGTTTCCGGATGGACCTCGTTATGACCTCGGTCTGCTCGAGATGCTGGCGAGTCTCGCAGTAGCGTGTACGTTCGCCGTGCTGGGCCGCCAGCCGCGCCCGCCCGGCTTTTTCCTCCGCTGGATCGTGTTGTGCGGACCCATTCGCGTCGCGCTCGATTTTCTGCGCGAAAATCCGGCGGGCTTCCGGGGCTTGACCGCGGATCGGATCGGAGGGGCCGCGCTCACCGCGGCGGGCGTGTGGATCGTCATCCACGCGCGCAAGCCGGCTGCATCACGGCCGAGCCGGGCGCCCTCATGAGAGGCGTGCGCGGCGAGTGGCGCCGATGCACCCGGATCTACTGTGCCGTCCAAGTCCCCATGGCGTGCCAGTCCGTGTTGTTGGCCTGGCTGACATCTCGCGCAGCCACATAGAAGATCCGGTTCCCGGCGAATGCCGCGGTAAACGTAATATTTAGATTCAGCGCCAGGTTGTTGCCGCTGGCGTTCACCGCGGCGCTTCCCCAACTCACCGTGCACTGGCTGTTGCTCACACTCCCTGGCGCGCCCATACTCTGCCCGGGCAACAGGCCGATCCCGTTGTCGGGCAGGAGGAACATCACGTTGTACGGATACGCAAAAGCCAGGTAACAGGCGTTGAGGCCGTCCAGGGAACCGTTCACCAGGATGTTCAACACTCCGAAATCCTGGAATCCCTGGGTGTCGGAAAAGTTAAAGGTGAACGGCGCCGGCCCCGTGCCGTTTCCGCGAAACGGGCTCATTCCCACCACCGCGGTGGTTACGGTTTGCGGGGAGCCCGGCGCCCGCCAGACCCCCAGCGGATACCACCCGGAGTTGCGCGCCGCCAGGTCTCCGGCTGCCATGTAGACGATCTTGTCCCCGCCCGCCGGCCCGCCAGGAAGCGCGGCAAAGCTGGTGGTCCAGGCAATCGTCAAAACCAGAGTGAGCGTGTTGCCGCTGCCCGTAGCCGACACCAGGGTCACTGAGCATTGACCATTCTGAATGGGGGTGGAACTCCCCAAGGCCACCACTCCGGCATAAGGACCGCCGGCCTGTCCCGCGTCATTCACCAGGATCAGCGTGTTGATTGGCGCCACGTAGGCCAGGTAACACGCATGGAGGGCGTCGAGCGAGTTACTCACCAGAACATTCAGCACATTCATGTCCTGGTATCCGCGCGGATCGGTGTAGACAAACGTGTAGGTCGAGCTAGAGCCGTTCCCGCCCGCCAGGCTCACCGACACGGGCGCCGGCGGGGCCACCGGCCCGGTCACCACAATCGGAGCAGAGGTTCCCGTCACCCCAGAGATCGCCGTTTCGGTGGCCATGATGGTCTGGTTGCCCGCCGTTTTGAGCGTCGCGGCGAAGGCGCCCGTCCCGTTGGTCAGGGTGGCGTTGGCCGGCAGCGCCGCCGCGCCATCCGTGCTGGAGAAGTGTACGGTTCCCGTGTAGCCGGTCACGGTGTTGTTGTTGGCATCCAACGCTGCGATGGTGAAGTTGAAGGACACAGCGGCGGTGGCCGAGCCCGGCGCCGAGACCGAAAAGTGCGTGGCCGCTGGGGCTCCAGCCTGGTTGACGGTGACGGTCTGTCCGCCAACCGTCAGGGCGCCGCTGCGCGCCGCGCCGGTGTTCGCCAGGACCGAGAAATTCACCGTGCCATTGTTGATTCCGAGCGTGGGGAAAGCGGGCCGGATCCAATCGGCGCTGCTGGCCGCGGCCCAATTGCAGCCGCTGCCGGTGGTCACCTTGAACGATCCGGTCCCACCCGGCGCGGTGAAGGATTGTGCGCCGGAATTCAGGCTGAAAGTGCAAGCCGGCGCGGCGGATATATTGTGAAACAGATTGACCGAGCCCCATCCGAAATAGGCTTGGTTCAGCACGGCCAGGTCGGACCTGCCGTTGCCGGTGAAGTCCGCCGCGATCACGGCTACCGGCCCATCGCCGGCGAGCAGCACCGTTTCCGGCTGGAAGGTTCCATCGCCGTTGCCCTGCATGATGGTAACGGGAGGGTCGCCGGCCAGGTGGACAATGGCGAGGTCCAGCTTGCCATCCCCGTCAAAATCCGTCAACGCCAGGCTGCCCGGCCAGGAGTAGGTGCTTAGCAGAGTAGCCGCGCCAAAGGCGCCATTGCCGTTGCCCAGCAGCACGCCGATTTTCGATGCGGTGCCCGTCACGGCGCCGGCGATCAGGTCGGGCTTGCCATCGCCATTCACGTCCCCCACCGCCACCCAGGTGGGATTCACGCCCGCCGTATAATTCACCGGCGCCTGGAAGGTTCCGTTTCCGTTACCCAGGGAGACGGACACATTGCCCGCAGCAGGTTGCGTTCCGAAATAACCGAAATCGACAATACCCAGATTGACGGCAACCAGGTCCGGCTTGCCATCCCCGTTCACGTCCGCCAAGGCTACTTGGATGGTGTTGACACCGGTTGGCACGGTGACGCCGGCGTTGAACCCGCCACCGGATTTCCCGGTCAGCAGCAGGGCCGTGGTCACTCCGGCCTTGGTGGCGCTCCTATCTCCGTAGGAGATGACCAGGTCGGTAAGACCGTCACCGTTGACGTCGCCCGTGGTGACGAAAGTCGGTTGGATGCCGGCGGCATAGCTGGTTGGCGCTTGGAATGTGCCGTCGTTCTTGCCCAGCAAGGTGTACACGTGGCCGGTCATCTGATAAGGCGAGTCAACGGCAATCAGGTCTGCGCGGCCGTCCCCGTTGAGATCGGCGGTGGTCACCCAACGTATATAGCTCACCGCGGGTACGGCCACTTCCGTGGCGGGCTGGAAACCGCCACCCTGGCCGGGCAGAATCCACAGGCTGTAAGAGAATGCTGACCCGTTGGCGGCGGCCACCAGGTCGCCCCGGCCGTCGCCGTTAAAATCGGCCGTCGCCATGGCCAAGGCACCGTAGCCCACCGGGTAGACCGGCGCCGCGCCCTGGAAGGTCCCATCGCCCTTGCCCAACAGAACCGTAACGAACATGGGATCTGGGTACAGCGCGTCCGGATGACCGGTGCCAAACACCAGGTCGAGGTTGCCGTCATCGTTAAAATCCACGGCGAACATGCCCAACCCGTAGGCGCCCGATGACAGCGGCGTACCGACTACATACCGCGACTGGTTGGGAAAACTCCCGTCGCCCGCATTCAACAGGATGGTCACCGTGCCGTCGGCGTTTAAGGCCGCGAGATCGATCTTGCCATCCTTATTGAAGTCACCCGGCGTCAGAAACAGCGGATAATTGTGTGGGGTGTATCCCGCCTTTTGCACGGCCGCTTGAAAGGTCCCGTCTCCGTTTCCACGGAGCAAGACGTAGCCTTGGTTGGTGGAATTCACCATGAGATCCGCCTTGCCGTCTCCATCGAAGTCAGCGGCAACGATGGTCATGGCCTGAAAGGGACCACCCAGCAGAGGATAGGGGACCGCCGTGCGCATCGATCCATCGGCGTTGGCCAGCAGAACGGTCACAGTGTTATCGTTCCGGTTGACCACCGCCAGGTTCGCGCGCCCGTTGAGGTTGAACGAAGTCATGGCCACCGGATACTGGCCGTCGGTGCTGTACCTAGCCGACGCACGCAAGGTTCCGTCTCCGTTGCCCAGCAGAATCGAAACGCTGCCATTCCCGGTGCTGTCCGTGCCGGTCTGGTTGAGCGTGGCGACGTCCCGCTTGCCGTCGCCATTGAAATCCGCTACCAGGAGGGAGGTCGGACCATTTGCCACGGGATAATCGGTAGACGAGCTGCCCAAAGTATCCTGGGTGTCGAGCGAGACACTGATCTTGTTGTGAGCGGAATCGGCCTTGATCATCGCATAAGGGGGTCCACCCAAGTTGGTGGCCACGATGTCTCGCGACATGGTACCCGGCATATCGCCCAATACGGTGGGATGAGGCGCCGGAGTCCACGGGCCGAGGCCGCGACAACTGGCGAAATAACTCTGAGCTTGCGTGATGGTTCCGAGTTTCGTGCCCACGGCATTGGCCGAGCCGGCCGGCACGGAGAAGCCTTCCGCCGTGTAGTTGCCGTCCGGCTGCCGGTACAACGGAATCATATAGATGATCGCACCGGTTGAGTCGAAAGCCACCGTCTCCTGGGTCGAGGCTTGGCTGAAGTTGATCGCGGGACAAGGAGGCGCCGGCGCCTTGGGCGGAATAACACCGGCATTGACGAAGGCGAGCACCAATGTTGCGACCAGACTCCCCCGACCATCTGTCCAGGTGACGCAATCCTGCGCGGGGCTGTTATAAGAACTGCAAATCACCGCCTGGACGTTGCCATGGGGGTCCCTACCCGACTGAAGGTCACAGCCGGAAAATAAGAACAGCGAGCCCGCGATCAACACGGCCCAAAGGCACACCTCGATCCACGTATTTGGTTTTAGCGATTTCATTGCCAGACCTTTCTTCGAATACTTTTAAGCCAATCGCACAGGCGCGGAAACGGGGACTTGGGCACGAGGTCGATTACGGGCTGCCCCACTGGCGAGGGACGGGAACCCGAGAGCAGGCGGAGGGTACGGCGGCGAGTCTGAGTAATCGTGATGCGGGTGCGCGACACTTGGCCCAGAATGCGGCCGAGCGGGGAGAAAAGTCTCCAAAGAACTTCCAAATTGTGGTTAAATTCGCGAGGTGAAGCCTGGCTACCGCAGCCGTTCCAGTTCCCCACGGGCGGCGACCACCTCGCGGACATCCGGGTCAGCCTGGTTCCACAGCTCGAGAAACCGCTGGTACTCGGCCTTCGCCAAGTTCGGCTGGCCATTGCGCTGGTACGCCACCCCGAGGTGATAGTGCGCCATCCCGATCACCGGATAAATGCCGAGGATGCGCCGGTATTCGGCGATCGCCTGGTCGAGGCGGCCGAGCCGGAGGTAGGCATCGCCCAGGCAGTCCTCGAGCAAAGCCGGCATCGACCAGAGGGGCCAGTGCCGCAGGGCCTCCTGGAAATCGGCGATGGCTTCCTGGGGACGGTTTTCGCCCATGGCGACCTCGCCCAGTACGTAGAACCGGGTTCGGTCCCAGGTGGTGGGCCTTTCGCCGCGATTGGTCCAGAGCATCTTGTGGATCTTGCCGGCGAGCGCAACTGACTGCTCAAACTGCCCGCTCCTGGCCGCGACTACTGCCCCGATGTCCGGCATCGGCGCCAGACGGTTGGCAGCGTGCACTTCCTCCCCCGCCCGGCTGAGTTGGCCAGTGAGGGCCAGCAGCCAGCCCACGTACGCATGGGCCAAAGCCCGCATCCGGCCGGAAGGCGCGTCTTGAATCGCCTGTTGGGCTTCGCGGAGGCCGGCACGGTAGCGGCCCGTCTGGCAGTACAGCGCCGCCAGGTGGCGCCGGGCAACGTCGAAACCGGGTTTCAATTCGAGCGCCCGATGGTAGGCCTGCTCGGCTTCCGCGGCGCCTCCGGCCCAGGCGTACGCCAGCGCCAGACTATCGTAGGCGTTGGGTTCGAGGGGCGCCAGCGAGACATAGCGCTGTTCGAGCGCAATCGCCTCCGCGTGACGCCCGAGTTGCGAGTACACGGCGCCGAGGGTGTTCAGCACATCGACGGAATCGGGATTGAGAGCCAGCCCTTGTTTCAGCACCTCGACCGATTCGTCATAACGCTTTTCGCCGCGCAACAGACGGCCAAGGCGCATGTAGTTTTCGCTATCGGCCGGATCGATCGCCAGCAACTCACGGTAGCGCCGGATGGCGTCGGGGTAATCGAGATTGGCGACCGCGTACCAGGCGGCGATGTGCATGCGATCGGAGTCGGTAAGGTTCCCGGAACGCTGAAACGCCTTTTCCAGGTATAGACGCCCCTCCTTGGCTTGCACGGTGGTGACCGCCAGGGTGTAGCCGATGCGGGCCTGCGCCATGGCGAAGTCGGGATCGAGAGACACGGCTTTTTGGAACAGTTCCACGGCCTCGTTTTCGTGATAAGCGTGAGCTTGCTCCACACCAAGCGAGTAGTTGCGGTAGGCCTCGAGGTTGCTGGTCATCAAGGTGGCGAGGCCGTTCCGCTGGAACCTGCCGGGCACCGGAGCGCCGAGATCGGCGGCCAACTCCAGTGCCAGCGTGTCGACTCGATTCAGGATCTGCTCCGGCCGGTCGGCGGTTACGCTTTCAGCCGCCAGCAGACGGCCGTTGCGCGCGTCGTGAACCTGGGCGGCGATGCGCACCTGGTCGCCCATCCGGGCGAAGCTGCCCAGCACAAAGGCGCTGGCCCGCGAGCGCGCCGCGACCTCCATGGCGTCCTCCAGGCGCAGCGGCCCTTTCTTTCCGGCCCGCTCCAGGCTCGACGAGAGTTGTTGACGGCTCAGCACCGTCAGCTTGCCGGAGCGCGACAGGTTGGTGATCACCATGTCGGCAAGGCCCGCGCTCAGCCAATTGAGGTCGGCCGATTGGGACTGGTTCTCGAAAAACATCACGACCACCGGCCGTTTGCCGGCGATGGCGAGGAGCACTGTTTCCGGGCGAAGGGAACTCCGCCACCAAAGAATCAAAAGCACGCCGCAGACGGCGGCCAGAATTGCGGCCAGAATCCGCCAGTGCCCCGAGGTCTTCTCGATTTCAACCTGGGTGGTGGTGATTTCTTCCAGCTCCAGACCCGGGGAAACGATGTCCGGCGCGGCATCGCCGACCGGCCCGATAAACTGGTAACCGAGCTTGGCGGCCGTTTTGATGAAGCGGGGATTGCGCGGGTCGTCGCTGAAGATCTTGCGTAATTCGATGACGCACTGCGCCAGGGACTTCTCGGTGACGGCGGTGTCTTTCCACAGGGAATCGAGCAACTCTTCCTTCCGGACCAGGCGGTCGCGGCGCTCGATGAGGTACAACAGCAGGTCGAACGTTTTGGGACGGACATGCTGCGGCACTCCGCGGACCACCAGGCTGCGGGAGGCCGGAGCGACAAGAATGTCCCCGGATTGGTACAGCTTATGTTGGACGATCTCCACGGCGCTGCACTGGGATGCAATCATACCGCAGTGGAAGTGCCGGTGTCACTCTACTGCACCGTCCTCGAGAGCCTCGACGCCGGCCTGGAACAAGGGGTTGGAAACTAGACCGAACCAGGCCAGTATGCTTTCGGAAATTCCGTGGGGGAGGTATGCTTCGCGTGGGTATGGCTTCAAAGAGGTCTCGCGGCGAAAAAGGGCACAAGCGGACGCGCATTGAGTGCGTGCTCCGAAATGCGGGATAGGCGCGGATGTCTCAACACCTAGTACAATATCGGCCATGCGCGCGGCACTGTGTCTGGTTCCTCTCCTTTCCGGCCTCCTCTTCGCCCAGCCCAATCGATTCGACCTCCTGATCACGGGAGCCAAAGTCATCGACGGGTCGGGCAACCCGTGGTATTACGCGGATATCGGAATCCGGGGCGACACCATCGCGGCGGTCGGGCTGCTGCCGAATGCCACGGCGGCCGTGCGCATCGATGCCCGCGGGCTTGTCGTGGCGCCGGGCTTCATCGACATCCACTCGCACGGACGGCGCGGGATCTTCAACGTACCCACCGCGGAGAATTATCTGCGCGAGGGCGTGACCACGATTATCGAAGGTCCGGATGGCGGCTCGCCGCTGCCGCTGGCGCCGTTCTTCGCGAACCTGGCGAAGACTCCGATCTCGATCAATTTCGCGGCATTCGTGGGGCAGGGGACCATCCGGCAGCAGGTGATCGGGCTGGCGAACCGCAAGGCGACGGCGGAGGAAATGGTCAAGATGGAGGACCTCGCCGCACAGGCCATGCGCGACGGCGCATTCGGACTTTCGACCGGCCTGTTCTACGTGCCTGGAAATTTTACGCCGACCGAAGAAGTCATCGAGATCGCCAAGGTGGTGGGGCGCATGGGAGGGATGCACATCTCCCATATGCGCGAGGAGGCCGGGCAGGTGCTCGACAGCGTGCGCGAGACCATCCGGATCGGCGAAGAGGGCGGCCTGCCGACGCAGATCACGCACCACAAGATTATCGGCCAGCCGAATTGGGGGCGGAGCGTGGAATCGCTGAAGCTGGTGGAGGAGGCGCGCGCCCGCGGGGTGGATGTGACCATCGACCAGTATCCCTACACGGCGTCGAGCACCGGCATCGCGGCGTTGTTCCCGCAATGGGCGCTCGAGGGCGGGCAGGCGGCGACGCGCGAGCGGCTCGCGGCGCCGGCCGAGCGCGCGCGCATCAAGGCGGTCATCGTCGAGAAACTCAAGCTCGACCGCGGCGCCGGCGATCCCAAAAATGTGCAGATCGTGAATTGCGGATTCGACGCGAGCCTTGCAGGCAAGAATCTGGCCGGCATCACCAAGGCGCGCGGGCTCGAGGTGAATTTCGAAAACGCCGCCGAGACGGCCATCGAGCTGGTGACCAAGGGCGGGTGCTCGGCCATCTATCACGCGATCGACGAAGAGGACGTGGCGCGGATCATGCGGTCGCCGTACACTATGGTCGCTTCGGATGGCGAAATTCCGGTGTTCGGACAGGCGTCGCCGCATCCGCGCAGTTACGGCACGTTCGCGCGCGTGCTCGGCGTTTACGTGCGTGAGAAGCACGTGCTGACGCTGGAGGAGGCGGTGCGGCGTATGTCCGGCTATCCGGCCGAGCGTCTGAAGATCTGGGACCGCGGCCTGGTGCGACCGGGGATGAAGGCCGATGTCGTGGTGTTCGACCCGGCCAAGGCCGGCGACCGGGCTCAGTACGACAAGCCGCACCAGTACTCGGTGGGGTTTCGCGACGTCATCGTGAACGGCAAACTGGCCCTGCACGACGACCAGGTGACCAGCGAGCGGCCGGGGCGCGTACTCTACGGGCCGGCGCACCAGTGACGCAACGCAGGGAAAAAACCGCCCGCAAGCGGGCTAGGCAGGCGAAAGCGCCTGCCCCACCTCCTCTCACGCGCAACCAGGTTCGCGGTTTCTGGGCGGCCTGGGCAGGCTGGGCGCTGGACGGGATGGACTCCTTTATCTACGCGCTGGTGCTGGTCCCGGCGTTGCGCGAATTGCTGCCGCGCTCCGGCGTTCCCGCCACCGCGGACAATATCGGATTCTATGGCGGAGTGCACTTCGCGATCTTCCTTGTCGGCTGGGGCTTCGCGTTTTTGTGGGGGCCCATTGCCGACCGTTTCGGCCGCGTGCGCACGCTGGTGCTGACCATCCTCTGCTACTCGCTGTTTACGTTTCTGGGGTCCGTGGCCGCGGGCGTGTGGATGCTGGCGCTGTTCCGTTTTCTGGCGGGAGTGGGGATCGGCGGCGAGTGGACGCTGGGCGGGGTGTTCGTGGCGGAGGAGTGGCCCGAGTCGCGCCGCAAGCAGGGCGCGGCGTGGATGCACACGGGCTACTATTTCGGGGTGTTCCTGGCCGCTATTGTGAACTACACCGTCGGCGCGCGCTACGGATGGCGGGCGGTGTTTGCGGTGGGCGGCACGCCGGCGCTACTGGTGGCGTTCATTCGCTACGGCGTCAGCGAGCCGCAGCGCTGGCAGGATCGCGTACAGGAGATGGGCCGCAAATGGACGGCACGCGACGCGTTTGGTGCGCTGTTTTCCACGGAGTATCGAAGGCGCACCGTCGTGAATGCCGCGCTGGTGCTGGTTTCGATGGTCGGGTTGTGGGCGGGGTCCGTGTATGTGCCCTCGTCGGTGAGCTATCTGGCTTCGCGCGAAGGATTCACCGCCGCGCAGGGCGCGCGCATGGCGTCTTATGCGACGATGCTGCTCTCGGCCGGCACGATCGTCGGGTGCCTGCTTTTGCCCTTGCTCGCCGACCGATTCGGCCGCCGCGGATCGCTCGGTCTTTATTTCGCGCTGATGTTCGTGTTCATCAGCTTCGGCTTCGGTTACGTCTACTATCTGGGCGAGGGCGCGCTGCGCTGGTTCCTGGTGTGCCTGTTTTTCCTGGGCTTAGGCGGCGCGAATTTTGCGGTGTACACGCTATGGCTGCCGGAGCAGTATCGCACGGAGTGCCGCGGCAGCGCGTTCGCGTTTGCCACGTCGTTCGGCCGCTTCCTCGCCGCGGGCATCACCTTCCTGGTGGGCGCCGGCGTCTCCCGGATGCATACCATCGGCACGCCCGTGGCCTGGACCTCCGTGGCGTTTCTAGTGGGCATTGCCCTGTTACGATGGGCCGAAGAGACCAGGGGCAAGGAGTTGCCGGCTTGAATCTTGTGAGCCTGTTCGATTGGTCCCTGATCGGCCGGCGCGATGCGGTGGCGCTCGAGTTCGAAGGGCGGACGTTCACGTTCGGCGAGATCGACGCGCGCAGCAACCGGCTGGCGCAGTTGCTCTCGCGGCGCGGGCTCAAGACCGGCGACCGGCTGTGCGTCTACCTGGCGAATTGCGTCGAGACGATCGACGTCTACCTGGCCTGCGTCAAGCTGGGCGTGATCTTCGTGCCCATCAACATTCTGTATCGCGATCGCGAGATGGGCCACATTCTCCACGACGCCGAGCCTCGGGCGGTGGTGTCGGACGCGGCGTTCGAATGCGCGGTCCCAATCTGGCCACCGGCCGATCTCACGGCGGAAGCGGGCACGCTCGCGGCCGAGCGCCCGGAGACCGTGCTGGATGGCGACACTCCCGCCGGCATCATCTATACATCCGGGACCACCGGCGCTTCCAAGGGCGCTGTTCTGACGCACGACAACTTCGCGGCGAACGCCATCAACCTGCTGGCGTGCTGGCAGATCGCCCACTCCGACCGCTTCCTGCTGGCGCTGCCGCTGTTCCACGTCCACGCGCTCGGGAACGGCCTGCATTGCTGGTTGATGAGCGGTTGCCGCATGCGCCTCCTGCCACGGTTCGAGCACTCCAAAGCCGCGGAAACGTTCCTCGATTTTCGTCCGACGCTGTTCTTCGGAGTTCCCACCATCTACGTGCGGCTGCTCGATGTGCCGGCGGAACAGGCACAGTCGATCGGTGAATCGATGAGGTTGTTCGTGTCCGGGTCGGCGCCGCTGCCGGCCCAGGTGCTGGCGGAGTTCCACGCGCGATTCGGGCACACTATCCTGGAGCGCTACGGCATGAGCGAGACCCTCATGAACATCAGCAACCCGTATGTGGGGGAGCGGCGCCCGGGAAGCGTCGGGCTGCCGCTGCCGGGGGTTTCGGTCCGCCTGGTGGACGGCGAGATCCAACTCAGGGGCCCGAATGTTTTTCCGGGCTACTGGCGGCAAGAAGAGGCGACGAGGGCCGCGTTCGTGGATGGCTGGTTCCGCACCGGCGATCTCGGCGAGCGATCGCCGGATGGCTACTACACGCTGTGCGGGCGTAAGAGCGACCTCATCATTTCGGGTGGCTTCAACATCTATCCGCGGGAGATCGAGGAGTTCCTCCTGGAGCAGGAGGAGGTGGCCGAAGCGGCGGTGGCCGGCGTGCCGGACCGGGTCCGCGGTGAGGCGCCCGTGGCGTACGTGGTCTTGAAAAGCGCGGTGGAGTCCACGGTGCTCGCGGAGCGCTGCCGCGCCAAGCTGGCGTCGTTCAAGGTGCCGCGCGCCTTTGTTGTGGTGGACCGCTTGCCGCGGAATGCCATGGGCAAGGTGCAGAAACATCTGCTGCCGGCTAAGTGAGCCGAGCCGGACAGGCCGGGAGGCCTGTCCCACTGGAAATTAGCCAACCCGCGAGGGCCTTCCAGCGTCTAAGACTCGAAGCGGAAGGAGAATGGTGCCCATGTGGAGATGGACGGAACAGGTTGCACAGGACTTACGGTATGCGCTGCGCATGACGGCGGCCAACCCGGCGTTTACGGCGATGGCAGCGCTCTCGCTGGCGCTGGGAATCGGCGCCAACACCGCAATCTACAGTTTCATGGATGCGATTCTGGTGCGCGCGCTGCCCGTGGCGCATCCGGAATCGCTGGTGGTCGTAAACTGGCGCTCCAAGGACTTTCCCCCGGTCGCCCATAGCTTTAACGGCAGCAACTACAAAGACCCCAAGTTGGGATTTGGCAGCGGCAATTTCCCCTACCCGGCGTTCGAGCTTCTGCGTGCCCGCAACCCCGTCTGCTCCTCCCTCTTCGCCTTCAACGGGGCCGGCCGCCTGAACCTGCTCATCCACGGGCAGGCCGATCTGGCTGACGGCCAGTACGTATCCGGCGAATTCTTCAGCGGCCTCGCCGTGCCGCCCGCCGCCGGACGTCTGATCGATTCGAACGATGACCGTCCAGGCGCGCCCGCGCTGGCCGTGCTTAGTTTTGGATATGCGCAGAGGCGCTTTGGAACCAGCGCCAATGCCGTGGGTCAATCGATCCTCATCAACAATTTACCGTTCACCGTCACGGGAGTTGCCGCGCCGGAATTCTTCGGCGTCAATCCAGGAGGCCCCTCGGACATCTTTCTCGCCCTGCACGCCAGTTCGTGGCTGCAGCCGAATCCCGATGGCAAACCCGACACCAAGTATCTGGACAACAACTTCTACTGGGTCCAGATGATGGGCCGCCTGCGTCCCGGAGTCGCCCTGTCGCAGGCACAAGCGGCGCTGACCAGCGTTTTTCAACCGTGGGTGGCCGCCACCGCGACCAATGACAAGGAGCGGTCGGACCTCCCTGCGCTGTTCCTTCAGGAGGGCGCGGCCGGGCTCGATTTCCTGCGCCGCCAATATTCCAAACCGCTGTTCGTCCTGATGACGATGGTCGGATTGATCCTGGCCATCGCGTGCGCCAACATCGCCAACCTGCTGCTGGCGCGCGCCACGGCGCGGCGGCGGGAAATGGCGGTTCGTCTCAGCCTGGGGGCGGGCCGCCTGCGCGTGGTGCGGCAACTTCTGACGGAGAGCCTGCTGCTGGCGTTTCTGGGCGGACTGCTCGGCGTGTTTTTCGCGAAGTGGGGCATCCGCTTCCTCACGCTGCTCATCGCCAACGGCCGCGACAATTTCACCTTGCACGCCACCTTGAACTGGCACGTGTTGGGCGTCACCATCGCGCTCTCACTGGCAACCGGACTGGTTTTTGGATTGGCGCCGGCGATCCAGGCGACCGGTATCGACCTCACCCCGGCCCTGAAACAATCGCGCGCCGGCCAGCCCGGCGTGCGCATTCACCGCTCGTTCCTGCGCATCGGTTTGAGCCGGTTCCTGGTGGTCTCGCAGATCGCCATCTCCCTGCTGCTTCTGGTGGCGGCGGGGCTTTTCGTTCGCACACTCTCCAACCTGCACTCGATCGAGCTCGGGTTCAACCGCGAGCACGTCTTGCTGTTCTCCGTGAATGCGCAGCAAGCCGGTTATCGAGACGAGGCGCTGGTGCGCTTTTACGCCAACCTGCAAGCCAGATTGAGCGGGCTTCCCGGGGTGCGCAATGTGAGCCTGTCGAACTTTGCGCTGGTGTCGAATTCGATGTCCAGCACCGGCGTCAAGATTCCCGGGGCGGCGCCGGGCAAGAACAAGGGAACCTCGTATCTCTCGGTGGGATCGTCTTTCTTCACCACCATGCAGATTCCGATTCTGCTCGGCCGCGAAATCGATGAGCGCGACCATGGCGCCGCCCAGGTGGCCGTGGTCAACGAGTTGTTCGCCAAGACCTATTTCGGCGGCGAGAATCCGGTGGGCCGCCATTTCGGACTGGGCGGCGGCAACAATTCGGCCAATCTGGAAATCATCGGCGTCTCCAAGACCGCGCGTTACAACTCGCTGAAACAGGACCTGACGCCCGTGGCGTATGTGCCCTACAGCCAGAACCTGAAGGCGCTCCGCGGCATGGTGTACGAGCTGCGCACAGTCGGGGATCCGCTGGCCCTGACCAACAGCGTGCGCGAGGTGGTCCATCAGGCGGACGCGCGGATTCCGGTGGCCAACGTGCTGACGCAGGCGCGCCAGGTCGATCAGACCATCGGCCAGGAACTGACCTTCGCCACGTTATGTACCTGCTTCGCGGTGCTGGCGGTGCTGATTGCGTGCGTGGGCCTGTACGGCACGATGGCGTACACCGTGGCGCGGCGCACCAGCGAGATCGGCATCCGCATGGCGTTGGGGGCGGAGCGCCCGCGGGTGGTCTGGATGGTGTTGCGCGAGGTGCTGGCGCTGGCCGTGGTGGGGCTCGCGATCGGACTGCCGGTGGCCTTCAGCACTTCGCAATTCGTCAAGTCGTTTCTGTTCGGGATGAAGCCCAACGACGTGCCGGCGATGGCGGCGGCGGGGATTCTGCTGGTCGCCGCGCTGGTTGCCGGATATGGGCCGGCGTGGCGGGCCTCGCGCATCGATCCCATGGTGGCCTTGCGGCAGGAATAGAGCGCGTAAACCCTCCCCCTGGAATCGTCGTCTGCACCTGTGAATGGCGCCGAGTGCGACGCCGCGGCCGATCGCGGCGGCATATGCATTCACGCCCAGGATGCGCCCGGTCGGCCGGGTGGGCCATGTCGCTCTTAACGTGGCGGCACCGTTTGCCGATCGCCCCCTCGATTTTCTCCGAAACTCCTCCCGTGGCAGGCGTTTCAGGATCATAGTTGCTGGATGACTCAGTCGTGGGCGCGTGCAGGCACCGGCGGGATCGCCGCCAGCCTTCGCGGCGGCCGGTAACCGCCGTCCCCACATCGCGTGCCGTTGCGGTCTGCGGAAAACACCGTCCCGTAAGGTACCATGGGGCGGATGGAGACTCGCGCCCTTCGAAACACCGGCCTCACCGTCTCGCGCGCCTGCTTCGGAGCCATGACCTTCGGCTCGCAGACCGATTCCGCCACCGCCGCGCGCATGGTCGACCTCTGCCTCGATCGCGGCATCAACTTCTTCGACACCGCCAACGTCTACAACGACGGCCGCTCCGAAACGGTCCTCGGCGAGACCCTCAAGGGCCGCCGCGGCCGCGTCATCCTGGCCAGCAAAGTGGGCTCCCAACCCGCGGAACCCGGCGCTGCGCCGCTCTCCCATAGTGCCATCCTCGCGAACATCGACGGCAGCCTCCGCCGCCTCCAGACCGATTACCTCGACCTCTATTACCTGCACCAGCCCGACTACTCCACCCGCCTCGACGAAACCTTGGAAGCCATCGACCAGGTGGTGCGCGCGGGCAAGGTGCGCCACCTGGCCACTTCCAATTTTGCCGCCTGGCAGATGTGCCGCATGCTGTGGATCTCCGAGACGCAACACTACCAGCCGCCCATGGTCTCGCAGCCGCTGTACAACCTGCTGGCGCGCGGCATCGAGCAGGAGTACGTTCCCTTTTGCCGGGAATCGGGTGTCTCGATAGTGGTGTACAACCCGCTGGCCGGCGGCTTGCTCACCGGCAAACAACAGCGCGCCCGCCCGCTCCCCGGTACGCGCTTCGACAACAACCCGTTGTACCTGAACCGCTACTGGCACCCGGCGGTCTTCGACGCGGTGGACGCGCTGCGCGCCGTTGCCGGCGCCGGCGGACGCTCCCTGATCGACCTTTCCCTCAACTGGCTGCTGCACCACACCGCCGCCGATTGCGTGATCCTCGGCGCCTCGAAGCTCGAGCAGCTCGAGCACAACCTGGACGCGTTCGAGCGCGGCCCGTTGCCGGACGACAGCGTCGCCGCCTGCGACACCGCGTGGCGCGCCCTCCGCGGCGTCTCGCCAAAATACAACCGGTAGCCCCGCGGGCCCGCGGGCCCGCGCTACCATGAAGCCATGAGCGTTCCCCTGCGAGGGCACCAGCGCATCGATCGGCGCAGCCTCGAGCTGCATCGCGCCATCGCGGAGAAACTGCGCAACGACCCGTCGTCGATCCGGATTGCGCTCGACAACCTGGATCGATGGAGCGCCGCCGGCGGCCGCTCGCAGCCCTATTGGGATGCCTGGCGCGAGATTCTCAGCCGCCCTCTACCTGAGATCCTGGCCCTGATTGTGGAAGACAGCGAGCGAATGACCGCGATGCGGCAGGCCACTCCCTTCGCCGGCGTTCTGGACCCCCACGAACGCTGGGCGATCTACGAGCGCTTCGCAGTCGCTCCGGCCGAACGCACGTGACGCGCGCCCAGTTGGAACACGTCATCCGCGCCGCGGGCACGATCGCCGACGTCAACGACATCGTGGTCATCGGCAGCCAGGCGAT
>JBGPKH010000060.1:0-22658 GCA_041485845.1 Bryobacteraceae bacterium
AATCGCGTCGAGTCATCCGGGTACCTCCCCAGAGGGATCAGGATAACACGGAGTGTTTAGCGGTAACCGGTGCGGAAGTTTTGACCGTGGCCCACGCAGTCGTGCGTGGCGCCGGCTACGCCAGCGCCAGATTCAGGTTCTCGATGGCCTCGTCGATCTCCGCCGTATTCTTGTAACCCAGCGTCACGCAATCGACGCCCGCGTTGTTGAACGCGAACCGCATGGCCGCCTGCCGGTCCTCGCGGTTCGTGAACGCGCCTTCGCCCACCAGCTTCATGCTGATCACGCCCATGCCTTCCGCGTGGACCTGCCTGGTATGCGTGACCACCTCGCTCACGTTCCCCGCCCCGCCCGTGTTGTAATCCTCGGCGTCCATCTTGGCGCCGTTGTGATTCATCCGGATCATGGCGATCTCCAGCCACTTGTTTCCCGGGAACCGGCGCAACGCCGGCAGCCCATGCACCGACGCGCCGTGCCCCACCACAACCTTCTTCGACTTCGCTTCCAGAATCCCTTCCTGCCACCGCACGGTGTCCGTGGGCCACGTAGCCACGTGCTGGTAATGCATCAGCATCACGTCGAAGTACTCGGTATTCGCCAGCTTGCGCAGCTCGTCGATTTTCTCCTGCGGATCCACCCCGGCGCGCGTCGTCACCTTGGACATCAGGCGGTAGGTATCGCGCGGAATGCCCTTCAGAGCCACGCCCAGCATCTTGTGCATCTCGCCGTAAGTCTCGGAGGTCTCGAAGAAGCGAACGCCCCGGTCGTACGCGTGGCGCACCAGCCGCGTGAACTGGTCCTGCCCCAGCTCGCGCTGCGTTCGCCCGCTGACCGTCCCGGTGCCGAACGCCAGCCGCGTCACCTTGACGCCGGACTTTCCCAGCGTCACCCAATCCGTAGCTGTCCCGCGCGCCGCTCGCAAGGGCAGGCCCCCGGTTCCCACGAGCACACCCGCGGCGAGTCCGGTCTTCAAGAAATTGCGTCTGGAACAGTTTGGCATCCGTCGCCCTCCAATTGGCCATATCCTACCACGAAGTAGGACAGGCGATCGCCTTTTGTCGCCTGTCACAAAACCACAGGTCCCGTGCCTGCCTATCGGAAATTGTCAGCCATATACAGGTCGCTGCCCGTCCGGTCCGTCCGGGCGTAGTACAACCAGCGCCCGTCGGGCGAAACGTCCATGTTTCGATTGCAACTCCGCGCCACGCTCCCCGCCTTCAGGTGCGGGTGTGCGATAGTGGCGGCACGAATCCGGTGCAGGTGACCGCACGCTGGCGCTCCCTTCCTGACACAGGCGGCGGTTCGCGGCCAGGATTCACCGCCCAGGCTCACTTGCGCCGCTGCAACTCGTCGAAGTAATTCAGCAGAAAAGTCAGGTGCGTGGGCGGCTTCTGTTTGTCATCGCCGGTATCCGTCACAAAAACGGCCATACGCTTGCCGTCCGGCGCCAGGTCCCAGGTGGACAGGGTGCCGAAAGTCATCACGTGTGTCTCCGACCACGGGCTGGGCTTGCCGGCGATGAAGGAATCGCCCTTGGCCGTGTAGCCCACCGCCATCACGCGCTGGTCCGAACTCCTGAAAAGAAGCTCACGCCCGTCGCGGGACCAGACAGGAAAGGAACCGCCTCCGGTCGAGATCTGCCATCGGCCCCCCGGCCCGGGGAACGGCCGCACATAAATCTCGCCAGTTCCCGATTCGAGTGACATATAGGCCAGCCAACGCCCGTCGGGCGAAAACGCGGGGTACGCCTCGACGAACGGGGTGCCTAGGAACAACTCCGGCTTGCCGAGCTTGGGATGGGCGGGATCGCCTTCGATGGCCGCTGTGAACAGGTCTATGTTGCCAGCGGTGGTTCCGGAAAAAGCCAGGCGCCCGCCGTCGGGCGAGATCGAATACGGAAACTCGTCCAGCTTACCATCGGTAAGACGCTGCGCCTCGCCCGCGCCGTCCGAACGGGTCCAGTACAGGCCCGGTTTGCCGGGGTCGATCGACTTGAAGATGATGTTCTTTCCGTCGGGAGTCCACACCGGCCAGTTGTTGGTGGACTTAAGGAAACTCAATCGCGACGGTGTGTCCCGGTCGAGATCCTTCACCCAGACGTCGTATCCTTGGCCGCTCGACACCGTAAATGCCAGGCGCCTGCCGTCGGGCGAAAAGCGCGGCGTGAAGTAAGAGCCCAGTGTGGCGTGCAAGGGCTGCGTCTTGCCCGAACGATCCACCCAGGAGATCGCCCAGCTTCCCTGGCTCCCTTTACCGGACAGGTAGACGAATGTTCCAGTTGGGGAGAAGGCAAAATCCCCACCCCCATTGCCGCTGCTGCTCACCTCTTCGAGCGCGGGCACAGCAGCGCCCGCCAGCTCCAGCTTGCCGAGGTCGAAAGGCGCGGCGAAGAGCGTGCCCTGATGCATGTAGATCAGCCGCCCGGATCCATCGGGGGTAGCCAGGTAACGGCCGGAAAAGCCCCCGCGCTGCACGGTCTTTCGCTGGCCGGTCTTGAGCGAGAACACGTCGATGTTGGCGTCGTCATAGTTGGCGGTTCCGCTGTGCGCCGTGAACAAGATGGCCTGGCTTCCCGGAAGGACCTGCGGCCAGCGGTGAGTGCGTTCCTCCGGGTTCACTTTCGTCAGCGGAGCCGGGGCGCCTCCGGCGGAGGATACCCGCGAGAGCGCGCCGGTTGGATTCAGCGCCAGCACGATGTTGCCATCGTCGCCCCAGTTTGCGCCGCGCATGTTCGGCGCATCGCACAAGGTCACCGCGGCTCCGCCTTCCACTGATATCTTCTTGAGCTTGCCATCGGTGGCAAACCCAATCCACTGGCCGTCGGGCGAAAAGAACGGAGTGGATGCATTCTCCGTGCCCGCCAGCGGAGTGAGCTGGCTCTGGCGGAGCAGGCGCGTGTACAGCCGCACTCTGCCGTCGGCGCCGCGCAAGGTGACCGCGAGCCGCATGCCGTCCGGCGAGAGGGCCATCATTCCCCCGGTACTGGCAGGCGTCAGCGGCAGGTCCGGCGACAGCTCCACGTTCATGCGGACCAGCGGGTGCTCGGCCGTGCGAGTGGCGCGCCACCAGCTTGCGCCGGCTGCCAGGATCGCGACGGCGGCTACCGCCCAGGCCAACCACGGGCGCCGTGTTTCGCCCGGCGCGGCAGTCGGGCTCGCGGGCGTCCCGGCGGGCTCGTCGATGGCGATGCGCGCCTCGCCGATGGCTTGCAGGCGCGTCTTCACGTCCTTGCGCAGGCAGCGTTCCAGCAGCCGCCGGATGTGCGGCGGCGTGGACGCGGGCAGAGCTTTCCAATCCGGATCGCGCGTCACCACGGCCGCGATGATGTCGGTCACGGTGTCGCCGGAAGCGAAGAGCGAGCGGCCGGTCAACATTTCATAGAGCACCACGCCGAAGGCCCAGATGTCGGCGCGGCGGTCCACCGGTTTGCCGCGCGCCTGCTCCGGCGACATGTAGGCCGCCGTGCCCAGGATCATGCCCGCCTGCGTCATGGCCATGGAAAGCGTGGGCGAGATGGTGAGCTGGCTGGCCGCGGGCGCGACTTCATCCGCGGCCTTCGCCAGTCCGAAATCCAGCAGCTTGACCACGCCGGCGGGCGTGATCTTCACATTGGCGGGCTTGAGGTCGCGATGCACGATGCCGCGATCGTGGGCCGCCTCCAGTCCCTCGGCGATCTGGCGCGCGACGGGGAGGGCCTCTTCGAGGGGCAGCGCGCCCGCGGCGATGCGCTCGGCCAGCGTCTGGCCTGCCACCAGCTCCATCACCAGCGCGCCCTGCTCGATGCCATAGACGGCGGCGATGTTGGGGTGATTCAGCGACGCCAGCACTTGCGCTTCGCGTTCGAAGCGCGCCATGTACTGCGCATCGCCGGCGAAGACCGCGGGCAGCACCTTGACCGCCACGTCACGGCCAAGCTTGCTGTCGCGGGCACGGTAGACTTCGCCCATGCCGCCGGCGCCAATCGGCGCCAGGATCTCATACGGGCCCAGACGAGTCCCACTGGAAAGGGGCATAGATTATTGAACTACCTTACACGATATCGAGGCTATCATAGAAAGGTGCGATGGACTTTCCTGCTTGTCTGCGCGGCGGCGGCCCTTGCCCAAAGCGGCACCGATCCCAAACCCAAGGCTGAAGACTACGAGGTCCACGGCCAATCCAAAGACGTCGCCATTGGCGCGGAGTTCATGATCCACAGTTTCTCCGGCCAGGGGCAGACCTATATCGCGAAGGACTACCTGGTGGTGGAGGTGGCGCTCTATCCGCCGAAGGGTGAGACCGTCAACGTGAACGAAGGCCGGTTCGCGCTACGCATCAACGGCAAGAAGCAGCTATTGCCGCCGGCGCAGCCGCAGATGGTGGCGACCTCGCTGCAGCATCCGGAATGGCAGACCGGCCCACGCCTGGAAGGCGGCGGAGGAATTGGCAACGCGGGCGTCATCCTCGGCCGTCCCGTTCCAACGCAGGTGCCCGGCGGCCAGCAACCCCGCGGTCCCACCCAACCGCGCGCGCCGGCCCCGGACAATCCCAGCGGCATCGATCCCGAACCGCGAGTGACGGCCCACGAACTGGTGGTGCAGACCGCTCTCCCGGAGGGCCTGCACCGCGGCCCGGTCAGCGGGTTTATGTACTTTCCCTACAAAGGTAAGAGTACGTCCATCAAATCGCTGGAACTGCTGTACGAAGACGCATTGGTCAAGCTGCGATAGGCGGGTTGCGGCCTTCCATGTAATTCCTGCAGTGGCGTTCGTGTAAGGGATGCACTACCTAAGGACGCTGACCATTTGGCCTCAATCACTTGCGCAGTGCCTACCGGATCGTCCACAGGGTTGGCAAGGTGCTTGCAGTACTTTACTTAGAGCAGTTGAAGTGGCGCGAACCGGTGGGCCGGTGCCAGTTCGAAAGAACCAACGCCGGTACCCACCGGTTTTTGTATTCAGCGCGCCTTGCCCGCCGGTGGTTTCACGCACTCGAAATTCGCCGCATCATCCGTGCTGCCGGCGCCCTTCCAGCGGGCCAACTGCGGATGCGGGCAGAGCGGCCGCGGCAGGCATGGCGGTGAGGAGCGCGAGCGGGATGAGGTGCAATCTCATAGCTGTTGATTGTAACGAACGCGCGCGGCGGGATGTTATCATGCCGACAGGAGTGCAAATCGCAGTGAAACGAATCGCAGGGATGGCAGCGGGTCTTTGGTTGGCCATGACGGTGACGCCGGCGTTCGCGGCCGAGGAGTTAGTCGGCACGTGGCAGATGATCTACCAGCAGATCGGTTCCGCCCACATGGCTCCGCTTCCGGTGGCTTTGAGGGTAACCCAAGCCAACGGCGCGTTGCAGTTCGACTACATGGTAAACAAAGAGATGGAGTTGACGACCACCTTTACGGTGCGGCTGGACGGCACGCCCGGAGTGATCAACGACGGTAAAGGATCGGCGAAGGGCATCGCCAAGATCGGAAAAGTGTCGGCAACCGAGTACAAGCTGGTGATGCAGTCTCCCAACAAGCCGCCGGAGCCGGGAAAGTTGATCCTCACCGATAAAGGCAACATCCTGCGGTGCGAATCGGATGCGGTTCTGCCGGATCGTGGACCCAGTCATATCATACAGGTGTTCGCGCGGCAGACCATGACGCCGTAGAGGCACGCTTCGCTGGAATGTCTTCTGCGGAATCAGGCCCCTATCAACAGGCGAAATATCTTCCTAAGAGCTTGTCATGAAACAACCTTTCCACCGCTCCTTTTGGTCGCGGCTCCGTAACGCACCTCTTGCCGGGCCGGTAGAGAGCCGGCCGGCTCCGACCTCAATGCGGCCGGTCCCTCGTGGAGTGGATGCTCCTCGGCGTGATCGCTCTCCGCGTCGAGGGCAAGATCGAGTGGGATCCCGTCAAGATGCGGATCACCAATAACGCCGACTCCAACAAGTACGTCACCGGCTAACGACACGAACCGGCTGGTGCGCGCCGCGCGGCTCCTCCTGTGACAGAATGAGGTCATGAAGCGGCCATTCGCGGCGACGGTCTGGGGTGAAGGGAAGTGGTATGTTTCCCAATGCCTGGAAGTCGGCATCGCCAGTCGCGGAGGACGGGCTCATTCGGGATAACGGGGCAGCGTCGCCTGCGGGGGTCGGGTGAGCGAACTTGTACGCCGGAGGAATGGTCTCCCCGACTGCCGGCTACCGTGCTCCGGGGACCTCAGCCATTGCGTTCCTGCTGAAAGGCCCGGCGCGGATTGACCTGCCGGGCGGCAGTGTCTCGTATCGCGTGGCCCGATCGGGAGTAAAATCTGTACACATGCGCAAACGGATGCTTTCCCCCGTGCTTTGGGCGGCCCTGCTTGCCGCTCAGCTTGCCGCGCAAGAGCACGCCGGCCAATACAATCAAGCGGACATTGAGAGAGGCGCGCGCCTCTACGGCGCCAACTGCGCGTTCTGCCATGGCGCGAATGGCGACGCGGTCTCAGCGGTCGATCTGCGGCGCGGCCGGTTCCGGAATGCGGTTTCCGATGAAGATCTGAGCCGGGTGATCGCGACGGGAATTCCTGGCACGGCGATGCCGCCTCACAAGTTCGACCTCGCCGAGTTAACGGGTATCGTGGCCTACATCCGCTCTATGCGAGACTTCAGGGCCGCCGTGGTTGCGATTGGAGACGCCGGCCGCGGCCGGAGTGTGTTCCAAGGGAAAGGCGGGTGCTTGAGCTGCCATCGCGTTCACGGGCAAGGCTCGCGGTTCGCTCCCGACTTGAGCGAGATCGGCGCGGTCCGCCCGGCCCACGCGCTCGAGAACTCGCTTCTCGATCCCACCGCGTCCATGCTGCCGGGCAATCGCTCCGTTCGCGCGGTGACCAGCGATGGGAAAACGATCGCCGGACGGCGGCTCAATGAAGACACCTACTCGGTGCAGCTCATCGATGCCGGGGAGCGGCTTGTATCGCTCATGAAGGCGGAACTGCGGGAGTACACGGTGATCAAGAATTCGCCAATGCCTTCCTATAAGGACAGACTCGGCGCACAGGAGCTGGCGGACGTGGTGGCTTACCTTCAAACTTTGAAAGGAGGGGACTGATCATGCGACGGCTCTTGGTACTCTCTCTGATCGCGGGTTCGCTCTCCGCCCAGGTTTCGTATGACCGCCTGGTCCGCGCCGCGCAGGAACCACAGAACTGGCTGACCTATTCGGGCACATACATGAGCCAGCGTTACAGCACCCTGGGGCAGATTACGCCGCAGAACGTGAAGACGCTGGAACAAAAGTGGGTCTTCCAGATCGAATCGTTGCAGAAGTTCGAGGCTGCGCCATTGGTGGTGGACGGCATTGTGTACCTGACGCAACCGCCCAACGATGTAGTTGCGCTGGACGCCCGAACGGGCCGCGCCTTCTGGATCTATCGGTACCAACCCGCTCCCGATGCCAGGCTTTGCTGTGGATCTGTGAATCGCGGCCTGGCGGTTCTCGGCGATACGCTGTTCATGGCGACGGTTGACGCGCGCCTGATCGCCATCGACGCCAGGAGCGGCAAGCCGCTGTGGAACACCAAGGTGGCCAATTATGACGCCGGTTACGCCATGACGCTGGCGCCGCTGGTAGTGAAGGACAAGGTGGTGGTGGGGGTGGCCGGCGGCGAATACGGGATTCGCGGGTTTCTTGCCGCGTACGACGCCAAGACCGGCAACGAGGTTTGGCGGTTCTACACGATCCCCGGACCCGGCGAACCCGGCCACGAAACCTGGCCCGCCGGCGATTCCTGGGAGCACGGTGGCGCGTCGGTCTGGGTCACGGGTTCGTTCGACCCCGATCTCAACCTCACTTACTGGGGTATCGGCAATCCTGGCCCGGATTGGAATCCGTCGCAGCGCAGGGGCGCCAATCTCTATTCCGATTCCGTGGTCGCCCTGGACGCGGATAGCGGCAAGCTGAAGTGGTTTTTCCAGTTCAGCCCGAACGACCCTTACGACTACGATTCCGTGCAGATTCCGGTCCTGGCGGATGCGGCGTGGAACGGCCGGATGCGCAAGCTGATGCTCTGGGCGAATCGCAACGGCTTCTTCTACGTGCTGGACCGGACCAACGGCGAGTTCCTCTCCGGCCACCCGTTCGTAAAAGTGAACTGGGCCAGCGGCCTGGATGACAGTGGGAAGCCCGTGGCCACGCCGCAGCCGCCGGACACGCCGGTCTATCCGGGGGTACAGGGTGGGACCAACTGGTACTCGCCTTCCTACAGCCCGCGGACCGGCCTTTTTTATGTTTCAGCCTGGGAAGACTACGCGTCGATTTTCGTGAACGAAGAGAACCAATACAAGCGCGGCCAGCGCTTCACGGGCGGGCGGCCTATGTCGCCGATTCCAGGCTCGCCCAATCCGGGGTTGCGGACTGCCCCGATCAACACCTGGACCGACGCGACGGGTCACGGCTCGGTGGTGGCGCTCGATATCCGCAACGGGCAAAAGAGGTGGAAGTTCGATATGACCGACGTTACGGATGCCGGGATTATGACGACCGCTTCCGATCTGCTGTTCACCGGCGGGCGGGAAGGCTACTTTCAGGCACTGGACGCCCGCACGGGAGCGCTACTGTGGAAGGCCAGCGTGGGAGGCCAGGTCGCTGCGGCTCCGATCACCTATGAGATCGACGGCCAGCAATACGTGGCCATCGCCGCGGGCCATGCGCTGTTCGTGTACGGGCTAAGGTGAGAGCGAAGAAGGGGCGCTCGCGAATTGGAAGGAAGCTCTCGAGCTTCACCTCGAAACGCCGCAAAAGCCGGTGGTCATCAAGCTCGGCTTCCGCTTCCGGTAAGCGGCGAAACCCGCCCATTTAGCGGGTGTTTGGTTCGGAGGTGAGCCGTCCAAGGCTGCGTGTTTGAACTCGTCCGCTGAAAACCCCTGCGACTTCAAGTCGCCCATCGAGGCCAAGGGCAACCGCAACGCCAAAATGATTGTCGCCGATCCGCGCTTCACCCGCACCGCCGCCACCGCCTGCACGACCGGCTCCCCCGCGTGAAGTGGGTGGACATCCGATTACGGTAATGAGGCGTATTGGACGATGTCCACCTGCGGGTGAACCTCACGCCAGCATTATCCGAAGAAACCGCAGCGCCAGTCTTTATCGTCTGTTGCCGACCAATGCCGCGGAAGAAAACACTAATGGGAATGAGGCGGCACGGGCCAGCGCCAACCGGGATGGCCGCGCACGGTTTGCTAAACCGTCGTAGGGTGAAAACTCTACCGAATCCGATTCTCCCGCCAGCCAACCGTCATTATCCCGGCTTGTGAAAAAGCGTCCAGACGTCAGGGAACACTGAACTAATACGGTAGGATAGCATTCCTTCTGTTAACCTCATTCACGATTGCGTGGGCCCGGCCGCGGAGCGACAATCTCATAGTCGCAGGCATGGGTGGAGCCAATGAACGGCGATGACGAAATCCTGATATATATCGAGTCTCTCCTCGAGCACCGGGCCGCGGGTTGCAGGGCGGAACGTTGCTCGTGGTGTCTTGCGCTGCAGGGGATTATCGAAGGCTTTCGGTACCAGATGTTCTCCGGCTCCGTTTTTCCGGAGGTGCCGATCGCGGCACGTGGCATCCCCTCCTCGAAGCGCCAATCCCCCGAACGGATCACGGGCCCAGCGCCGCCGACAACGCGAAGAGCCGGGGAACGAACGTCGCAAACCAGTCGTGACTATCAGATCCATCCGTAACGGTTGCGGCGCGCGCGGCTTATCGGCTACACTCTGCCGTAAATGGCCGTCTATACTGGATCGGTGGAAGACGCGCACGAGTTGATCCAATTCCTGCGGCGGGAAATGACCAAACTGCGAGCTCTTCGCCGGCTGGTGATTTCACGCCAAAAGACCGTGGTGTTGGACGTCAACGGCGACGGGATCGAGTTTCCGGGGTTGACCTACGGCTGTGCGTCCCTCGATGAGGTTCTGCGCGAGCTGGGCGTGATCTTCACCCCGCGGACGCTGCACAACCCGGACGCCACCCCGGGCGGCGTAAAGGAATTCCGGCTGAGCGCACGTCACCCGTGGGGTGAGGACCGTGTCATGTGACGAGCCGCAAGCTCTCAGCGGTCAGCTTTCAGCAAATGTAACAGCGTGGGGAACATGCGCTTCAGTTCGGTGGCGCGCAATTGTTCGCGCAGTTGGCCTCCGGCCCGACGGGGCTCCCGGCGGCGAGTGAAACCAGCTACGACACCCCCGCGATGCAGAGCGCATCGGACACATGCCCTGCCGGGCAGGCCGTCGAGCTACAGACCGGCACGCCGTCGCGCGTGACGAACTCCACTCAACCTCCGCCGTCATGCCGCGGAAGTCGCCGTCATCGGCGATGACTCCCGGGTCCATTGGTGACGTAATAGGAATCGCCATAAGGCAGTGCCTGGTACAGCAGGATGGCCGCAGTATTGTCGTCTATGACAATTGGCAAGCAGGAGAACGGCGCTCCGCCGATGGCGCGCGTCTGCGGGCTAGCTGCCATGTCGATGGCGCCGACCAGTGGCCCAGTCAATCCAGGTGCGTACGGTGTTGAAGCCGAGCGCCTTGATCTGGCGGATATCCTTGGGCCAGAGATCTTTCTTGGAGCGCGCGTCCTTTTCGAGCATGGGCGCGCGCGCTTGCCGCCGCCGTACCAGACGGCCACGGGGAAGAAGCCGGCTGCCAGAAGTGGGGAACAGAGAAGTAAGAGGATGAATTTACGCATGGGGCCACCGCGTCGACATCCATCTTAGTTCGTGGCGCGGCAGGTGGGACAGAAGCGGCTGGGTGACAGACGACAAACGGCGATCGTCTGTCCCACTTGTAAGCCTGCTATTCCACGTTGGGCAGGACTTCGAAACCGCTGTGGTCGGGCATCAGGATGCGCTCGAAGCGGTACTGGTCGCCGTGGCGGCTGAGGATGATCCTAGGTTGGTCTCCGGTGAACTGCGTGTCGTTATCCAGCTCGTTCAAGCGGCTGACCAGCACGGAGACGCGGGCGCCCGACTCGGAGCGGAAGGAGAGAAACAGGTTGTCGCTCGATCCGCGAACCACCTGAATGGAGCACTCGCCCGCAGGCACGGTCGTGGTCCCGACTACAACGGGCGTGGAGAAGCGGACCGTCACATGGTCCACGAAAGTAGCGGATTGTGCGCCCAACGTGCCGCAAATTGCGAGCGCCGCAGCGCAGATCGTCATCATGATTTTCATGTTTCGTAAGTCCTCACATGGAGATACGATGCGCACGGGGCGGTTGTTACCCGTGGGGGACAGACCTTTACATAACTTAACAGTGACGCCGCTCAAACCAGCGAAAACGCCTTCTTCAGGCCGCTCATCGCGGCCGCCGCCGCATCGTCGGGCGTCATGCGGCGCACGGCGTCATTGAACGGCTCCACGCGCACCGGCCCGTCGAATCCGATCTTCGCGAGCGATCGGAGAAAGGTGGCGACGCCGATCACGCCGGTGGCCGCGGGCAATCCCCGTTTGCCATCGGGCACCTGGTTCTTGGGCGTGCCCGATGGAGCATCGTTGAGTTCCACCGACACGAAGTCCTGCGCGGGCAACGATGCGATATCGCCGCCGGTATCTCCAGCGTGATACCAGTGCCGGCTATCGAGCACGATTCCGACATTCGGCCGGCCGATTTCAGCGATGAGGCCGCGCATCCGGCGAGCGTATGGACGAAGGGATAGCGCTGCGACGCCCACAGCGTTTTGGGGGCGACGTATTCGAGGCCCAGGCGAGCGCCGTTATCGGCCGCACGCGCACGGCTTCGCGCAGCCGCGCGTCGTGCAGCTCGAGATTGGCGAGATAAGGACGGTCGTTGCTCATGGGCAGCACGTAGGTGGTGACCCTGCGGACGCCGGCGCGCTCGAATCCGCGGGCGAAGGCCGGGAAGGCCGCCATGCCCGTGGTGAATGTCGCGTCATCGCGGCGGAAACCCACGGGCAGTCCACCCAACGCCCAGGCGATTTTCTTCGACTGCATGTAACCCAGCAGGTCGTGCAGTTCGGAATCGGAGAGCCCGCCGAGGTACTTGCCATCGATCGGCATCGACCGCGTCGAAGCCGTGTTGGGCGGCGAGATCGACCACCTCCCGCTGCGTGGCCTTATGCCGAGCGCCCCGCAACTCAAATGCAGCGGCATGCCGTGCTCCGCCGTCCGCGCCTTCAGACTCATCGCAGCGAGTGCCAGAAAGGACCGCCTGCTCAAGTGCATGACTCCTTCACCGCGCCGCATTGCAGCCGGATTCGTCGCGTCTCTGCGGATGAATCAGGAGCCACGATATCGAAGCGATCAGGTACAGCGCGGACACCACGTGCAGCGGCATCGCCCAATCGCCATAGCGCTCGACGATGTATGCCAGCACGATCGGGCTGAAGATTCCTCCGACCTGGCCGGCGGTGTTCATGGTGGCGCTCAGGACCGCTGCGTCTCTGCCGCCGAGGTCGATGGCCGTCGCCCAACTGGGCGCGAGGGTGAACATCGACAATGCGCCGGCCACCGCGATGAGCACTCCGGCGGCTCGCGGATTGTAGGTCAGAGTGCCGGCCAGCATGATGCCCGCCGCCAGCAGGTAGGCGCCGGCGCCGACGGCGCAGCGGCCGATGCGGACGCCGAAACGGCGGGAGAGCGCGTCGGTGGTCATGCCGCCGGCGATGTCGGCAATCACGCTGAGAAGCAGAGGAAGGCCCGAGAAGATCGCCAGTTCGGTGGTCTCGAGCCCGCGTGCTTTTGACAGATAGGTGGGCAGCCAGGTGATGAAGAAGTAGAAGCCGTAAGAGTTGGCGACGTACTGCAAGCACAGCAGCGCGAGGCTGCGCGTTCGGAAAATGGGAAGCCACTCGTGGCGGCCGTGAAGCGCGGGCAGGCCGCGCTCATTTTCGATGAGGTCGAGCTCGTCCGGGCTGACGGCGGGGTGATCGCGCGGCTCGTCGCGAAACCAGGAGTACCAGAACACGGCCCATGCCAGGCCCACGAATCCGAGGGAGACGAAGACCAGCCTCCAGGGCATCAACGTGGCGATCCAGGCAACCAGTGCGGGAGTGAGGCCGCCCGAAAGGTGCGCGCCGGCGAAGAAGATCCCCTGCACGCGCCCGCGCTCCCGCCGCGGAATCCAGCGTGAGAAGACGCGGGCGGCGTTCGGCCAGGCGCCCGCCTCTCCCACTCCGAAGAGAAATCGAACCGCGAGCAGCGCGGGGAAACTGAAGGCGGCGCCGGTGAGCATGGTAAAGGCGGACCACCACACCACGATGCGCGTCAGCACGCCGCGGCTGCCCACGCGATCGGCCCACCACGCCGTGGGGATTTCGAAGATGGCATAGGCGAAGGTGAAGGCGCTGAAGGCGTAGCCCAGCTGGATGCGGCTGAGCCCGAGGTCCTTCATGATGGAGGGCGCCAGGACGGAGATGCAGACACGATCGAGGTAGGTGACTCCGGCCAGCGCGACGGCGAATGCGACTACGAGGTAACGAACACGGGCCACATGACACCGATATCACATTCAGACCCGGTATAATCGGGCGTTGGTTTCCGCGCCATGTCCGAATTCCAGAAGCTGATCGCGCGCCTGAAGCGCCACTACGGAAATCCGCCGTTGCCGCCGGCCCGCGGGCCCTTCGAACTGGTGATGTGGGAGAACGCCTGCTACCTGTTGCCGGACGATCGGCGCGCCGCGGTTTTCGAAGGCCTGCGCGAGCAGGTGGGGCTGAACGCGGAGGCGATCTGGAAGGCGGACCACGAGACTTTGCTCGGGTTGGCCCGGATGGGCGGGATGCGTCCGGAGACGCGCGTCTTCCGCTGGCGGGAGATCGCGCGCATCACCATGAGCCAGTTCGGCGGGGATCTCGATCGGATTTTGCAGGAGCCCTACGCCAAGGCCAAGAAGGCGCTCAAGGAGTTTCCGAATATCGGGGATCCGGGCGCGGAGAAAATCCTGATGTTCTGCGGGGCGCATGCGGGGCTGCCGCTCGAGTGGAACGGGAATCGCGTGCTGATTCGTGTGGGTTACGGGCGCGCGCAGAAGAACTATGGGGCACAGTATCGTTCGGTGCAGGAGGCGCTGAGCGGAGAGCTCCCGAAGGCCCCGGCCAGCCTGGCGCGCGCCCACCTGCTGCTGCGGGAGCACGGCAAGACGATTTGCCGGAACAATGGGCCGCTGTGTGGGGAGTGTCCGGTGGCGGATGGGTGTGCGTTCGCGGTGGGAAGAAAATAAACGGATGCAGGTCCAATTCGACCTGGTCCTGGAAGCGGTCGCCGTCGAAGCGTATCGTTCCGGGGTGATCACCCCTGCGCAGGTGCAACGGATTGGGCTGCGCTCCCGCTGGGAGACCGAGTCCTTTCTACGGCGCGCCGAGGCGCATCACGACTACACGATGGATGACCTGGAACGGGATATCGCGCCGATTCGTGATGCATCACGGCAATGATCGCCGTCGCGGACACGTCGCCGATCTGCTATCTGATCCTGATCGGTGAGATCGACCTTCTGCGCAAACTCTTCACCCAGGTCTTGGCGCCCCAGGCCGTGATTGCCGTAGTTGCTGCAGGAAGATACCCCTGAACCCGTCGATCGGCCGCGAGGTTTGCCACAAGGTCCAGAATCTGAACTCTGCCCGCCGAACCCTCGGGCCTGGAGCCCAGGGGACCGGCACCATGATCATTTGGATCCTGCGAGGCCTGCTGCGTTGCGGCAATTGCGGCCCGATGAGTACTCAATACTCATTTCGTCCGGTGTGAACCCGCCATCCGCTGTTATTATCGATGCCGATCCACGGCGGGCGACCGCGAGGCCTGCAAAGGAGTGATGATCTCCGCCTACGAAATCGAGACCGGGGTTCTATCCGAGATTGGCGCCGGCCCCGGCCTGTCCACGCAAGAACAGGAAGCGTCGTGCGAGAGCCAGTGCGGTCCGTCATTTATGATGCGGCGTCTGGAGAGGTGAAGATCGATCTGTTCAAGCAACCTGATGGCTCGGCTCGCGATGAAGCCGAAATCAACTGCTTCCTGCGAAACGCCGCCGGGACGCACGTCCCCCGCCGTACTCGCTGAAACAATGACCCGTTGCCGCGACAGTTTTCACCGGCGCACAATTGAGACGCTTCGTCGCTACGAGTGCTGATAGACCTGACCCCGCGTGTCCACGGTCAGGATGTACATCACCTTGGTGGCACGATCCACCGTGAACAAAATCCGCCAGCCGCCCACGCGGGATTTTCTCAGGCCCGCGCGCTCGGTTAACGGAGACGACAGGCGGGGATCAAAAGGATCTTCGGCCAAGAGAACAATTCGCTTGCGGATGCGACGCTCCGTGGGCCGGTCGAGGCGGTCAAGAACTTTTTCGGCTTCGCGGGCAACGTTGATCCGATAATTCACAGGCCGCGTTCGCGCTCGTACTCGGCGAGGGGCTTCACACGACCGGCCGCAATATCAGCAAGCCCGCGGTCGAGCGAGGCGAGCGCTTCGCCATCAAGCGGAGGCCCATCCTCGTCTGCGGCATGTCGGAGATCCTCCAGCCAGAGGCGTGCGAGTTCTGTCTGCTCTTCCGGCAGTTCATCAACCAGATTGTGGAGCGCTTCCCGTGTCGTCATGTCTGGAACCTCCTTGCCTTCTATCTTAACTCTGCCGGCGATAAGAGGATGGAGTCCGTGGGCGTCTCAGATTGTCCAAAACCAGAAATTCGAATCCAAACCTACTGGCTAACATCACAACCGGGCGTCCTGCTAACCGGAGGGTGGCGCCGATGTCAGGGGCGAATTGAGCCGAAACTTTAGCACCGCGGCGTTTCGCGGGAGTAATCGCGGGTGAACGACGTGGCATGAAAAGCTATACACATAAAGCGCACAAATCTTGTGTTGGATGAGCGCCTGCTCATCCGAGCCACTGAGGTTTTGGCGGCGGGGACCTATTCAGCCGCGGTGAACACTGCCCTGGAAGAGGTGATCCGCGTGCATGGTCGGGCATCCGGAAGTTGGGTTCCAGTCTGACTTCCTGGTATCCGGCCACCCGCCGAAAGTGCGCCAAGCGTTCACGGTAAAATCCTTCGGGCATCGAATTCCCATCCCGTTCGGTGGACGGCTGATCCGGCAAAAGCCGGCCAGGCGCCCGGGTTCTGACACGTCAGCCAAGCTTGGCGCGTTGGCACGGCACCAGCCATGCTACAGAGTGCTTGGAGGCGAGCGCGGGAGTAGGATAGACAGCATGGCGAACGACCACAAGAATCCGGGACGCCGCGGTTTCCTCAAGACGGTGGCGTTGGGCGGGGCTGCGGTTTCCGAGGCTGTGGCGCAGACTTCCCCGCAGTCTGGCGCGCAGCCTGCCGCGCCGGCGACACGGCCCGCGGCGCAATCCAAGGAGCCGGCTCTCGCGCCGGTGACGTATCCGCGGCGCTTCAGCGGGCGGAAACTGGCGCTCATCGCGTTTCCGCTGGGAGGCGTGGGCGCGGGGGCGATCGCGCTCGGTGGGCGCGGGCAGTTGCGCGATTGGGAAATCTTCAACCGCTCGGAAAAAGGGAAATCGCCGACGTATGCGTTTCCCGCGATCTGGGTGCAGGCGGGGGATGCTGCGCCGGTGTCACGGGTGCTCGAAGCCCGGCTGCTGCCGCCCTATGAAGGGGGGCGCGACGCGCTGGGCGTGCAGAACGCGCCGGGCCTGGCGCGCCTGGCGAGCGCGACGTTCACCGGCGAATACCCGCTGGCGACGATCGACTTTCGCGATCCCAAGCTGCCGGTGACGGTGAAGCTCGAAGCCTTCTCGCCGTTCGTGCCGCTGGAGCCGGACGATTCCGGATTGCCGGTCGCAGTGCTGCGCTACCGCGTGCGCAATCCCGGCCGGAAATCCGCCAAGGTCTCGATCGCGTTTTCCATCGACAACCCGGTGAACTTCGAAACGCCGGCGCCGAACGCGCCCGCTGCGGCGCGGGTCAACGTCTATAAGAAGTCCGACGGGTTGGAAGGGCTCTTCATGCACAATCCCGGACTGGAAGCGGCGGCTCCGCGCGCGGGTTCGTTCGCACTGTGCGTGTTGAATCCCGGCGGGGGACGCGTGAGCCATCTCGGCGGTTGGCCCAAGGCGAGGTGGTGGACGAGCCCCCTGCTGTTCTGGGACGATTTCACGGCGGACGGCGAACTCGGTCCGGAAACGGGAACGCGCGACGCGGTGGGGTCGTTGTGCCTGCAACGCGAAGTTGCGGCGGGCGCGGAGGCCGAGTTCGTATTTCTGCTGGCGTGGAATTTCCCCAACCGCACGCCAGCGCGCATGGGGTGGTCGTCGGATCGCGGCCACGCCGACACGGCGATCGGCAATTACTACGCGCATCGGTTCGCGGACGCATGGGCAGCGGCGGAGTATGCCGCGGGCAAATTGCCCGGCCTCGAAAAACGGATGCGGCAGTTCCTGACGGCCATGCGGGAATCGACCTTGCCTGCGGCGGTGAAGGAGGCCGCGATGGCCAACGCTTCGACGCTCGCCTCGACGACTTGTTTCCGCACCGCCGACGGCCGGTTCTTCGGCTGGGAGGGCGGCGGCTGCTGCCACGGCAACTGCGATCACGTGTGGAATTACGAAAGCACCACGCACCACTTGTTCCCGACGTTCGCACGCTCCATGCGCGAAACTCACCTGGAAGTCGCCGAGAGAATGAAGGGAGCCATGCCGATCCGCGTGAGCCTGCCGCTGGGCAACCAGACGGCGGGAACGGCAGCGGCTGACGGCCAGTTGGGACAAGTGTTGAAGGCCTATTTCGACTGGCAACTCTCGGGCGACGACGAGTGGCTGCGCAAGTGGTGGCCGACGCTCAAGAAGGTAATCGAGTTCGCGTGGGCGCCGGGCGGATGGGACGCCGATCGCGACGGCGTGCTCGAAGGCGTGCAGCACAACACGTACGACGTGGAGTTCTACGGTCCCAACCCCATGTGCGGGATCATCTACCTGGGCGCGCTGCGCGCGGGAGAGGAGATGGCGCGCGCGGCCGGCGATGCCGACGCGGCGGCCGAATACCGCAAGCTGTTCGAGCAGGGCCGCCAGTGGATCGACGGGAATCTGTTCAACGGCGAATATTACGTGCAGCAGATTCGCGGCGTGCCGCGCGAGAAGATCGCAGCCGGATTGACTGCCGGCATGGGCGCGGAGGATCCGGCACATCCCGATTACCAGATGGGCGATGGCTGCCTGGTGGACCAGTTGATGGGGCAGTACATGGCGGAGTATTGCGGGCTGGGCCCGCTGGTGAGCGAAGACCACATCCGCAAGACGCTGCAATCGATCCACCGGTACAACTACCGGAAGTCGCTGGACGAGCACCAGAGCGTACAGCGCACCTACGCCCTGAACGATGAATCGGGGCTGCTGGTGTGCGACTACGGAAGAGGCAAACGGCCGCAGGTGCCGTTTCCGTATTTTTCGGAGGTGTGGACCGGATTGGAGTACCAGGCCGCGGCGCTGATGATGGCCTACGGGATGGTGAAGGAGGGCATCGAGTGCGTCGAGAATACGCGGAAGCGGTATGACGGCGAGCGGCGGAATCCGTGGGATGAAACGGAGTGCGGCCCGCACTACGCGCGGGCGATGTCGGCGTGGAGCGCGGTCCCGGCGCTGAGCGGGTTCCGGTATCAGGGGCCGCGGAAGCAGCTTGTGGTCGCGCCGAAGATGAAGGGCGTGGTGCAGTCGTTCTGGTCGACGGGAACGGGCTGGGGCAGTTTTACTCTCGGGCCTGCCCGACTGTCGCTTTCGGTTCTTTTTGGCAAGCTTCCGCTGGAGGTGGTGGAATTGGCGGCGGCCGCGGCGGGGACGAGCGCCGTTCGTGTGGGGACCAGAACGGTGGCGCATACGGTGCAACGCGGCGGTCCGCGGGTGGCGGTCCGGTTTACGGAGCCGGTGGTGCTGGCGGAAGGCGAACACATCACCATCAGCCTATGAACGCGCCGCGCCTCGTCTTCGTCGGAGGATTCCTGGGGGCGGGGAAGACCACGCTCATCCTGCGCGCGGCCGAAGTTCTGCGGGAGAAGGGCTCGCGGGCGGCGGTGATCACCAACGACCAGGACAGCTTCCTGGTGGACTCGCGACTGGTCGAGGCGCACGACGTGGCGATGCGCGAAGTGGCCGGTGGATGCTTCTGCTGCCGCTTCTCAGACCTGATGGCGGCGGCGGACGCGCTGGCGGCTTACCAGCCGGACGTCATCTTCGCCGAGCCGGTGGGAAGCTGCGTCGATCTGGCGGCGACCATCCTGCAACCGTTGAAGGAGTGGTTTCGCGACCGGTACCGAGTGGCGCCGCTGACCGTTCTGGTGGATCCGGAGATGGCGGCGCGAGTGTATGGCGGCCGCGCCGATCCCGACGTGAGCTTCCTATTTCGCAATCAGGTGGCCGAAGCCGACCTGATCTGCGCTTCGAAAATCGACTGCCATCCCGAGTACGCGCGATTGCCCATACCGATCGATTTCGCAGTCAGTTCGCTCACCGGGGAGGGCGTGGCGGAGTGGCTGGCCGAGGCGATGGACTCGAGGCGTGTAGTGGGGGCGCACCCGCTGGCTGTGGATTACGAGCGATACGCCGCCGCGGAGGCCGCGCTCGGATGGTTGAATCTGCACGCGGATCTGGAGCTCGACGAGGCTGCGAGCCCTGCGGCGGTGGTGGGGCCGCTGCTCGACGAGGCGGACCGCCGGCTCACCGAGGCGGGAGTTTCCATCGCACACCTGAAGGTTTTCGACGAGGCGGCCTCCGGGTATGTGAAAGCCAGCGTCTGCGCCAATGGCGAAGAGCCGTGGCCCATGGGCGACCTCACCGCTTCGCCCGAGCGCCGGCATGAACTGGTGGTGAACCTGCGAGCGACCGGCGATCCGGATTTGTTGTTGGCCGTAGTGCGGAAGGCGTTAGGCGGGTTGGCAGGCTCCGTCCGTGAGCGGCATGCGAGATCGTTCCGCCCGCCGCCACCGGCGCCGGAGGTTTTCAGCCTTCGAAAAATACCGTGTCCTTCTCCAGAACGTGACCGGTGATGAAGTCGCCGACTTCTTCCTCGATGGGTTGCTCTTGGTCTGCCGCCTTGGGCGGCGCCGGTTCCAGTTGAGGGTCCCGGGTAGAATCGTCTCCCATGGCGTGCCTCCGTTGTCAATGCTACCTCTTTCGATGGGGGAAAGCGACGGGTGACAGACGACAAAAGGCGAAGGTCTGTCCCACCTACCTCATGATCTGGCGAATGAACGCCAGGTTGCGGCGCATATCCGCCTCCACGCCGGTGGCGGGGTGCGTGTCGGTCTCGAGATTGGCGAAGCCGGAGAAGCCGATGTCGCGAATGGCGCGGACGATCGGGTCGAACTGAATGGAACCTTCGCCCATGTATTGCGGATTGTCTTTGAGGTGAAACTGGCAGATGCGGTCTTTGCCGAGCCAGCGAATTTCCTTCACGGGGTCGAATCCGGCCCTCGTGGAATTCCCGACGTCGTAGTACACGAGCACGCTCTTGGAGCGCGCGCGGTCCATGATGCGCACGTTGTTCTCGGCGGATATGGTATCTTCGAGGCCCAGGATCACGCCGACTTTTTCTGCGTCGGGCGCGATCTCGCGCAGGGCGTCGCCCACGTGGTTCATCTCGTCCGCATTTTCGAGTGCCCATTTGCCAAAGAAGGGCAGGAGGAGCACAGTCGTGTTCAGCGCCTTGGTGAGCCGGATGGAATCGGCCACCCATTTGACGGCCAGCGGGTCGCTTTTCAGGCCATTGTCGTGGAGCTTGTCGACACACGTCCCGTCGATGGGGATCTTGTGTTCTTTGGAAAGGCGCAAGTAGCGGGAGAGGGTCTCCGGATCGTCCAAGGGCAGCTTGCCTTCCGACAGCCGCCTGCCAAAGGAGACCTGGACGCCGTCGAAGCCCAGTTGAGCGGCCAGAGGCACCGCTTCCGGTTTGGCGCCGAGCTTCAGGTTCCAATCCGTGACACCGATTTGCAGTTTTCGATCGGCGCCGGAAGCCAGGCGCCTGGCAAGGGCAGAGGCGGCTAACGAAGCGAGTAGCGTTCGACGGCTAATGTGGGCCATAGAGCTGTTTTAGCACCACCGCGGGCAAGTTGTCCTGCCTGGCGGGCCAAAAACATCGCGAAAAAAAAGATGAAAAAATCTCTTTCCCTCCGAAACGCCGCGTGATATATTGATGCAACCCCCCGAGCCTCAAACAATGCATGCAACCGACCGACAAGCGGAAAAGCTCCTCGACAATGTGGTGCATGACCTGCGCCAGCCGCTCGGCACTATTGAAATCAGCGCCTATCTCTTGAACCGCATCCTGCCCGATGCGGACGTCCAGGTTTGCCAACACCTGAGCACCATCGAACGGCAGATCGATCTGGCGGCACGGGTACTGAGCGAGGCTGCCGCGGAGCTCTGCCTCCTGCGCACTCAGCCTACCGAAGCGGAGAGCCTGGCCTTCACGAAATCGGAGACGGCGGCGGTCACGTAGCGCGGGGGCTTTACCAGAAACTGGGGCTTCTGGTCCCACATCCCGCGAGCGATGTCTTCCCATAGTGGAACATTGATTCCGCGATCGATGACGACAAACGCGTCGGCGCGATCGAGGAAACGCATGCTCGAAGGTTTGAAGTCCTGGCAGGAGAAATCCAGGATCATGAGGAAGACGTCCGGCTGCACGAGCTCCACCACGCTGTTGGATTCCACAATCACGTTTTCGCTTTGATCGAGGATCTTGCGCAGCGTGCCGGCAGCCCGCGCCAGCTCTCCCATGGGCGTGCGCAGCCAGAACGACCGTTCCGCGCCAGCCGCCAGGAAGCGGCCGGAATCCGTGCGGTTGGGCTCGTACTCCTCGCTCAGGGCGAAAGGATGATCGGGCTCGGCTTCGCATCCGCAGCTTTGATTGTTGTGCGCGCAGACGCCGTGCCCGTATTGCGTGATCTTGACCGCGGTCCACTGGCGGTCGCGCAGTTTGCGGATGAGCCCCGCCACCACCGACGTCTTCCCGATGTTCCGCGAGTGCCCACCGACAACCACCAGCATCAATGTGTCCTTTCGAGTTCGGCCAGCCGCCGCTTCAATTCCGCCACCTCGCGCCGCAGTTGCGGCAGCCGCGCCAGGTTGGCCAGTTGTTCCAGGTGCTGCTTGAGCGGGCGTGCCGGCGTGCCCCACACGGTTTCCCCGGAGTGTATGATTTTGGAGGTCAGCACGCCGCAACCGGAACCGAGCACCGCGCGCGATTCGATACGCGCCTTGTCGCCGATTCCCACCTGCCCGCCGATGACCGCGTAGTCTTCCACCACCACTCCGCCCGAAAACCCGGTTTGCGCGGCCACCACCACGTGTCTTCCGATGCGGCAGTTGTGGCCCACATGCACCATGTTATCTAGTTTCGTGCCTTCGCCGATTTCGGTGACCCCGAGGGCGGCGCGGTCCACGCACGAGTTCGCGCCGATCTCGACGAAGCTTCCGATCTCCACGCGTCCCACCTGGGGAAACTTGTGCCAGCGGTCGCGATCCATGACGTAGCCGAAGCCGTCGGCGCCGATGACCGCTCCGGAGTGCAGGATGGTCCCGCGTCCGATATCCACGTTGTCGTACACGGTGACGTTGGGATGCAGCACGCAGCCCTCGCCGAGCACCACGCGTTTGCCCACGAAGCAGCCGGCCCCAATGCTGGTGGCCACGCCGATGCGCGTGTTGTCTCCCACCACGGCGTGCGGGCCGATGTAGACGAGCGCG
>JBGPKH010000061.1:0-22639 GCA_041485845.1 Bryobacteraceae bacterium
CAAACTGGCGCGCCTTTGATGCGTTGTGGGTCGCGGTTGGAGCCACGACCCAGGGAGTGCCCGTAATCAGATTATGCCGAGCCTAAAACGCTCACGTGTCGTTGAATTGCGGGCTGGCTGAAATCACTCGGCATAATCCGGTACTCGGCATAAGGCCAGTTAGGCCGAAATTTACCGGCCAAACTGCTTGATTCTAAATCGCTTACGCTGAGATCTGGTTCAAGCAGATTTGGCAGATTTGGCAGATTTGGACCGGTTAATTTTACCTTATCAAATGTGGTATAACCTTCCGATCCGGAATGGAGGACACTTCGTGCAGAAAGTGCTGAGTATAACTTTGCTCGCCGCGCTTGGTTCCTGTGTACCGGGCCTGGCTCAACAGGAGAGAGGAGACAAGGAGATCGCGTTTCAGGGCACGGTGACAGTCCCCAACCGAAACGCCGGCGGTAACACGACCGGCACTCTCATACCCCGGTTTGGGTATTTCCTCAGTCGGCGTAATTTCATCGGGCTTGAGAATGACGATTTTCTTGCGAAGGGGTTTCAGGCTGCCGGGCTCAATTTGCTTTATCGCTTCTACCTTGGCGGAAAGGGCAGTCGCTTCCAGCCATACCTGGGCCTTGCTCCAGGCGTCTTAAGCAAACGTGAGGATACGTTGATTTGGTCATCAGCTCGTCATCTCACAACGCAGCAGTTCAGCAGATTAACGGTTTGCCCAGTACAGTGCCGAGTGCAGTGCGGCAAGGGTTGCTGAATACGGAGAATTTGGCTGAGCAAGATCTTGAAGTGTTTTGTCCGTTACCGGTGCCCAATATAATCAGGCTGTAACCCTATTGTGCCGTCGACGCGCAAAGTTACAACTTCGGACTTTCAGGGAGTGCCCAATGGGCCTGCGGCCGGAACACCAAGAAAAAAGCCTACGGCCCACCAAAGGTGAGGAAAATGGGCTCGATCAGCCGTAGTAGTATTTTACCCAGCGAGGAGTGGAAGAGGTCGTTACCGCTCTGGAGAAGTTGAGACCGCCTCAGACCGACGAGGTGTATTGGTTTCTCTCAAAGAATCGGGGATGTCGGAGGTCAGCGAGCATCTCTTTGCGCCTTGGCGTCTTTGCGTGAGATCAATCGGGCATGCCGTTTGCGATGCGCGTGATGCCGTCCTTGATCGACGCTACGTTGAAGTTGATGAGCAACCCCAAGCGTTTGTCCGCCAGCCGCAGGTGCGTCAATAGCTGTTTCTGGTGCATGGGCGCGATGGCTTCGACAGACTTGATCTCCACGATGACCTTGTCTTCCACGATCAGGTCTGCACGGAATCCCATCTCAATCCGGGTGCCTTGATATTGATAGACGATGGGAACCGCTTGCTGCCGGACCGTGCGTCGTCCCGGCCCGAGGCTGGTATGCACGCGGTAGGCCGCATCCACGATCTGTTTCGCCACTTCGTTTTCAGTCACGTCCAGCCCAAAAAAACATCTCTCGGTAGAGTCAAAACTGCACGAGGGAAGGATTTCAACACTCCAGCCGTGCGCCAGATCATCCTCCGTTACCAGCAATCCAGCAATGAGGGATTCGGGGTGACCGCCGCCGGTGGGACAAACCCTTGTGTCACTGGAGGTGCAGTTTGATGCAACCTTCATGAACGCAGATCACACCCGTGTTTTCTTATCTGCGTTGATCCGCGTTCATCGGCGGCCCATAATTCTTCAGCGTCACATGGCCGAATAGTGAAACCGGACAAGTGCCAGCACCTCGTTTAGCAACGACAAGCCGGCCTGCGTGGCGGAGGCGCCTTACGACGCGGCCGACTCGAGGCCGATCCGATCTGTGCGGCTCGTGGGAACGGCCGGAGGTGTGCGGCGGTTGTCAGCGCAGCATCGCGAAGCCGAACAAATTGTCGCCGGCGGCGACCACCAGATACTGCGTGCCGTCGAGCTCGTAGGTGATCGGGCCGTTGGTCACGGAGTTGCCGAGATTCGTATGCCACAGCGGGTTGCCGCTCGCGGGATCCAGCGCCACCAGGTTGCCGGACCCGTCGCCGGCGAACAGGAGCTTGCCGGCGGTCGACAACAGGCCGGAACGGCCGCCGCCCTCCCACTTATGGCTCCACTTCACCTTGCCGGTCTTGTAGTCGATCGCCTGGATCATCGATTCACCGAAGCCGCCGCGGTCGTTGCCGCCCCAGCCCTCGGGCTTGTCGCTCGGGTCGTAGATGTAGTAAACGCTGAACGCGCGCGACGCACTGACGTAGAACAGGCCGGTGTCGGGGTTGTACGTGGGAGGCGGCCAGTTGGTGCCGCCGCCCTGGTTGGGCGAGACCAGCGCGCCGTCGAGCTGCGGCTCTTTCGCGGGATTGGGGATCGGCGATCCCTTGGCATCGACACCCTTCGACCAGTTGACCTTCACGTACTCGGAGCTCGAAATGTTCTTGCCCGTGGCGCGGTCCAGCACGAAGAAATAGCCGTTGCGGCTGGCCTGCGCCACCAGCTTGCGCTTCTGGCCGTTGATCTCGCCATCGAAGAGCACGGGCGTCTGCGTGGCGTCCCAATCGTGCGTGTCGTGCGGCGACGATTGGAAATACCACTGCATCTTTCCGGTGTCGGGATTGAGCGCCACCACCGACGCGGTGAACAGGTTCGCGCCGGGGCGGGCCTTTCCCGCGATCACCGGCTGCGGGTTGCCGGTGGGCACATAGATCATGTTCAGGTCGGGATCGTACGTCGGGGTGAGCCACGTCATGCCGCCGCCGTGCTTCATGGCCTCTTCACTCGGCCAGGATTCCGACCCCGGATCGCCCATCTTCTGCGGGACGGTGTACCAGCGCCACTGCAAGTCGCCGGTTTCGGGGTCGTGCGACTCGATGTAGCCGGGACGGTCGAGATCGTCGCCGCTGACGCCCGTGATGATGTGGTTCCTGACGACCAGCGGCGCCATGGAGCCGAAGTAATACTGGTCGAGGTCGCAGATGGGCTTGTGCCAGCGCTCCCTTCCGTCTTTCAGATTGAGCGACACCAGATTGCAATCCGGCGTTTCGAAGTACAGCCAGTTGCCGTACACGCCGACGCCGCGGTTGCCGATGTGGTCGCCGCCGTGGGAGGTCCAGGTGTAGTGCCACACTTCGCGGCCGGTGCGCGCATCCACCGCCCACGCGTGGTCCGGCATGGTGAAGTAGAGGATGCCGTTCACCTGGACGGGGGTCGCGGAGATGCGTCCGCCCCCGCCGCCCCCGCCGCCGAGCGCGCCGTTGGCACGGTAGACCCACGCCAGGCCAAGCGAGTTGATGTTCGCCTGGTTGATCTTGGCGAGCGTGCTGTAGCGGCGCCCGGTGTAGTCGCCGTTGTAGGTCGGCCAGGTGTCGGTGGGCGGCGCTCCCAGCTTGGCGGGGTTCAGGCCCTGCGCCAGCAGGGCGGCGGAAGCAAGCAAGAGGGTGCCGATGGCGCCGGGAAGAAAGGCCTTCATTTCAGGGTCTCCAGATAGGCGACGAGGTCGTGGATGTTCTTGTCGGTGTACTGGTCGAGCAGCTCGTGGTGCGCCTGAGCGGGGTCATTCTTGACCACCTTCAGAGCGGGCGTGCGCTTGAACGAGCGATACTCGCCGGCGCTGTCGCGGAGCGCGACGTTGAAGTCGTCTAGCTGCACCAGCGAGCCGGTGATCGGCGCGCCCGATGCAGGCGTGACGGTAACGGTCACGGGATTCTCCCCCGCCGCGACGCCGCGTCCACGGCCACCGCGGCCGCCGCCACGCCCACCGCCCGGGAAGAGGAAGCGCTGCTGCAACGCGGCAGGATCCATCCGCGAACCGATCTTGGCGAGATCTCCGGTCGGCGAGTGGCAGGAGGAGCACTTGCCTTCGCCGTTGAAGTAGGCGGCGCCCGCCTTGGGGTCGCCCGTGAGGACGTTCTGGATCTGGAGCGCGGCGCGCAGCGTATTGTAGACCTCCTGGTGGATGGTGTGCGAGAGATCCTCGATCTGCGCCGCGGTGAGTTGGGCCACGGGCGTGGTCTGCGTCGGATGGCCCTTCTTGAGGAACGGCCCGATGGTGCTGCCGTAGCGGTCGTGGAGGACGATCTCGGAACGGACGAGGTCGGCGCCTCGGTCGCTGCCGCGGGCGTGCGTGCCGTGGCAGGTGATGCACTCGGCGGCATAGACCTTGCGGCCGCGATTGGCGGCGGCCTCATCGACCACGTGCTTGTCGGCGGGACCCGGGGAGAATGCCGGGCCGCGTCCCCGGCCGCCGCCCGCTGGAGTGCCCGGAGCGCCGCCGCGTCCGCCCGGAGACGCCGGGCCGTACTGCGTGGCCAGGTAGTCCAGGGCGAGCGCGAATTCCTCGTCGGTGCCCTTCGCGCCGCGGGCGATCATCGAGGTGATGTTCTCCTGCCACTGCGCGCGGGTGCGCCGCTGCGCGGTGACGGTCTCCACCGTATGGCAGCCGCTACAGACTTTTTGAAAGGCCGCGCTCGCCGCCGTTGACGGCTGCGCCACACTCGCTATAGGCGTCAGCAGCAGCGCGGCCACACCAATGCCGTATCGCATTTCCAGTTCCCCTCCTACGAAGACCGGCGCCGCCGGCCTTTGACCAGTGTACAACCTGTGATGTGCGGAAACGGAAGTTGGACGGCCGAAGGCGGGACTTGCCGGATGTTCGCAAACGGGCTACGTTTGAAGTATGACCGTGGAAGCCATCAAGGAAGCCATCGTCCATCTTTCCGAATCCGAACGTAAGCAGCTCGCCAACTGGTTCGAAGAGTTGGAGGAGGAAGCTTGGGACCAGCAGATCGAGCGCGATTTTTCTCCAGGCGGCCGGGGTATGTCCTTGTTGGCTGAACTCGAACGTGAAATCGCCGAAGGTAAGACCAGACCGATCGAGGAAGTTTGCGCCGAGCGCCGCAAACAGAAAGCGTGAACTTCCAGCACCGGACTTTCTCCCGATTCTGGGATCGATACGCCGAGCTGCCTAAAGCAGTGCAGCGACTGGCAGACAAGCAGTATCGTCTCCTTCGTGAAAATCCCTTTCACCCCTCTCTCCGGTTCAAATCTGCCGGGCCGTTTTGGACCGTGCGGGTTTCTTCTTCCTATCGTGCTCTGGCAATACGCGAGGGGGATGCCTTCCATTGGTTCTGGATCGGGCTGCACGACGACTACGAGCGGATTCTCAAGGGGTGACAACGCATACGAAGAGAGACTTGGAGAGACCTCCTGCTCTGCCGTCATTGTTTTGATATGCGCCATCAGCGTATAGTGAGGAGGCATGGAACGCGCGCCGATGACGGTGATCGAGACCGAAGAATTCGTGCTTGCGGCGGAGCGGTTGATGACCGAGGTGAAACGCGCGGAGCTGGTGATGTTTGTGGCGACCAACCCGGACGCGGGCGACATAATCCCGGAAACCGGTGGTGTGCGGAAACTGCGTTGGGCGCTGGAGGGCCGCGGGAAACTGGGCGGTGCCCGAGTGATCTACTACTACCACAGCGAGGGCCTGCCGGCCGTGATGCTCGATATGTACGCGAAGAACGTGAAGGCCAACTTGACGAAGGCCGAGCGAAATGCAATGAAGAAGAGGATCCCGGAATTGATTCGGACGCTGCAGCAAAGGAGGACCAGGTGAAGAAGACCGGTACCAAGACGGAAAAGACGGCAAGGAGCCGGCGTAGACTCACGCCGGGTGAGCGGATCATACGCGGGCTGGATCAGGCTATCGCTTGGGCGCGCGGAGAGGACGTGCCAGTGCGCGTTACGACTGTCGAGGTGCCGACTATCGACGTTCGCGCCGTTCGCCGTGGCCTCAAACTGAGCCAGGCGCAGTTCGCTGCCAGGTTCGGCGTTCCTCCAGCAACACTGCGCAACTGGGAACAGGGGCGGACCCGCCCGGATGGGCCTGCGCGAGTGCTGCTGGCAGTCATCGCCAAGCACCCGGAGGCAGTTGAGGACGTTCTGCGGAAGGCCAGTTGATGGCGTTATGGACTTTTTCCTTTCCCATTTGGTGTACGGTCGCGCGCGCCCGGTAAGGCCGGCAAAGGCGTCCAACATGCTCATCGCCGTTAGGCGGCAAGACAAGCTATCCCGTAGTGGCTGTCGAGTGATAGACTCAGGATCTGGAAAGTCCAAACACATGGGCGACTCTCGGGTTGGAACCATCGCCGTTGCGGTCGTTGAAGGGGATGCGCTGACCTTCACCGCCGACGTACTTGCGCTGAAATACGCGCAGCAACATTATGGAGTGGACCGGGGATGCCGTCATAAGCGGCGATTTTCCGCCCGCCCTGACGCGCATCAGTGTTGTTGAACGGAACCCTGGGAGGGCTGCGCGGTTGCAGCAGTTGCTTGAACACCTGATTGTAGGCGGCTGGATATCCGTTGACACAAAGGAAGCGGTCCGTGCGATTAGAAAATCCATGGGCGAGAGCCTACGCTCCGCGGGGTACTCTTCGGCCAGCAAGCCTTACGTGTTTGTGGCGATGCCTTTCGCGGACAGCATGGACGACGTTTTTCATTATGGAATTCAGAACGCGGTGAACGGTGCTGGCTACCTGTGTGAAAGGGCCGATCAATCAAGCTTCACAGGAGACGTGCTGGACTGGGTGAAGAGACGGATTGCGTCGGCAAGCCTGATCGTCGCGGACTTGTCAACCGCAAATCCGAATGTGTACCTTGAAGTCGGCTATGCGTGGGGCTGCGGGAAAACCACGATCTTGACGGTGCGCCAGACAGAAGATCTGAAGTTTGACGTGAGGGGACAGCGATGCTTGATTCACAAGAGCATTAAATCCCTCGAAGAAATGCTGCGAAAGGAATTGCTGTCCTTGGCTCCGCAGGATCGTCCAACCGCTGTTGGAGAATGATGCCATCCAGCCGTCCGAGCGTTCGGTAAAGGCAAGCGTGTGCAGCCCTGGGTCACCCGCGCTGTTTGAAAGGACTGCGGGCAGCCGGGGGTAACATGACCGCGTACCAAACGCGGTCATTCCTCGGCGGGGGAACGCTGACCGGGCCCCCTTACTCCGCCCGCAACGCCGTAGCCGGATCCACGCGCGTCGCGCGCCGCGCGGGCAGCCAGCCGGCCGCCAGGGCGATGGCCACGGCCGCCACGGCGCTCAAACCGTACGCCAGCGGGTGGAACGGAGTGGTGAGGGGCACCAGTGAGCGCAGGTATTGGGCGGCAGCGCCCAGCAGCAGCAGGCCCAACGGCGCGCCCCAGGCGGCCATGCGCAGGGATTGGAACAACACCAGCCGCTGGATGCCGTCCGCACTGGCGCCGAGCGCCATGCGCAGTCCCATTTCCCGCGTCCGCCGGTTCACCGTGTATTGCAGGACACCGAAAAGACCCGCGGCGGTCAGCAGAACTCCGAACGCGCCCAGAACCAGCGACAGCATGACCGTCATCCAATCGCTGGAGAGCGCCCGATCCAGGTGCTCGCGCAGCGTGAAGGAGGAATAGATCGTGGCCCGCCGGTCGAACTGCTTCAGCTCGGCGCGGACCGCCTGCGTCAGGGCTGCCGGGTCGCGGGCCGTTTCGACCATCAGGGTGAGATCGCCCGACGGCATCTGCGCGAAGGGAAAATACAGGAAGGGCTCCGGCGGCTCGTGCAGGTCGTTGGAGTTGCTGTCTTCCGCTACCCCGACGATTTGGCGCAGCTTTCCATTCACCGGAACCCACTCGCCCAGCGGAGTCCGGGCGCCGAAAATCTGGCGTGCGAAGGTCTGCGACGCGACCATCACCGGCGCACCGCCCTGGCGGTCATTGCCGTCGAGCGGACGCCCGGCCAGGATGCGCGTGCCCATCACCGGGAAGTAGTTCCCGCCGACGTTGTTGTAATGTACACCGAGGGGCGCCTGGCCCGGTATCTCTACGCGGACGGAGGCGCCGCCGCCCGACCCGGCCAGCGGCAGGCGCCGCGCGAACGTCGCGCCGCGCACGCCCGGCAGCCCGGCGAGGCGCTCACACACCCGCTCGGCCCATTCCGCAGTCGGCATCCGCGCACCCGGGCTCGCGTTCAGGATCAGCAGCTTCTTCTGCGGGTCGAGCCCCGGCCGAATCGCGAGCGCGTTCCGCAGGCTCAGGAGCGAAAGCACCGCCATCCCGAAGAACACCACGCTCACCGCCACCTGACCCACGACCAGGACCTGTTTCTGCCACCCGGCACGCGATCCGCCGCCCCCCGGCTCGGATTTCAGAATTTCGACCAGGTTCAGGCGTAGAACATGGCGCGCCGGCGCCAGTCCCGTCAGGAGCACTGCAAAAAGAGTGGCCGCCAGCGACCAGGCCAACACGCGGTGATCGAGCCGTATGCCGTAGTCGATGAAGGTGCGGCCGGCGGAGAGAAACTCGGCAGCCTTAACCATCACTCCATGCGCCAGCCACAACCCGAGTGCCCCTCCGGCGAGCCCCAGCAGGCCGCTCTCGGTCAGCAGTTGCCGCACCACCCGCCCGGCGCTCGCGCCGAGGGAGAAGCGCACCCCGAGTTCTTTGCGGCGCGCCTCGGCCTGGGCCAGCCGCAACTGCGCCACGTTGGCGCACGCCACGAACAGAACCAGCCCCAGGATGAGAACCGTTCCGCCGCCGATGGTCATGCTCTTCCTCCAGTCCGGAGCGAACGGAGCCATGAGCAGCGTGGCGTACTTGCCGGCGGGCGCCGCATTCCGCTTGCCGGGTCCACGGATCGCCGCGTCCAACCGGGCGGCGGCGCTCTCCGGGTTCACCCCGGGCTTCAGCCGCGCAACGATCTCGAATTGGCCCTTGCGATCCTGGCGGTCGCCGCGGTTTCTCAAAGCTTCGAACCAGGCCTCCGTGCCGATCCAGATGTCAGTCAAGACGCCGCGCTGCAGCCCGGAGAAGTCCGCCGGCAGGACCCCCGCGACGGAGAATGCCGTCCCGTTCAGCACGATGGTCTTCCCCGCGATTTGCGGATCGCCGCCGAACACCCGCGTCCACAGCCGGTGACCGAGCACCGCCGCCGGCCGGCCCGCGGCGTCATCCAGCGCCGCGCGTCCGATCGCGGCCCTCACGCCGAGCAGCGAAAAGTAGTTCGCGGTTGCCGGCGTCGCCAGGAGGAACTCCCTGTCTTCATCGCGCGTCAATAGAACGCCGCGGCGCTGGTATGCCGCGAATTCTCCCAGCGCCGCTCCAGCCTTGACCATGTCCTCATAGTCGGGCCAGCCGTACAGGAACGTCCGTCCGTCGTCGCCTCGCGAGGTGGCGTACAGCAGTTCGGCGGGCCGGTCCAACGGAAAGGGCCGCATCAACATCGCGTCTTCGACGCTGAAAATCCCGGTTGTAAGCCCGATGCCGAGCGCGATCGACACGATGGAAAGCGCCGTGGCGCCACGGCTCTTCCACAACAGGCGCACAGCCAAGCGTAGATCCTGCCACATTGCGAGTTAACCTCCTGTGCGGTTATTCGGTCGTTACAGGCCTGAAAATACTTTACCACCCATATTCGGCTCGCAAGCGTTGTAAGGTGGGAGTGTGAGCGGTCTCGAGAGGAAATCCAGGCCGCCAGCGGAGCGGTTGCGCGCCGCGGCGGCCGCGTCACCGTGCGATACTCCGGCCATCTGAACCGCGGCGTGGAAGGGATGCAGACCGGCGGCATCCGGCGACTGCGCGTGTGCCCGCACCTGGCCTGCCGGGAGGCCGGCGTTCCCGGCGTGGTTCCGCCGAAACGCCGTGCTGGCGTTCGAAGTCGAGTTGATCGGCATAGGAGAAACCAAACCATGAAACGATGGATCCTCATTCTGACGTTGGTGTCGGTGGGCTGCGAATGGGCGGTCGCCGAGCCGCGCCAGGCGCAGCTCAAATGGGAAGATCTGGCGTCGAGAATTACGAAAAAGAAGGTCGCCTTCGTTCTGCCGGACGGTACGCGCGTCGAAGGCAAGGTGATCGCGGTGGAGCCGGACGGCTTGCGGCTGAACGTCTCGAAGTCGTCCAACCGACAGGCCCAGCCCAAAGGCAAGCACCTCGTCGCCCGACAGGGCCTGTCGGTATTGCGCGTGACGGAGTACCGCAAGCTCGGTCGAGTGCTGGGCACGCTGGGCGCGGTGGGCCTCGCGGGCGGCATCGTGGCGGCGTCCAGCATCGACCTCTACGAAGGGCCGCTGGTCGTGATTGTTCCGGCAGTCATCGCCGGTGGCATCGCCGGAGCGGCGGTCGGCGGATACTACACCGGCAAGGCCATCGACAAGAGAGTCGCCGAAATCCGGATCGTGCCCTGAAGTGCGATTCTGGTGGTGTCATGTTCCGTTCGCTTGCGGTCCTGATTTCCGCGCTCCTGCCGGCGCTGGCCGCGTCCGGCGATCTCTCCAACGGCAAAGTCACTGCCCGCTTCAACAGCCGCGGGCTGGTGTCCCTCACCGGCGCGGCTACTCAAGCCACCTGGCGCTTTCCCAAGGACGAATTCACCATCACGCTCGGCGGCCAAAGCTACGCCAGCGAGTCCCTGGGCGCGCCGGAGCGGAAGGACGGCGAGCGAAACGTCACCTACTCGTTCACCGCCGGGCCCTACAAAATCGATGCCGTGTACGAACTGGTGCAAACCGGCCGCTTCGTTACCAAGCGGCTGATCGTCACGTCGGCGCCGCCGGGCAAGTTCCGCCTTGATGAAGTCACAATGTTTCGCAACTCCGTCGCCGAACCGGTGCGCGACGTCTACGTGCTCCACCGCGGCCGCGAGAACCTGGGCACCGGCGATTACGGCGCGTTCCTGCGCTTCGAGAAGTCGCGTGGGCTCCTGGTCACCGCCCAGAATCCGTTCCTCGCCTTCCGTCGGGAAGCGAACGATTTCTCGGTCGCCTACAAGCCCGCCATGGATTGGGACATGGCGTGGGGCCCGTTCGAAGCCGACCGAGGGCTGATTGCGCCCTACGAGCTTTCCGGGCGCAAGCTGCCCGAGAAGATGCTGCCCGAATGGATGCTGGGCCCCATCGACGCCACGCCCGGCATGGACGAAGCGGAAGTCGAGGCCTTCACCGAGGCGGTGCGCGCATCGCTGCTCTATAAGCCGGCGAACCCGCTGAATATCATGGTCGGCTGGTGCGCCAACGATTACCAGATCGACATCGCCACGCCTCAAGGCCGCACCGAGTACAAGCGCATCCTCGACATGGCCGCCAACCTCGGCGCCGAGCACGTGCTGTTCGCACCCGCCAATTCGGAAGTCTCGCGGCGCGAGGACAGCCGCGACGATTGGAAATGGGAATACGTTCTGTGGCTTGGACTCGGCGAGAAGATTCGCCAGAACCAGTGGGACCCCTCGAGCGGACCCATCCCGGCCGGAGTTCGCGAGATGCTGGATTACGCGCGTTCGAAAAAGCTGGGGCTGGTGGCGTACGTCTACCCGGTGATGGGCTTCACGCAGTCGAAGGAGTGGTTGGTCGCGGCCAACGGCACGCGCGCCAACCTCGGCATACACAGCCTCCAGGAATGGCTGATCGGCGCGCTCGAGGGCTTCTACCGGCACACCGGCATCAGCGGGTATGCGTTCGACCACACATTTCTCACGCTCGACGGCGCCGGCAAGTACGCGCAGTGGTGGGGCTGGCGGCGCGTGATGGAAACGCTGCGCCGCCGCATCCCCGACCTCGTGATCGACGGCCGCCAGGCGTATCAGAACTACGGTCCGTGGACGTGGCTGGCCGGCAGCTATCCGCATCCCACCTCCACCGACGAGCAGCCCGAGAGCTTCGTCTCCTTCCCCGACCTGAAGCTCGACCGCGTTTCCGCCGACCGCGAGCGCTACACCGCGTATCGCTATCGCAACTACGAATTCGCGCCCAGCGAGATCGTGCCGGGGTTTGTGACTCACCAGACCGGGCGCAACGACGATTCCGGCCACATGCCCGAGGCCGTCACGCCGGTGGGCCAGATGGCGCTGCCCTTCCGCCAGCGCGATTGGGACTACCTGGGATGGCGTTACTCGCTGCTCTCCTCGATCGCCATCGCCGGCTGGAACAACGTGCTCAATCTGATTCCCGCGCGCGACGAGGCGGAGTTCCGGAACTTTTCCGGCGAGGACAAGAAGTGGTTCCTGCACTGGATCGACTGGACCGACGCCAACAAGGACCATCTGCGGCACACGCGCACGATTCTCGGGCAGCCCGCCATCGGCAAGGCGGATGGAACGTCGGCGATTCTGGACGACAGCGGCTTCGTGTTTCTCTTCAACCCCAACGGCCGGCGCGTGGAAGCCACCTTCACGCTCGATGAGACCATCGGGCTGAAGGAGAAAGGCAAGTACGCGCTAAAGGAGTTGTACCCGCTCGAAAAACGCGCCATCGGCAAGCCGGGCTCGGGCGTATGGTCCTTCGGCGGCACCGTCACGCGCGAGATGGATGGCGGGTCGGCCGTGGTGCTGGAGATCGAGTCCGCGGAGCCCGTGCGCACGGCGACCCTGTTCAACGCGCCGGGCCGGAGCGAGATTCAGGAAGGCGTTCTGCGGCTCACCGGCGTGCGCGGCGAGGTGGGCACGAAAGAGAAGTTGCTAGTGGCGGCGCCTTCCGCCTCCAAAGTGAAGTCCGTTCTCGTAAATGGCAAGGAAATGCCATTCTCGCGCCCGGGCGGAGGCCTTTTCGAGATTCCCGTGACGTTCGCCGGGGCGCCATTCCGCCACTACCAGCAGATCGACACCTACGATCCCGCGTTCACCGGCGGACCCGTTTCCGCCACATTCCGCATTCCCAAACGCATCGTCGAGCAACTCGCCGCGCGGCGCAAGGCGTGGCCGATTCCATGGACTGCCGAGGACCATCGCAGCACCTGGCTGGTCCCGGAACGGCTGCTGCTGTACGTGCAACTGGCCGAACCCGACGACCGCTGGACCGCATCGCTGAAGATCGACGGCCGGCCCGTGGAATTGCTCAAGGCCTACGCGTCGGTGCGCGCCAACCGCCGCAACTTCGTGGGATTCTACGCCGACGTTTCCGATCTCGCCGCGGACCAGGACCACAAGCTCGAGCTAGATCTGCCGCGCCCGCTCAAGCCCAGCCAGTTTCAGGGCGTCTTCTTCGAAAACATCGAGACGGAGTACACGGAGGAAATCGCCGCCCCTTCCGTGCAAAGATGAACCATGCGTTCCCAGATCCTGCTCTCCGTTCTCGCGGCCGTGTCTCTGTTCGCCGAGACCCGCACCGCCGTCCCGGACAAGTATTACCGCACGTTCTCGGCCACCAACCCGGTGTTCCTGAAGATCAACCCGGGCGACATCGTCGTCACCAAGACGCTTGACGCCGGCGGACAGAACTACAAGAACGAACAGTTGTCCGAGCCCAGCAACCCTCTCACGGGGCCTTTCTACATCGAAGGCGCGGAGCCGGGCGATGCCCTCGTGGTGCATTTGCGGAAAGTCCGGCTGAACCGCAACTGGGGCTGGACCGCATATCGACTCGGCCTGTTCTCGCTCACCGCGGACTCCATCGAAACCACGTATCCGAACCGCTACAAGCCCGACCTGGTGCGCAAGGGGCGCGACAACCTGATTCCCTGGGACATCGACCTGAAGGCTAACACCGTCCACCTGCGCGAGCCGGTCAGCGGCAAGGTGAAGCTGGAGTTCGCGGCGCGTCCCATGCTCGGCTGTATCGGGGTGGCGGCGCCCGGCGATTTCGTACCGACCTCGGCGCCCTCGGGCAACTACGGCGGCAATCTCGACTACAACGAAGTCGGCGAAGGGGCCAGCGTGATCCTGCCGGTCTTCCATCGCGGCGCGCTGTTGTTCCTAGGCGATGGCCACGCGCTGATGGCCGACGGCGAACCGACCGGCACGGGCGTCGAGACTTCCATGGACGTTGAGTTTTCGGTGGAGGTGAAGAAGAACGCACGCGTCAGCGGCCCGCGAGTGGAACGGGACGACACGCTCATCAGCCTGGGATCGCAGCCCGAATTCGCCAGCTCGCTCGACCGCGCGCTGCAAATGGCCACCACCGACATGGTCCGCTGGCTGGTCAACGACTACCAGCTCGAGCCGTGGGCGGCGCACCAGTTGATCGGGGCGGTGGGGAAGTACGAGGTGGTCACCGTGGCCGGAACCATGGCGCTGAAGGTGCCCAAAAAGTATCTCAGCGCGAGGTGAGCGCCCGGCCAAAACCGCAAATGCATTTGCGGTTTTCCGCTCACACCGCCCGCAGCCTCTCCGCCGCCGCCTCCGCTGTGATGTCGCGCTGCGGGCCGGCCAGCATCTCGTAGCCGACCAGGAATTTCCGCACGGTCGCCGACCGCAACAGCGGTGGATAGAAGTGCGCGTGCAGGTGCCACTCTTCGTGCGCCGCTCCGTCGGTGGGGCGCTGGTGAAAGCCCATGGAGTACGGAAACGATACCTGGAAGAGCCGGTCGTAGCGCGCCGTGACGCGCTTTAGGATACTGGCCAGGTCATCGCGCTCCGCGTCCGAGAGCCCGTCGAGCGCCGTCAGGTGGCGCTTCGAAATCACCAGCGTCTCGAACGGCCAAACGGCCCAGAAAGGCACCACCGATAGAAAGCTTTCGTTCTCGTCCACCACGCGGTCGCCTGCCGCCGATTCGATCCTGGCGTAGTCGCAGAGCAGGCAGGCCGCCAGTTGACCGCGCCACGCCGCCTGCGACGCCTGTTCCTTGGCGACTTCGTTTGGCAGCGCGTGATTCGACCAGATCTGGCAATGGGGATGTGGATTGCTGGCGCCCATCATGGCGCCGCGGTTCTCGAAGATCTGCACATAGTTGATCGAAGGCAGCGACCCGAGATCGGCGTACTGCTCCACCCACGCATCCACCACCTTTCGCAGATCGCGCGGCTCCATGTTGGCGAGGGTGAGATTGTGCTTCGGGGAAAAGCAGACCACCCGGCAGATCCCCGGCTCGGTCTCGGCGATCAGCAGTCCGCCGCGTTCGAAGTGCTCGATCGCTGTCTCCGGCTTCAACGCCGCGAAATCGTTATCGAAGATGAAGGTCGAGGTGTACGGCGGGTTGCGCTTGCCGCCGGCGCGCGCGTTGCCGGGACAGAGGTAGCACTCGGGGTCGTATTCGGGCCGCAACTCAGCACCGATGGTCTCGACCTGTCCCTGCCAGGGCCGCTCGGCGCGGTGCGGCGAGACGAGCACCCACTCGCCGGTCAGCGGATTGTAGCGGCGATGGGGATCCCGATTCCAATCGAACATGCGGATCACTTTCTCAGCGGCTCGGCCCAGTTGATGGCCACGTTGATATCGCTGGCGCGCTCGGGATCAGCCTTTAGCTGGTACGCATAAATCCGCTGGCCATCGTGACTCACCGCATATTGGCTCCAATTGCAGGCAAGCGGCAGCCCTGGGCGGAACAGGCGCTGCGGAGGCGCGCCTGAACCGAACGCCAGCACCATGAGATTGCCGTCCCGCGGCGACACATAGAAAAGCTCCTTACCATCCGCCCGCCACCGGGGCTGGCAGGCGTCATCGGTAGAAACGAGTTTCCGGTCGTCGAAGGAAGGAAATGCGGCCACATAAACCTGGGGCCGCGGGCCCGATGTCGCGTATGCTACCCGCCTGCCGTCTGGAGAGAGTTGGAGGCCGGACAGGCCGGCAATTCCGGCGAGCTTCTCGATACCCCCTTTTCCATCCGCGGTCAGAAGAAAGATGGCGCTCGAGTCGTGTAGCAAAAGAAATCTGCCGTCTAGAGACCAATCGTCCATCCATCTTCTGGATTCGCTGCTGCTGAAAACGAGCCTGGCCGCAAGCTCGTCGATGCCGGCGGATTCGATCCGGCTTTCCAATCCCCCGGCCACCGCATAATGGTGGGAATCGGGCGACCAGACCGCCTTGCCCAGGTAGGGGCTGGGTTCGACCGGAGACTTGGAAACTGCTCCCGTCGCCAACTGGAGCAGCCACAGATTCTCGCCGATGGAATTGTCGAACGTGGTCAGCGCCAGATAGCGCTCATCGGGCGACAGTGACAGGTTGGTCAGCCTGGTTGGCTCGCCGATGGGAATGCAATTGCCTTGGCGGTCGCACGAGATCGCCTGGTGCGGGTGCTGGGGCGGAGCGCGGTAAGCCAGCACACCGGTTTGCGATACGGAAAAGGCGGCCCGGCCGTTCTCGCGATTGGCCAGCACCTCCCCAATGGGGACGGGATTGCCTCTCACTTCGAGCCGATCCGGATCGAAGAGTTGTGCGGCGAGCGTGTTGCCGCTGGGAAAGACCAGATATCCGGGGGCCGCGTACATCGCCCGCACCTGGCTCTTGACGATCAGCTTGCGGAACGATGTGCCGAGTCCCTGGGCATAAATCGCGCTCTTTTCCTTGTTTCGGACCAGGTACAGGAAGTGGCGGCCGTCCGGAAGGAACTGGGGCCAGGTGTGAGACATCTCGCCAGCAGCCTGGTCGAGCTGCGTGACCGGGGTAGGCTTTCCCCCGGTGGGCGGAACCTGGTAAAGAGGGCCCGCCGCAGTTCCGAACAGGATGGTGCCATCCCCGCTCCAGGCGCCGCCTTCGCCCGAGCCGGCATCGCAGATCTTCTGCGGTGGGCCGCCGGCCGCCGCGATCTTCCAGAGACCCCCTTCCGTGAAATAGGCCACGAATTTCCCATCCGGGGACCAGAAGGGATAGCCCCGCATCGGCGACTCGAAGCCGGAGTCGGAAACGAGCCGCGTTGCGTCGAAGGAACGGAACGTACGAATCCAAAGTGACCGCTTGCGGTCGTGGTCGCCGGCGGTAATCAGGGCCAGCAGCCGGCCGTCCGGTGACAGCGAGATTTGCGGCGCCGCCGGCTCGGGGATCTGTGCCGGCGGAGCCAAAAGGAAGCGCAGTTCGGGTTCCGGGGGCCTGGGCCGCGGGATCAGACCGACGGCTACCGCACCCAGCAGCACTCCCGCCCCTAGCGCCGCAGGCAGCGAGATGGGGCCGAACGGGCGCGGGGGCTTCCGGGCGGGTATCGGCGGCTCCGGCACACCGGCTTCGGGTTCAGGTGTGGGCGCATCGAGGGTGGGTACCAGAAAGCGGTACCCCCGGCGGGCCAGCGTCTCGATGAAGCGCGGGTCCTGGGCCGATTCACCCAATGCATCGCGCAATCGCTGAACCGCGACGTTGATGCCGTGATCGAACTCTACGTTGGTGTCGTTCGCCCAAAGCCTCTGGCGGATTTCCTCGCGCGGAACGACCTCGCCGCGACGTTCCAGCAGCATCAGGAGAACCTGCAACGATTGCTCGCGCAGGCGGATGCGAATGCCGTGCTTGCGCAACTCGCCGGTGCGGGCATCCAGCTCAAACGCGCCAAAGCGGATAGGCCGTTCCGCTGAAGCGGCCGGACCGGCATGAGCGTCGTTCGCCATTGCGGGTGCGATTTCGTTCGAGTCTACCATAGCGACCTCCTACCGCGCCGCACCGAGGTCTGGGTACTTCTTCCTCTAAGCGTTTTATTTTCAATCGAAAGCATGGCGACTGACAAATAACCCCCGAGGCATTTCGATGACCGGGGGCGGACTGCTAAAAACGAACTCCGAGGAGACAAACGACTCATGATCAAACGCCAGCTTTGGATCTCAACTTTTCTATGCGCCACCGTGCCGGCAGTCGCCCAGGCGGGCAAGTGTATCGTCCCGAATGTCCCGATTCAGGCGACCTTCCTGGCCACCGCGGCGCCGGACAACGCCATCTCGAACGACGACGCATCCAAGCCGTATAAGGATGGGGTCAGTGGCGTGACCGCCTTCATCCACCGATGCGACGGCAGCAGGGCCACCAATGATGCGACCATCAACCTGCTGAATGCTCAACGCAAGCTCACATTTCAGTTCCCCGCTGCCGAGGCTGGCTCGCTTTACCTCGGGATCGCGCCTCCTTCGTTTGCGGGTGGAGCCCCCTTTTCCAGCGCCGCATTCGTCAACGTAAAAAACATCCTGGGCACGTCGAGCACGATCTTTTATACCCGCGTCAGCTTTGACATCAGCATCTCCAACCGATCCGGGTACAGCCTGGCGTTTCATCCCCCGGATGGCTCCTGTCCCAGCGACTATCCTTGCGTTCCGGACCTGGGCGCCAACACGGGACCTTCGGACGAGAACTACCCGAAGAACACAGCCTGGGTGAAGGTCACGTATACTCCCGCTCCCGCCGGCCAGCCTGGCGCTCAGTGGATCGTAGATGGGACCTTCCTGAGGCCAGGTGAAACCACGTACCAGCGGGGGACGCTCTACGGCAAGCAGCATGAGGGCCAGTACCAGATGCCGTTCAAGCTGGTCATCACGGCCCTGTCCCCGCTCTGATGGCCGATCGGGGGAACTGAATGAGGCTCAGTTCCCTGCCGGGCTTCGCTCGGATGGCCGATTGGCAATCGGCCGCAGGATGCCATCCTGCCCCACACGCCGGCGCAACAGCCGATGACAGAGCCTGGGGGGCTGAGAGAGACTCAGTTCCCCATGTCGACGATCACTTTCCACTTGCCGTCGCGCTGGCGCCGCCAGATGGTGACGTATTTTCCGGTCTCGACCAGCGGCTTGCCATCGACCACGCGTTTGCGCTCGTAGCTGCCGTAGGTGTAGCCGATGTCGCTGCCGCTCGCCATCTCGGCCTCCAGCGGAGTCCATTGCAACGAATATCCGGGCTGCGCCCAAGTGTCGCGGAAGGCCTTAGTGAGAGCCTCTTTGCCGGTGATGGGCGCGCCGTTCTTCGGCAGGATGGCGGCGTCGTCGGCGAAGAACGAGAGGAAGCCCTCCGCGCCGCGCTCGGCAGCGGCCTTGGCGAAATCCTTGTCGGCCTGTATGAGAACGTCCTCGCGCGCGGCGAAGGCCGCGATGACGCAGAGGAGAAACGGTACGGCTCGCTTCATGGAGCGAGAGTAGCACAGCGCGGGTTTGCCGCCGGCCGCACCTCGCGGAGCACCGCCGCCCAGCCGGGATAGCCGCGGGCGGCGGAATACGGATCCTCTTCCAGCGTGAACGCTACATCCAGTCGGGCGCCCGCCGCAAACTCGGCGGCACGCTCGGCCCAGTTCCAGGCTTTCAGCGAGAGCGTGCGCCCGTTCTGGCGGACCATCACCTTCAGGTGCTTCTCGCCCCACAGCGCCGGCGGGCCCGCGATCTCCACGTCGAGCGCTGCAAACAGAGGCGGCGGATTGGAGTGGCCGAAGGGTGCGAGCGCAAACACGTCGTCGACGGACCGCTCGCCGATCTCGCGCAACTCGATCACCGCGTCGACATTCACCTGCGGCAGGAAATCTTCCGGGCGAAGGAGCGCCGCCGCATAGGAGTTGAAGCGCTCGCGGAATTCCGCGACACGCGAAGTTTCAAGGGTCACACCCGCCGCGTGCGCATGGCCGCCGAACCGCAGGAACACGTCGGGCATCGCCTCCAAGGCATCCAGCAAGTGAAACGCGGGGATGCTGCGGCCGGAGCCCTGTGCCAGCCCGTCGTCCGGATTGCGGCCGAGCACAAACACGGGGCGGTGGAAACGCTCCACCATGCGGCTGGCCACGATGCCGAGCACGCCGCGGTGCCAGTCTTCGGAGTAGTAGACCAGGGCGGCGGCCGATTCGTCCACCTTCACCCGCTCGCAGATGTCGCGGATAGCGGCCTCCACTTCCTGACGCTCCGTGTTCTGGTCGTGAAGCTGTTGCGCCAGCTCGCGCGCGCGGCCGGGATCGCTGGTGAGAAACATCTCCACCACCGCCTTGGCGGTGTCCATGCGGCCTGCCGCGTTCATTCGCGGCGCAATCTGAAAGGCCACCTGGCGAGCGTTGGGGACCTTGTCGCCGGTGAACCCGGCGACATCGAGGAGCGCGCGCAGTCCCAGGTTGCGCACCGTGTGAAGACCGCTCAGCCCCTGTTTGACGATGATGCGGTTCTCGCCGGTAAGCGGCACCACGTCCGCCACCGTCGCAATGGCCACCAGCTTGAGAAACGACTCCGACACGCGGCGCACCTTTTCGGCGGGCCATCCGAGCCCAGCCAGCAGAGCCTGAACCAGCTTGAACGCCACCCCGGCGCCGCACAGGTTCTTTTCGGGATAGCCGCAATCGGGACGGTTGGGATTCAGCACCGCCCGCGCCGGAGGAAGCTCGCTCTCGGGCAGGTGATGATCGGTGACGATGACGTCGATGCCGAGCTCGTTGGCGAGCCGCACCACCTCCGTCGCACGGATTCCGGTGTCCACGCTGATGATGAGGCGTACGCCCTCGGCCGCCGCGGTCTCGACCACCTCCGGACGCATGCCGTAACCATCCTTGAGACGGTGCGGCACATGAAAGCCGGCCACGCCGCCGGCGAGCTCGATGGCCTTCGTGAGCAAGACCACGGACGTGGTGCCGTCGGCATCGTAGTCGCCGTAGATGAGAATCTTCTCGCGGGTGTCGATGGCCTTCCGCAGGCGTTCGATGGCCTGCGGCATGTCGCGCATGGCGAGCGGGTCGTGCAGATCGTCGAAGGAAGGCGTCAGGAAGCGGCGGGCCGCCGAGGGGTCGGCGAAGCCGCGATGCACCAGCACCCGCGCCGCGGGTTTACCGATGCGCAACGCCGAAGCCAGCGCGTCCACCGCGCTGGCTTCCGGGTCGGGGAGCAGCCAGCGGGAGTCGGCCATGCCAGGCTAATTCTTGTCACAAAACAACGTTGCCAATTGCAAGACCGCTTCCTTGCTCGCCAAACGCGAGGACGGTCGCGGCTCGGCCGGAGGTGCGTTACTGAGCCGCGACCAAACCGAGCGGGGAAAAGGTTGTTTCATGACGGGCCCCTAATTCTTCGAAAAATATCCGGGCAACGTGTCGCCGCCTTCGTCCACGTCTTCGTCGCCGGCGATGCGGGAGACGATTTCGTCCTCCACGCTGAGAAACTCGTCGTACCAATCCGGCTGCACCTCGTAGACGTGGAGGCGGGAGTGGTAGTCGAAAGCCAGCTCCAGCGAGCAGGTGACGCCTTCGAAAATGCGCAGCTCGCGCAGGCGCGCTTCGTACTCGCGCCGCTCGTCGCGCGAGAGATCGCATTCTTCGAGCTGCGCCAGGAGCTCGTCTATATCGCTGCTCTCGAATTCGCGGGTAGCGAACAGTATCAGCTTGATGCCACTCTTCTTCGCGACCTCGAGGAAGAGCTGGTAGTCGGGATGATGTTCGGTATCCCAAAGGACCATGGGAAGACCTTCGAGCCCGCCGGGGCTGCTGTGAAAGACGGCTAATCCCTCGGAATCGAGATAGTCCAGGATTTCGCGTTTGAGTGTGTCCAGATTTAAGTCCAAGTCGATGCCTCAGCCCTGTGTCAACACCAGGATATCAGAGGGGCCAGCCAGGTCGCGGCCCGATGGCGTGACGATGGTCTTCGGTCCGATATAGATCTTGCGTTTTTCCTCGATCGCCAGCCGCACGTCGGCCTCGCAGACGAAGTCCGCAATTTTCGGCTTCGGTGCGGGCTCCGGCTGCGCTGCGCCATCCTTTGCCAGTCAGCCGAATCCACCAGCCGATCCCGAGCCGCCACGTCGCGCCAGGAAACGATCCACCACGTCGGCCGCCACGTTCGGAACTACCGATTGCCTGACTGCCGGCTTCGGCGTGTCGCAGCCGCACGATGGGCCGGATGCGGGGGCCGCCACCGCGATGCCGCGCGACGCCAGATACCGTTCCACGGCCGCAACTACGGTACCGCGGTCGACCGGACCGACCGGTCCCGGAGCGCTGCCGGACGGTGCCGCGTTGTAATCCAGCGGCATCTCGAAGGCCTCTTCGGGCTTGCGCGTCACGTAGGCCAGCCGCTTGATGTTGATCAGGTGCTGCGGGCCCACATTATCCGACGTGATGTTTCCCGCAACCGCTCCGCACCCCAGGGTCATCGACGGGAACACGTCGGTGGTGATGCCGGTGGAGCCTTGCGGCGCCGGCGTGTTCACCAGGATCCGCATGGCCGGCATGCGCAGGGCGTACTCCCGCGTGCGCGCATCGTTCTTCGAGTAGATGACGGCGGTGTGGCCCGCGCCGCCGAATTTCAGCAGCGCAAAGCAGGTGTCCATGGCCGCGTTGAAGTCCTGGACGAAATACAGCGAGAGCACCGGCGAGAGTTTCTCCGCCGACAGCGGATGCTGCTTGCCGACGCCGCCGACCTCGGCGCAGATGATGGAGGTGTCGGGCGGCACTTCGAACCCGGCCATCTTCGCGATCTTGGTGGGGGCCTGTCCCACGCACTGGGGATTCACCGTCCAGTTGGGCATGATCAGCAGTTTGCCGAGCGCTTCCTTCTGCGCGTCGTTGGCGAGCCAGGCCTTCTGCGCCTTCAACAGGCTGAGGATGCGGTCACGCAGCGGCGCCTCCGCCACGATGGCCTGCTCGCTGGAGCACACCGTGCCGTAGTCGAAGGACTTGCCCGCCACGATTTTCGCGATTGCGTCTTCGAGATCGGCTGAAGTATCCACCAGCACGGGGACGTTGCCCGGGCCCACGCCGAAGGCCGGCTTGCCGCTGGAATAGGCGGCCTTCACGATGCCGTGCCCGCCCGTGGAAAGGATCACGCCGGTGCGCTCGTGCCGCATGAGCGCGTTGGTGGCTTCCATGGTGGCGTTGTCCACGCACTGGATGATGTCTTCGGGCGCGCCGGCTTCCACCGCGGCCTGGTAGAGAATCGCGGCGGTGGCGCAGGTGCACCTGTGGGCGCGCGGATGCGGGCTGATGACGATGGCGTTGCCGGCTTTGAGCGAGATCAGCGTCTTGTAAATGGCGGTGGAGGTGGGATTGGTGGTCGGCAGAATGGC